>NZ_CP107031.2:1837142-2155357 GCF_027474845.2 Maribacter aestuarii
CATCGGGAGCGGAAGCGCTGAACAATTAGACCGAACGGCGGGGAGGTCAAATCCATCGGGAGCGGAAGCGCTGAACAATTAGACCGAACGGCGGGGAGGTCAAATCCATCGGGAGCGGAAGCGCTGAACAATTAGACCGAACGGCAGGGAGGTCAAATCCATCGGGAGCGGAAGCGCTGAACAATTAGACCGAACTACAGGGAGGTCAAATCCATCATCGCGCTAAGGCACTCAACAATTAATTATAACATTATTCATTTATTAAAAAGGCTCCCGATTAGGGAGCCTTTTTCTTTTTTACTATTCGGAGTCGAGCGGTGACTTAATATCATTTTCTAGATGCAAATCAATGTACTTTTGATTTAATTCATCCGAATCGCCATATTGTTTTCTAAGTTCTTCTAGCCTTATTTTTAGATCAGTCACTACATCGGCATATTCAGGTTCGTCAAAGACATTGTTCATTTCATTAGGGTCTTTTTTACGGTCATAAAGCTCCCACTCATCTACATCGTAGTAGAAGTGAACAAGTTTATAGTCGATTGTAACAATCCCGTAATGTCTTTTCACTTGGTGTACCGCGGGATATTCGTAGTAATGATAGTAAACCGCATCTCTAGTCCATTCCGCGTCGTTAGAGGTCAGTAGAGGCATAAGGCTTTCGCCTTGCATATCATCTGGAGCATCAATTTGTGCGGCTTCCAACATAGTTTGGGCAAAGTCCAGGTTTTGAACCATTTCTTCGTTGGTGATGCTAGGCTTAATTTCATTGGGCCATCTAACCAATAATGGCGTTTTAAAGGACTCATCATATATGAACCGTTTATCGAACCAACCATGTTCACCGAGGTAAAAACCTTGGTCCGAGGTATAGATTACCATGGTATTCCCAGTTAAGTCGTTTGTGTCCAGATAGTCCAATACCCGTCCGACATTATCATCTACTGAGGAAATACATGCTAGATAATCCTGCATGTAACGTTGGTACTTCCATTGCATTTTTTCTTTTTTGGTCATTTTCGGCCAATTCTCTTCAAAGTCCTCATTTATCTTATCCAATATGGGTTCGTATAAGGCCTTTTGATCCTCATTGACTCTATTAGTATAGGGGTTGTCAAACGAACCTTCATATTCTGGCACAAAGGGTTCTGGGTTCATCCTTTTAGTCAGTGCAGGACGAATTTTGCTATCATGATTGTACATCATATGACGTAATAAATTCATTTCTGCCGTTTTCGCTGCGGTTCCCCTATTACTGTAATCATCAAAAAGGTTGTCAGGCTCTGGAAATGTCTTGCCATAAAATTCCTCGAATTTTTCCGGACTTGGCCACCACGGACGGTGCGGTGCCTTGTGCAAGTACATGAGCATAAAAGGTTTATCTGGGTCTCTTTTGGTATCCAACCATTCTAAAGTGACATCGGTTATAATATCGGTCACGTATCCGGTAATCGTCGTATCCCCATCCTTGGTAATGAAATCGGGATTGATATAGCTCCCTTGCCCGGGAAGAATCATAAAATCATCCACTCCCTTCGGGTTGTTTCCAAAATGGAGCTTCCCGAACATAGCTGTTTGATAGCCGGCCTTTTGAAATAATTGGGGGAAGGTTACCTGTGTGGTGTCAAAAGGGCGTTGATTATCCGTTTTTCCATTGATATGCGTATGTTTTCCGGTAAGAATTGTTGCCCTTGAAGGTGCACAAATTGAATTTGTGACACTGGCATTTGTAAAAGTGATGCCCTCTTTTGCGATTCTATCAATATTAGGAGTCTGTATGAGTTTATCGTTATAAGCACTAATAGCTTGATAAGCGTGATCATCGGACATGATAAAAATAATGTTCGGTTTTTCCCGCACTTTTTCTTCTACTACCTGCTCATTGCAAGAAAACGCAATACATAGCATCAAAATTAAAACGATTGGAATCACTTTTTTCATAAGGATGGTGTAGTTTCAAGATTTTCAGTTCAATATACTAAAATTGTATTCGACTAGAGGAATATTTCTTTCTGTGGTTTCTTTTTTTAACCGATTTTTGTCGCTCTTATGCAACCAAAGAAAACCGCATTACTTTTCATATTCGTCACTATTCTTGTTGATGTTATTGGGATTGGAATTATCCTTCCTATTATTCCAGAATTGATAATGGAATTGACAGGAGAGGGAATAGATATGGCAGTCCTCTACGGTATGTGGTTGACTACGGCTTTTGCTGGGATGCAATTTCTTTTTTCTCCTGTCTTGGGGGAGATTTCGGACCAATACGGAAGACGTCCTATACTCTTGATAGCGCTTTTAGGATTAAGTATTGATTATTTGATACACGCTTGGGCACCGACAATCACTTGGTTATTCTTGGGACGATTTTTAGCGGGTATTACTGGGGCAAGCTTTACGGTAGCATCCGCCTATATTGCGGATATTAGCACCAAAGAAAATAAGGCCAAGAATTTTGGGCTAATCGGCGCGGCTTTTGGACTAGGATTTATCATAGGCCCGGGAATTGGTGGGTTTTTTGGAGAAATCGATATCAGATTACCATTCTACATTGCGGCGGGACTTACCTTTTCCAACTTTCTTTTTGGGTGGCTTTTTGTTCCAGAGTCCTTAACTAAAGAGAACAGAAGAAAGATAAATTTTCTTAAGATGATACCTGGAGTATCCTTGGTTGCACTTAGAAACTATAAGGGAGTTTTATTACTAATTTTTGCTTTTTTCTTAGCTAACTTGGCCGGCCAAGCATTACCGTCCACCTGGTCTTATTATGGGATAGAACGCTATAATTGGAGTCCAAAGGAAATAGGGATTTCGCTCATGGTAGTCGGGCTACTTGTGGCCGTGGTACAGGGATTCTTGGTAGGGGTTTTGGTCAAAAAATTTGGTAAGCGGGTAGTAGTTACCGTAGGATTTCTGCTCTGGACGGTGGGAATGTTCCTCTTTTCGCTAGCCACAGAACCTTGGATGTTATACGCCTTCCTAATTCCTTATGCTTTAGGTGGTATTGCAGGGCCTACGGTACAAGGTTTAATTTCAAACCAAGTATCCGAAAAAGAACAAGGAAACCTGCAGGGTTCTATTACGGGACTGGTCAGTGTGACCGCAATTTTGGGCCAACTCATATTTTCTCCCGTATTCTATTTCTTTATTCGCCCGGAAGGGAATGTTTACTACCCAGGGGCACCCTATACCCTAGCAGCATTTTTTCTTCTACTGGCATTTCTTTTTGCTTCCTTAGCGATGAAGAGAATACAGCTAGAAGAGGAACAATAGGGTTTTAAAAGATTGAGAAAACCGAACAAATTTCTACCTGCAATTTATTTTTCTGAAATGGATGTAACATTTTAAGAGAATTGTATCTAAAGGGAAAATAACTTAAAAATCTCTTTATGAAAACGATTCAGAATTTATCGATTTTAGTATTTCTTATTTTTTCCAATATCCTTATTTCTCAAGAAAGACCATTTGATGTAAAGGTGGTTGGAACGGGAGACCCAATCCTTTTATTCCCGGGTTTTACCTGTACCGATACCGTTTGGGAAGATACGGTAGCGGAACTGTCAAAAAATAACGAATGTCATCTTTTTACGCTTGCGGGCTTTGGGGAGGTGGAGCCCATTGAAGGGCCATGGCTCCCTAAAGTAATGGAAGGTATTTCTGAATACATTGATACAAATAAGTTAGAGAACGCGACCCTAATTGGACACAGCTTAGGAGGCACATTAGGGTTGTGGTTGGCAACGGAGGAAAATAAAAACTTTAAAAAAGTAATCGTGGTGGACGCCCTACCATCAATCGGGGCGTTGATGATTCCTAATTTTAAGAGTGAAAATGTGGTCTATGACAATTCCTACAATGAACAATTATTGGCGATGGGCGAATCTGATTTTAAGGCAATGGCGGAACAAATGGCAAAGGGAATGACCATGAACGCGGAAAAAAGACCACAATTGGTAAATTGGATGATGCAAGCGGATAGGAAGACCTATGTGTACGGCTATACAGATTTACTTAAATTGGACCTAAGGGAAGATTTGGCAAGAATAAAGACTCCTGTCGTCATATTGGCAGCAACCCTCCCGTATGGCCGCGACATGGTTAAATCCACTTATGAAATTCAATATAAAAATCTTTCAAATTATCAAATTGAATATGCGGACGATGCCGCGCATTTTATTATGTACGATAATCCCGAGTGGTTTATGGAGAAGGTTTTGGAAAGTTTAAAATAGCCATGGAAGAGAAAGAACTGGAATTTAAAGAGACCTACGAATCCAATTACCCTAAGGTTATGCGTCTTTGTCTAGGGTATGTAAACGGAGATTATGATATCGCAAGGGACTTGGCCCAAGAAGTCTTTATAAAAGTTTGGGACAATCTTCATCAATTCCGAGAAGAGAGTAACATAGCCACATGGATTTACAGGATTACGGTAAATACCTGTTTGGGACAGTTACGAAAGGATAAGAAAAAAATAAAAAACATCCGTCTAGAAACCGCTAGTGATCCTATAGACAATCAATCCGAAATTGATAAGGAGCAGATGCTATCAACACTTTATGCTTGCATAAATGAACTGTCCGAGACGAACAAGGCTATTATTTTACTGGAACTGGAGGACTTACCACAGAACGAAATCGCATCAATTATGGGAATTAGTCATGAAGCTTTGCGAACCCGTATACACAGAATCAAAAATCAACTTTCAAAATGTGCAAAAAATGACAAGTTTTAACGAATTAAAATCTGAGTGGGGCAATCAGCCCGAGATGAAACCTTCGCAGGATGATTTCCAAACTATGCTCAAAAGAATAAAGACAATAAAGAACAAGCAACGGATTACCAACGTAATTTTAGGAATAACCCTACTGGTGCTATGTTTCTTTTTCATCTATATTTCTGGGTATAAAAATAATACGGTAATCATAGGACTTTCCTTAATGATTGGCAGTCTTGTTGTTCGTATTGGAATCGAGGTCTTGAGTATCAAAAAACTAAAGTCGCTCAACGTACTCTTGAAGCCTAGGGAATATAAATCGGAACTCACTTCGTATTATAAGAATAGAACGTTAGTACATTATGTATTCACGCCGCTAATCATAGCTATTTATTGCTCTGGTTTTATATTATTGCTGCCCTTATTTAAGGCTTCGCTCTCATCAGGGTTTTATACCTATATCGTAATTTCATCCATAGTAGTGTTATTTGTTCTGGGAAGTTTTATTGTAGTTCAAATACGAAGGGAGCTTACAGAATTAAAACGATTAAAGCAGAGTGACAATGGCTGAAAATCCAATTTCTACAGAAGGCTCCCCTGAGATAGACTTTATATAGATAGAGGCACAAAGGCTGTTCGAAGTTATATGGAAAACGGAAACCTTGGGCATGTAAAGGATGCGGGTATAAAAGACAAACAGCCAATCATGGACATCGGTAAGCTCAAAAACTAAATTTGTATTACCACCGTAATTAGGTACTTTTGAGGTCTTAATCCATGGTGATTGAATCCACTCAAAAAACTTTTTAAGCAAACGGCAATTTACGGCTTGGCTACGGTATTGCCCAGAATGCTGAATGTGCTCATGGTGCCTCTTTACACGGAGGTTATGCCACCTGGTTCCTATGGTAAGGTTATCGTAATTTTCTCCTATTTCGCCATTTTCAACGTATTTCTGGCCTATGGCATGGAGACCGCTTTTTTCAGGTTTTATAAGGAGGCGGATAATAGAAAAAAAGTAGTAACCACCTCTTTATTGTCCATTTTAGGCTCGACCCTGTTTTTCGTGCTGGTGGGCATTTTATTTAAATCATCCATCTCGGAACAGTTGCTTATAGAGTATAAGTTAATGGGATATGTGATTGGTATTCTAGCCTTAGATGCCTTGGTCATTATCCCTTTTGCTTTATTAAGGGCGCAGGAAAAACCGGGCCGGTATGCGATAATCAAAATTTTAAACGTATCACTGAATCTGGGCTTCAACGTTTTCTTTTTGTTGCTACTGCCTAAACTTGCACAATCAAATTCGACCTCGTTTTTCGGATCCATGTATAAGCCGGACTTCGAAATTTCCTATATCCTAATTTCAAATTTAATTGCAAGTGGTATAACCCTACTTTTAATGTTGAGGGTGTATTTGAGAAAACCTTACGTTTTTGATGTTGCCTTATGGAGAAGAATGATTAAATATGCCATGCCCGTAATGATTGCCGGTATAGCGTTTACCATCAATGAGGTATTGGATAAAATTTTATTGGAGCGACTTTTACCTGTGGATATTGCGACGGCTGAGGTCGGTAAATATGGAGCCTGTATAAAATTGGCGGTATTTATGACCCTGTTCGCCACAGCTTTTAGAATGGGGATCGAGCCTTTTTTCTTTAGCCATTCCGAAACAAAAAACCCGCAAAAGGCTTATGCACAGATTACGAACTACTTTGTAGTTTTGGGAAGTGTAATTCTCTTGGCGGTCGTGGTCTTTTCTGATTTACTCAAGGAACTATTTGTAAGGGACGAAGCCTACTGGGACGCCATGTCTGTCGTGCCTATCATTTTGTTGGCCAGTTTTTTTCTTGGAATCTATCACAACCTATCGGTATGGTATAAGGTTACGGACCGTACCAAATTCGGGGCCTATATTTCTATGATAGGTGCGGTGTTGACCATCATCATCAACCTTGCACTAATACAATATTTCAGTTATGTGGCGTCTGCAATAGCCACATTGGTAGCTTACGGCACTATGATGTTCCTTTCTTTTTATTTTGGGCGCATGTATTATCCCATCCCCTATAACTTTAGAAAAATTGGTTTTTATTTAGGATTGTCTACCTTCTTTTCCATAGTCTCATTTTATATTTTTGATAGGAATTTGATTGTTGGCATTATACTACTTTCTATTTTCTTAGGATTGACCTATAAATTGGAAAAAGATAATCTTAAAAGGATAATTGCAAACAAATGACCTGACCTATGAAAATAAAGATTGTTAATAAATCATCTCACGAACTGCCACATTATGAAACCGGAGCATCCGCTGGAATGGATTTAAGGGCGAATATTTTGGAAAGTGTAACATTGCAACCCTTAGAAAGGGCTATTATAAAAACGGGACTTAATATTGAGCTTCCTGTTGGTTACGAAGCACAGGTGCGTCCTAGGAGTGGTCTGGCCGCAAAGAAAGGAATCACGGTATTGAATGCGCCTGGCACGATTGATGCGGATTACAGGGGAGAAGTAGGCGTTATCTTGGTGAATCTTTCCAACGAGTCTTTTGTCATCGAAAATGGCGAGCGAATTGCACAAATGGTCATTGCAAAACACGAACGTGCCGAGTGGGAGAGGGTTGAGGTACTCTCCGAAACGGCAAGGGGCGAAGGCGGATTTGGGAGTACAGGAGTAAAATGATGATGCTCGAAACTCCAAAGTGGCAATGACATTATTGAAGCTAAAATGAAAGAATTAAGCTTTCTTACTTATTTTTTGTTTCTGGGAATATTTTTTGTCCCAAGCCTCTTTTATGCCCAAGAGGAACAAGAAATTAGAGTAGAAGAAAGTGCCGAAGTATTTCTGGAGGATTATTCGGATGAATTTCAGGAGAATTTTTTTGAAGGCCTAAAACAGAAGGGAATCCAAAATTACGATAAGGCCATAAACTACCTATTGGAATGCAAACGATTG
Source organism: Maribacter aestuarii (assembly GCF_027474845.2). NCBI lineage: Bacteria > Pseudomonadati > Bacteroidota > Flavobacteriia > Flavobacteriales > Flavobacteriaceae > Maribacter > Maribacter aestuarii. Next base: position 1,844,821 of record NZ_CP107031.2, read on the forward strand.
GAACCGAATAACGTGGTAGTGGCCCATGAACTTGCAAAAACCTATTTCTTGGACAAAAAGTATATTCAATCCCAAGAATATGCGATGGAGGCAGTCTCCTCGGACCCTGAAAACTATTGGTATTTAAACACTTTAATTACAAATACCGCAGATCAAGGAATCTCAAAGGACAGTTTTAAAGACAGGATACCGTGGGATAATGAGATTTTACAAAAAAACCTGGCCACGATTTATTTTAAGAATGGAAAATTAGAGGAGGCGTTAAAAACGTTAAAAGACCTTGGGAACAGGGATTCTAACAAGCATTTGGCACAAAAAATAACGGACTCCATCGCAAAAAGAGAAGCGGAAAAAGAAAGCAATCTGTCGCCAGTAGTAACGAACGCAGAGAATACCGTGGTAACAAATGACTTAGAGGAATATAAAAGTAAAATTTCAAGTCTATTGTTAAATGGCGATATGAGTTCATTGTTGAGCATAACCGAAGAGGCTTTGGAGAATTATCCATCACAACCCTATTTTTATTATGCTAATGGATATGCTTTGAATAAATTAGGAGATTACAAGGATGCCATTGAGGTTCTGGAGACCGCTTTGGATTATCTGATTGATGATGTCGCTTTGGCCAACAAAATTTACAAAGAGCTATCGGATGCCTACAATGCTTTAGACAACCCGTCCAAGGCGAATATGTATTTTAGTAAAATTAAACCCGGATTTTAAATGACCTTACGAAAACATTGGCCAGTACTTAAGCCCGTTTTTCTCAGCATAATGGCTTTATTGGTTTTTTCCTGTAAAAGTGCGAAAGTAATTTCTGATGGCACGGTGGATAGCCGACTCTCATCAAAAGCGGTAATAAAATCACATTACCAACAGGCTACGGATTTCAAGACCTTAAGCGGTAGGATTAAAATAGATTATTCAGACGGTGAGGACTCCCAAGGTTTTACCGTAAGCCTACGTATGCAAAAGGATAAGGCCATTTGGATAAGCGCTCCTTTAGGAATCGTAAAAGCTTATATAACGCCGAGCCGTGTTTCCTTTTATAATAAAATGGAAAATCAATATTTTGATGGGGATTTTTCGTATTTGAGTGATTTATTGGGAACAGAGGTAGATTTTGATGTGTTGCAAAACCTCCTTATGGGTCAAGCTATTGTGGATCTGAGAAATGAAAAATACATAATTTCAATTTCCGACGATACCTACAGACTGGTGCCAAAAAATCCTGGAGTACTATTTAAATCGCTCTTTCAAATAGAGCCCAAGAATTTTAAAATGGCCGTACAGCAGTTGTCACAGCCGTTAAAGAAACGCTTTTTACAAATTAGATATAATAATTATCAAAGTATTGAACAGCGTGTGCTGCCCAATGAGATTCGAATTCTGGCCCAACAGGAAGAGACGGAAAACGAAATCATGCTAGAATTTAGAAACTTGGAGCTCAATAAATCGGTTAATTTTCCATATAAAATACCGAAAGGTTTTAAAGAGTTAGTTTTGAACAAAGATGATTTATAAACGTTTGAAAAGGGTATTGCTTTTTTTGGTTCTGGCCTTAATGGTTCAGCTTTCTTTTGGCCAAACAGAGGAACAGAAAGCGCTGGAGGAAAAAAGGGAACAACTTCAGAATGAAATAAGGGATATCAACCGATTATTATTCGCTGAAAAGAAGGAGAAAGGCAATGTTTTGGACCAAATGGAAGCGTTGGACAAAAAAATTACGGTACGCCAACAATTGATACGGGTCACTAATCAACAATCCAATTTACTTAATAGGCAAATCAATACCAATATTCGAAATATTGCGAAGTTGAGGGACGAGCTGGAAGAAATAAAGGAAGAGTACGCTACAATGATCCAACGGTCCTACCAAAATAAATCCAAACAGAATAGATTGATGTTTTTATTGTCCTCCGAAAGTTTTTACCAAGCTTTTAAGAGGCTACATTATATGAAGCAGTACACGGATTATAGAAAGGAGCAAGGGAATAAGATTTTAGCTAAAACGGAAGAACTGGGGCGATTGAATAGCGATCTCAACGAGGAGCGTAAAGTAAAGGAAGTATTGCTAAGACAAAATCGTAAAGCAAAGGACGAATTGTTTGCGGAAATTCAGTCGCAAAAAGCTCTTTTGGGAACAATCCGTAAGAACGAAAGCAAATATGCCAGTGCCATTGAAGAGAAAAAACGGGAAGCACGCAAAATCGATCAGCAAATTGAACGATTGATACGCAATGCCATCGCTGCCTCCAATAAGAAAACCGGCACAACGGTCACCGCAAAAAACTCAAGTAAATTTGTATTGACCCCGGAGGCAACCATTGTAGCCAACAATTTTTCTTCCAATAAGGGGAAGCTGATTTGGCCTGTGGAAAAGGGCATTAAAAGTCAAGGATTTGGCATTTACAACGATGCCGTCTATCCAGGAATTAAGCACCAGAGTAACGGCGTAATTATTGCTACGGAAGAAGGGGCCAGGGCAAGGTCTATTTTTGAAGGTGAGGTCATCGCTATTTTAGCTGTACCGGGAGGAAACAAAGGAGTGCAGATTAAGCACGGTAATTTCATAAGCACGTATTATAATTTGTCGGAACTATTTGTAAAAAAGGGAGATAAGGTAAGTGCCAAAGAGGAATTAGGTATAGTTTATACCAATCGGTCTAACGGACAGACCCGTTTAAAATTCTATTTGTACCAAGACACCTCTAAATTGAATCCAGAGGAATGGGTTTATCAACTTTAATCTGAAAGAATGGAGCATAAAAAGATTACGGATATTGGTGGAAGTTTTAAGCTACATAATGGCGTTAAAATGCCCTATTTAGGTTTAGGAACCTATCAAGCAGATAATGACCAAGAAGTGATTGATTCCGTTAAGGATGCCTTGGAAATTGGATACAGGCACATAGATACCGCATCGGTTTATGAAAATGAGGCGGGAGTGGGTCAGGGTATTAAGGAGAGCCCGGTGGCCCGAGAGGATATTTTCGTAGTGAGTAAAGTTTGGAACTCGGAGCAGGGTTATGATTCCACTTTGCAATCCTTTGAGGATAGTCTAGAACGACTGCAATTGGATTATTTGGATTTGTTTTTGATTCATTGGCCAGTGAAAGGAAAGTATAAGGAAACTTGGAGAGCCCTGGAGTATTTATATGACCAGAAAAAGGTCAGGGCCATTGGTGTCAGTAATTTTCTTCAACATCATTTGGAAGATTTACTAACGGATTGTAATGTAATCCCCATGGTGAACCAAATGGAGTTCCATCCTTACGTGGTGCAGCAGGATTTAATCGATTTTTGCAATAAAAATACCATTCAGTATGAAGCTTGGTCACCTTTTATGCAGGGCAAGGTGTTCGATTTAGATATATGTAAGGAACTATCCAAAAAGTACAATAAATCTGTAGCTCAAATTATTCTCCGATGGAATTTGCAAAAAGGAGTGGTAACCATTCCAAAGTCTGTACATAGTAATCGCATTGCTACTAATGCGGATATCTTTGATTTTGAACTATCCAACGGAGATGTGGCCTATTTGGATAGTTTGGATAGAGGGGAACGTATTGGGGCGCATCCGGACCATTTTGATTTTTAATTACCCGTAAATAAAGCTTTTAGTTCCGTAGCGTCGTTAGGCTTCATTTTGCCGGCTAGCACCAGACTCAATTGTTTTCTCCGTAGTGCTCCGGCATAGCGCTCTTCTTCCAACTTGGTCTCCGGTTTCAGTTTTGGCACTTCCGTTGGTTTTCCAGTCTCATCTACCGCTACAAAAGTATAAATGGCCTCGTTTGCCTTCGTCCGCTCTCCACTAAAGCGATCTTCCATCCAAACATCGATATATACCTCCATTGAGGTCTTAAACGACCTTGACACGGCAGCCTCAACGGTTACGACGCTTCCTAGGGGAACTGCCCTGTTAAATGCTACGTGATTTACCGATGCAGTGACGGTAATCCTGCGGCTATGCCTTCTGGCTGCAATACTGGCAGCCCGATCCATGCGCGCCAATAATTCTCCCCCGAATAAATTGTTCAAAGGGTTGGTCTCGCTTGGGAGCACCATATCGGTCATTGTTGTTCTTGAGTCTGAAGGTACTTTTGTTTGCATCAAAGATTATTTTGCGTAAAGATACACGTCAAAAAAAAGATAATGGGGGTGAAAAAGGCTTATTTGGATATAATCCTGAACTATCAAAAATCTAATAATACGACTTTGGGACTCGAATAGGCCTCTTTAGAAGACAGGGCTATATCTAGGTAATTATTTTTCTGAAAGTAACCATGCGTCCGAAGATTGGCTACGTTTGATTTCTCGTAACGCAATTAAGGCATCTTCCGCATTGTCATGCCGATCATAGGTCACCATATGCAAGCCGTAAGCATTGGTGCCATAATATGCCGCATTATAACCTTGATTTTTCAAGGACTGGATTTTTCGTTCCGCATTTGCCTTAATACGAAAAGCGCCAGCCACAATATGATGTATGCCCGCTCCACGGATAGGGGTTTTAGAAATAGAAATAGAAACGGCATCAACGTTTACCGTGGGAAGTTCTAAAGGCGATGTATCAAAAAAAGTAGCTTCTTGAATCTGTTTGGTTACTTGTTGGTTTGCATCCTGACGGGCAACCTGATTCGTTAGTATGCCATCCTGATAAAGTCGGTATCCGGTCAAGCCCGAAGATAAGGCCAAAAGAAATATAGCGGCGTATTTAAGGTAGGGTCTAAAACGGTTGGAATCACGGCGTTCAGGGCTTATAATGAACGGTATTTTTTCTTCTAATGCAACAACTTCCTCTTTTAGGATTTCCCTGGTCACGGGGACCGTTTTAAACGTTGCTAAACCAAAGGAAGAAGTCAAATAATTTACTTCTTGGGACGGTTGAAATTGAACACTTCCTTCATAATTGGTCCAAAGAAGCCCGATATTTTGAAGGTTTAACTTTTCTCCCTTTCCCAATTTTCTTTTCCATTCCTTCACCACCACTTCGGTTTTCGCAAGGATATTGTCAAATGAATCTTTTTCGGATTCGGCTATGTAAGAAACCAAAAGACCATCATTGGTCGTCAACTGTTCGTTAAAGGCAATGGATTTCGTAGGGGCATAAAAGGTATTTGTGGTATCGTTGATATACGCAGATGCCTTCTGTGTCAAGAATGCGCCAAACCCAGGAACGACCACACAATTGTATCGATATAATAAATCGGCTATATAGTGTTCTAATACCATTGATGGCAAATATTAAAAAAATTCGGGGGCTTAAAAACGAATGCCATAACTTTTTATTAACATTGTAGCCACCCTTTTTTGTGGATAACCATGACCGATTCCCAATTGACTACAGATGAACTCATTGCAACGTTAAGGTTGCAACACGTGCCGAATATCGGGGATGTCCTAGCAAAAAAACTAATTTCACAATGTGGTAGTCCAGCTGCAATTTTTGAGGATAAACGGAATCAGCTTTTAAAAATTGACGGGATAGGAACGCAAACGATTAGAAATCTTTTTGAAAAAGCACATTTGGAAGCTGCCGAATCAGAATATGCCTACATCGCTAAGAATAATATCGAATGGACGTATTTTTTGGATGCCGAATATCCCCATTATTTAAAACACTGTATCGATGGCCCCATACTGCTCTTTAAAAAGGGAAATATTGATTTGGACGGGCGAAAGATTATCAGCGTGGTGGGCACGCGTAATATTACTAGCTATGGCATGGCCTTTTGTGAGGAATTCATTGCGGACATTGCCCCTTTGAACCCCATCATCGTTAGTGGATTTGCGTACGGGGTAGATATCTGTATTCAAAGAGAGGCCGTAAAGCAGGGTTTGCAAACCATCGGTTGTTTGGCCCATGGTCTAAATCAAATATACCCTAAGGTGCACGCTAAATATCAGTCCGATATTTTAAAACATGGTGGTTTTTTTACTGAATTCTGGAGCAGTAGTAGTCCAGAACGGGAGAATTTCTTGAAGCGTAACCGAATCATTGCGGGCATGAGCGAAGCCACGGTAGTTGTAGAATCTGCAGAAAAAGGTGGAAGCCTAGTTACCGCAGATATCGCTAACAGTTATAATCGGGATGTTTTTGCCGTCCCGGGGCGAAGTACGGACAAGTATAGTTTGGGCTGTAATAATTTAATCAAGCAGCAAAAAGCCCATATGTTGACATCGGCTGCAGATTTAATTTATCTATTGGATTGGGAACTTGACCAAAAGGAAAGTCCATTGATTCAAAAACAATTGTTTGTGGACTTGAATGATACTGAACAAGCAATTTATACCTATTTGCAAAAAGAAGGAAAGCAATTGTTGGACAGTATAGCCTTAGCTTGTAAGATTCCCATTTTCAAAGCCTCATCCACACTTTTAGGGATGGAAATGAAAGGAGTAATACGGCCTTTGCCCGGAAAATTGTTCGAGGCTATCTAGTATTTTACAAACTAAGTAGATTGTGAAAGGCTTTTTCACAGGGTCACTAATTGGCTAAACGTGTATTTCGTCGAGGTTTTACTTTTTTAAACCCCAAGTTTGGTTAAGTTTAATTGAAACGGAGTAGAAAATACAGACTACTTGGTTTGTTTTCCAAATTCAGTACCCTAATTTCTCCCGCACCCTTTTCAAAACCCCATCGGCTACTTTTTTGGCCTTTTCTGCACCAATGGCGAGTGCGTCGTCTACCTCTTGAAGGTTGTTCATGTAGTATTCAAATTTTTCACGGGGACGTTCGAACTTATTCAAAATAACTTCGTACAAGGCCTGTTTGGCATGACCGTAGCCATAATTGCCTGCTAGATAATTAGCACTCATTTCCTCAATTTCTGGAACCGTGGCAAGTAGCTTAAATAATGCAAAGACGTTATCAGTATTAGGGTCCTTTGGACTTTCCATAGGCGTACTGTCCGTTTGGATGCCCATGATTTGTTTTCGCAGTTGCTTGTCCGTTTGGAAAAGATTGATGAGGTTTCCCTTGCTCTTGCTCATTTTCTCTCCGTCCGTACCGGGAACGTACATGGTTTCTTCTTGCACTTTGGCTTCGGGCAATACAAAGGTCTCCCCTAATTGGGCATGAAAACGGGAAGCTACATCGCGGGTCATTTCCAAATGTTGTAACTGGTCTTTCCCAACAGGAACGATATTGGCGTCGTATAAAAGAATATCGGCCGCCATAAGTATCGGGTAGGTAAAGAGCCCAGCGTTCACATCCTCCAACCGGTCTGATTTGTCCTTAAAGGAATGGGCTAGCGTTAATCGTTGATACGGGAAAAAGCAACTCAAATACCAAGCCAGCTCCGCTACTTGTGGGACATCGCTCTGTCTATAAAACACAGTTTTTTCAATGTCCAGACCAAAAGCTAGCCACGTGGCTGCGGTAGCGTAAGTATTGTTACGCAGTTCCTTACCGTTTTTAATTTGGGTGAGCGAATGCATGTCCGCAATAAAAAGGAACGATTCGTTCTTTGGATTTTGTGCCATCTGTATCGCGGGGATGATAGCCCCAAGAATGTTCCCCAAGTGTGGTGTACCGGTACTTTGAATACCTGTTAAAATTCTAGCCATTTGCTTGCATATCTAAGGAGGCAAAGGTAAAACAAATCCCATTTAATGAGGGCAAATTCCTATTTTTGATTCATGCTAGATATTGCAAAACGTCCCTTCCAACTGCTATATAGGATTTGGTTTTATATTTTGGTGGCGGTTCCTATTTTCATCTTCTTTCCTTTTCTTCTTCTTTCCGTATTAAAAGAAAGCTGGTATCCACAATTCTTTTGGATGGCCAGAAACCTGTGGGCCAAACCGATTCTATATGGAATGGGTTGCCCCCCATCCGTAGAATATGAGCAAGATTTAAGGAAAAATAAGAGTTATATGCTGGTCGCCAATCACACCAGCATGCTAGACATCATGTTGATGCTGTACGTAAGCAAAAACCCATTCGTTTTCGTGGGCAAGAAAGAATTGGTCAATATCCCTGTTTTCGGGTTTTTTTATAAACGTGTCTGCATTATGGTGGACAGGGATAGTACGCAAAGCAGAACGGGGGTTTACAGGCGGGCACAAAAGAGATTGAAACAAGGGTTGAGCATTTGTATATTTCCTGAAGGAGGGGTGCCGGAAGAGGACATAATTTTGGATACTTTTAAGGACGGAGCCTTTAAAATGGCCATAGCGCATAATATACCCGTGGTTCCTATGACTTTTTACGATAATAAAAAGCGATTTCCCTTTACCTTGTTCAAGGGCGGCCCAGGAAAATGTAGGGTAAGGGTTCATGAATTCTTCGAGACCGGAATTTTGGCCGAGGAAGACAAATCTACCCTTAGAGAAGAAGTGCGCACCGTTATCTTAAACGAACTGACCAATACTAGAACTTAAAACTAAGGCCACTGTATACGCCTATGGAATAAGGTCTAAAATTGCCTGCAGTTTCAGAAAAGGTGTTTAACTGATATTTGAAAATGGGTTCTACGTTCAGCTGAATCTTGGAAGAGAATTTGTAGTTCACGCCCAACCCGATGTTAGTACTAAAATTGGTGCTATTTACGTTATTGGCCTCACCCATTTCGGTCGTTAACTCACCCGATGTTAGGGCAACCGAATTGTCCACTAAAAATAGCGAGCTAAACCCACCAATGATATTTACGCCAAATTTTTTGTCCAGTAAAGCATAGTTCAATTCTAAAGGAACTTCTAAATAGCCCAACTGTTGGGACATGATACCCTCTCTCGCCAAATTTTGTGCAGATGCATCTATGGCACTATTAGATACATCCAAATTTCTACTATCACCTGTTTTACTGGTTACCACGAGATTTTTTGAATTGGCCGCATAGTTTATGGAATTAATTTGTCCGTTAGTGGAGGAGGCCAATGAAGACGAAAACTCCACGTCGTTGGTGTTATAGCCGTAATCCACCCTATGGATTCCTGAGCGAATTTTAAGCTTGCTGCTCACCTCATATGCAACGGAAAGACCGTAGCTGAGATTCACGTCCCCGGACTTGGAATTGGGGACAAATATGGAATGTACGGGAGACCCGTCTCCAATAGCATTAAAATACACCGGGGCAATACTCGGTCCGGCGGACCATTTATTGGCAGATTGTTCAGTAACGGCCTTCTCCTCCTGATTTTCTATTTCCTCAAAAATTGACTTTCCTTCGGAACCAATAATAGTTTCCTTTCGTTCTTTAGATTCCGTAGCGGCAATATCATTTTGTTTATTCATAAGGGTTGCAACCGCCTCTTTTTGATCACTTTCCTTATTGAGGCTGTTTTCCGTGAATCTTCTGGGATTCTCATTATTGGATTCTACATCTGTCACCGCTACCTCGGTTTTGTCGATATGACTTTTTACAATATCGATTTCTGACTGAGATTTTGTTTCTTTGGTACTATCCATGCCCTCCTCGGTTACGGCCAGGCCTTTGTCTTCTGCACGTGAACCTTTTTCAACTAGATGGGAGTTTTTTCTCAATTGGTTCGATTTAGCTTCATTCTCCTCTATAGTTTTCTCGGAAGTGTCGACGATTCCCTCGTTATGCTCATTGATATCTGATGTTTTTTCGTCTTCAACGGCCACTTTCACCTCTTCTTGTGAAATTTCTTCGGATGCATCTACTTTGGTAGAATCAAGTACAGTACTATATTTTTCTACATCGGTAATAATGGCGTCATGAGTATCGGTTGCTGCAAAAGGATTAAAGACGATTAATCCAATCAATATTAGCGCTGCGACACCTCCTAATTGCCACCATATGGGAAGCATTCTTTTTTTCTTCTTTTTGTCCAAAGAAGCTTCAATGGAGTTCCAGACTTTTTCGTCCGGCATTTCCTTAAAGTCCGAGAATTTATCTTGGAACAGTTTGTCTAATTTCTTTTTATTCATCTTTAAAGACTTATATGTTTTGTCTATGATTTTTTAATTCATAAATAGTTTCCCACAACAACCATAATCATTCCGATGATGGACTGAGAAACCTTAGTTTCTATTTTTTCCTTTAAAAGAGCTCTTGCCCTAGCAAGATTGGATTTAGAGGTTCCAATGGTGGTTCCTAACAATTCCCCAATTTCCTTATGCGTATACCCGTCTAAAACGTATAGGTTGAAGGTTGTACGATACTTATTGGGCAGCTCCCGTATATACTCCAATAAGGTCTGTAAGCTTATGTCATTATAAATTGAATCTACTGTTATCTCGTCCTCCGTGTTCTCGTGTACAACGTTCAGGGGCTCCTCCTTTCTGTACTTCTGCAGTACGGTATTCACCGTAATCCGCTTCAACCAGCCTTCAAAGGACCCTTTTGATTTATACTGTCCTATTTTTTCATAAATGGTCATATAACTATCGTGTAGATTATCCTCGGCCTCCGTTTTATTACGGGAATACTTTAGACAGACGCCATAGAGTATTGCCGCATATTTTCTATACAGTAGTTCCTGTGCGTTTCTATTGCCTTTTTTGCAATTTTCTATGAGTTCTTCTTGACTCACTTAAGGTCGGTTAAATTAATAAGGTGATTTACTCCAGGGGAACGATCACCTCTAGAAATTGTGCTTCGCCGTTACTGTCTTCACCTTGGAAAAATCTAAAGGTGTAAGGCTCGTTGTAAATTACACTAAAGTTAAAGAATCCCTCCCCTTCTACAATTGCCTGAGTACAGGCTTCATCGTCCGTCCTCACCACGCCTATTGCCACAACGTTCCTTACGGTAGTATCAGCTGTAGTTACGTCCGGGCGTTCAAAGTATGTACAGCCATCCGGCAGAACATAGGTAAAACTAATACGGTAAGTACGATTTAGTTCAAAGGATTCCGGTAATTCGGCAGCAGTAATCTCTAAAGCGGTAAAGTGAAAATTAGGCTCATCATCGTCTATGGAACAACCGCTAAACAGTAACGCTGAACATATAAACAAGAAAATAATAACGTTCCCCTTCATAATAATTCTTTACTTGTTAGATGCAAAGAAAGGGGAAAGGTTGCGTACGAGAAAAAAACAAGGAAGTACTTCTGTTATTATGATTGAAGCGCGTCAATGGCTTCCCTAATCTTTCCTTCCAGTTCTTCAAAAAGTTCGGGATTGTCTAGCAGCAATGCTTTAACGGCATCCCTTCCTTGACCCAGTTTGGTATCGCCATAACTGAACCATGAACCACTTTTCTTAATGATTTCGTATTCCACGCCCAAATCAATGATTTCTCCAACTTTGGAAATACCTTCGCCGTACATGATATCGAATTCGGTCGTACGAAAGGGCGGAGCTACCTTGTTTTTTACAACTTTAACCCGGGTCTTGTTGCCCTTCACATTACCGTCAGTATCTTTTATTTGAGTAGATCTTCTAATATCCAATCGTACGGAAGCATAAAACTTTAGGGCGTTTCCACCTGTCGTCGTTTCTGGATTCCCGAACATGACACCGATTTTCTCCCTTAACTGGTTAATGAATATTACCGTACAGTGGGTTTTACTAATAGAACCTGTAAGCTTTCGTAGCGCTTGCGACATCAAACGTGCGTGCAATCCCATTTTAGAATCACCCATTTCACCTTCAATTTCACTTTTAGGAGTCAATGCTGCTACAGAATCTATGACTACGATATCTATGGCTCCTGAACGGATTAAATTATCCGCAATTTCCAAACCCTGCTCACCGTTATCCGGTTGTGAAATGATGAGGTTATCAATATCCACCCCCAACTTTTCGGCATAGAAACGATCAAAAGCGTGTTCGGCATCTATAAAGGCCGCTATTCCGCCATTTTTTTGAGCTTCGGCTATGGCATGAAGCGTCAAGGTTGTTTTACCGGAGGATTCCGGACCATATATTTCAATAACCCTACCCCTTGGATAGCCACCAACTCCGAGCGCAATATCAAGTCCTAAAGAACCAGAAGGTATAACCTCAACATCAGCGACAACACTGTCTCCCATCTTCATTACGGCACCCTTACCATAGGTCTTGTCCATCTTGTCCAACGTAAGTTTTAGGGCCTTTAATTTTGCGTCTTTTTCCGAGCTCATCTGTTTATCTTTTTTAAAAAATTGCTATTCGCCACAACTTGTGGAGCGGTCGTAAAATCTCCTTACAATTGACCTAATTCTTAAGTGCTTTTCAGAAATTTTACGGAACGCTAAATTAATATTTCTTTTTGGAAAAGAAGAATAATGTATGGTATAACGCAACCCTTTGTAAAAATTAGCATCTATTAAAAAAATAAGATTGGTTAGTGTGTTATAATCTGTTGTTTTTAGTGGCAACAGGCAGCGATGGCTACTTCCTTTTTAAGTATTCTGAAAGAATGCTATGAAGAAGAAAAAATGGAATAGCCGATAAAGAGTCTTGACATATCAAGGCTCTTTTTTTCTACTGTAGCCTACCTTTTTAAAGGTTATGTGCTTCGTGGAAATTAAATAGAAGATGGCCTAAATATGGTGTCCTTATTGATTTTCCCTATTTTTGCACTTACAACAATTCTTTAACTTAAATTATTAGTATAGCATGCAACTGTACAATACCTTAAGTGCTAAAGAAAGAGCGGCCTTAATTGAAGAGGCTGGGAAAGACCGTCTTACCATCTCTTTCTATAAGTATGCACATATCGGCAATACCGAAATCTTTAGAAACCATCTATTCATTCACTGGAACGAACTGGATGTCCTTGGCCGTATTTATGTGGCTCATGAGGGAATAAACGCGCAGTTATCGGTTCCAGCGGATTCATTTAAGGCCTTTAAAACCCACTTGGACAGTATTTCCTTCCTGGAAAATGTGCGTTTGAACATTGCCATAGAGCAGGACAACAAATCCTTTTTAAAATTGAAAGTAAAAATTCGTAACAAGATTGTTTCGGATGGACTAAACGATACCACTTTTGACGTTACCAACAAGGGAACACACGTGGATGCAGAAAAGTTTAATCAACTCATAGACGACCCGGACACGGTCCTGGTAGATATGCGCAACCATTATGAAAGTGAGATAGGACATTTTAAAAATGCGATAACTCCGGATGTTGATACTTTTAGGGACTCACTTGATATCATTGAAAAGGATTTAGCAAACCATAAGGAGGATAAGAAATTGGTCATGTATTGTACGGGTGGTATCCGGTGCGAAAAGGCCAGTGCCTATTACAAACACAAAGGATTTCAACAAGTCTATCAATTGGAAGGGGGCATAATTGAGTATGCAAGGCAGGTAGAAGCTAAAAATCTGGAAAATAAATTCATGGGCAAAAATTTTGTATTTGACCATCGGCGGGGAGAGCGCATAACGGATGATGTTATCGCTCAATGTCATCAATGTGGCGAACCCTGCGACGAACATGTAAATTGTGCAAATGAAGCCTGTCATTTATTGTTTATACAATGCGAATCCTGTGCCGAGAAATTGGATAATTGTTGTTCCATTGCATGTCAGGAAATACACGCTTTACCCTACGAAGAGCAAAAAAAGCTCCGGAAGGGTAAAGTTGTCAGTAACAAGATTTTTAAAAAAGGACGTTCCGAAGTCCTGAAATTTAAAAAGTAGAAGGGTTTCAGTAGCACTTAGTAGAAGTATCCTTACGGCTAGTTGAAAGATAAATAGTATCTCCCAAAGATTGGAAATTTGAAACAGTCCTCTACATTATCATCAAGCTTTTTACATGTTGATGGAATTCGCATACCGTCAACTTACCTTTACATCGCACTAAAAAATTAGTATCTTTACCTTTAAGTTTTTATGAACCTTTTTCCGATAAAATTAAATTTTTTTCGGAGTCAATATATAACATATGGGTTGTAGTAGTTGTTCTACCAGTAAAGGTGGACAACCAAAGGGATGCAAGAATAACGGCACTTGCGGTACAGATGGTTGCAATAAATTAACAGTTTTTGATTGGCTTTCCAACATGGCGCCTCCCAACGGGGAAAAGCTTTTTGAATTTGTTGAGGTCCGTTTTAAAAATAGCAGAAAAGAATTCTTCAAAAACACAGAAAACCTTTCACTTTCCATTGGGGATGTTGTTGCCACGGAAGCACAATCGGGACATGATATAGGCATGGTAACGCTTGTGGGCGAACTCGTCCGAGTACAAATGAAGCGAAAAAAAGTAGATTTTAAGGCCGCCGATTTTCCTAAAGTTTACAGAAAAGCTTCCCAAAAGGATATAGATGTTTGGCAAAAATGCCGGAATAGGGAAGAGGAAATAAAAAAACGCGCTAGGGAGATTGCAATTATCTTGAAATTACAGATGAAGATTTCCGATGTTGAGTTTCAAGGAGATGGCTCTAAAGCTACCTTCTACTATACGGCAGAGGAGCGCGTAGACTTTAGGCAGCTCATAAAGGACATGGCGAAGGCCTTTGGTATCCGTATAGAGATGCGTCAAATCGGATACCGACAGGAAGCCCAGCGCTTGGGCGGAATCGGGTCTTGCGGAAGGGAACTTTGTTGCTCTACGTGGTTAACGGATTTTAGGTCCGTAAGCACATCGGCGGCTAGATACCAGCAACTTTCGTTAAATCCGCAAAAATTGGCCGGGCAATGTGGTAAACTTAAATGTTGCCTCAATTATGAGCTAGATGTCTACCTTGACGCTCTAAAGGATTTTCCACCACAGGACACCAAATTATTCACGGAGAAAGGTCTTGCTTTCTGCCAAAAAACGGACATTTTTAAGGAAATGTTATGGTTTTCGTATAAAGATGAACCCAGCAATTGGCATGTTCTTTCGAAAGATCAAGTAAATGAAATTTTGGCAATGAACAAAAAGAAGGAAAAGGTTGCCAGCTTGGAAATGTACGCTTTGGAGAACCCTGTGGAGGAAAAGGTTGTTTTTGAAAATGTTGTTGGTCAGGACAGTCTTACACGATTTGACCAACCCAAACGCAAGAAGAGCAATAGGAACAAGAACAGAAACAGACGGAAAAATTCCAATAACAAAAGGAGGAACCAAAAGAATGCGTAACACGGCATATATTATAGCACTACTCTTAGGGTTGTCATCATGTAAGACAGATATCGTTAATACGAAATACCAAACACTTAGTGGCGGGATATGGAGCAAGGAGGATACGCTGCGATTTACTTTTCAGGAATTGGATACCGTACAGCAATATGACGTATTTATCAACGTTAGAAATGATGATAATTACCCTTTTAGCAATCTTTTTTTAATTACTTCCCTCACTACCCCGAAGGGAGAGGTACTGCAAGATACCTTAGAGTACAATATGGCACTATCAGATGGTACTTGGTTGGGTCGCGGAAATGGCAGTATTAAGGAAAACAAGCTCTGGTACAAAGAAAACATCGTTTTTCCATCGTCCGGCGTATATACATTAGAGGTAATGCATGCTATGCGTAAAAACGGTAACGTTTCCGGGATTGTAGGTCTGGAAGGTATTACGGATGTAGGAATAGAAATAACAAAAAGTACCCCTTAGAATATGGCAAAAGCGGTTAAGAAAAAGGAATCTACTGGATTTTTCAAATACATTAAGTGGTTTTGGATATTATTTGTATCCGGTATCGTCTTTGTGGCGTTGATTTTCCTGTCGGCGTCTTGGGGTCTTTTTGGAGAGCTCCCTCCATATGAATATCTGGAAAATCCCCAGACCAACCTGGCCTCTGAAATCTTGTCCTCGGATGGGCAGACCTTAGGTAAGTTCTATTTGGATGATAATCGCACCAACCTAAAGTATGATGACCTTCCAGAAAACCTGGTCAATACATTAATTGCAAGTGAAGATATACGTTTTCAAGAGCACTCGGGAATAGACGCCAGAGGTACGCTAAGAGCTGCTTTCTTTTTGGGAAAAAGAGGGGGAGCTAGTACCATTTCACAGCAATTGGCGAGGCAACTCTTTGTTGGAGTAAGGTCCAGGAATAAATTTGAGACGTTTAAACAAAAGGTCAAGGAATGGGTTTTGGCGATTAGATTGGAACGCAGCTATACCAAAGAGGAAATCATCAGTATGTACCTGAACATTTATGATTTTGGCAACAATGCGGACGGTATACGTTCTGCTGCTCGTATTTATTTTGGCAAGGAACCCATGGAGTTAAAAATTGAGGAATCGGCCATGCTGATAGGGATGCTTCAAAACTCTTCATTATATAATCCACTGCGTCGGGAGGAGCTGACAAAGAATAAAAGAAATATCGTGCTTGGACAATTGGCACGATACGATTATATCACGGAACAGGAAAAGGATTCGCTACAGGCCTTAAAAATGGATATCAATTTTAACCCTGAAAACCATAGGGAAGGATTGGCAACCTACTTTAGAATGTACTTACAGCGCTACATGAACGATTGGATAAGTAAGAATCCAAAACCTGCCTTGGAAGGCGAACGTGATCGTTGGAACCTTTACCTAGACGGATTAAGAATCTACACAACGATTGATTCCCGCATGCAAAAAAATGCCGAGGAAGCGGTAAGTGAACATATGAAGCGACTCCAAGCCGAATTCTTTGTTCAGAACACCCCTGAGCGTAATAGAACAGCACCTTTTTTAGACGTTCCGCAGGAGGAAATTGATAAAATAATGGAAAGGGCCATGAAAAGATCGGAACGGTGGAGGATTATGAAGGAGAAAGGTAGTTCTGAAGAGGAAATACGTGAATCCTTTACAAAAAAGACCGAAATGACGGTCTTTGATTGGAAGAGTGATACCAAAGAAAAGGATACCATCATGACACCATTGGATTCCATTAGATACTATAAGACCTTCTTGAGAACCGCAATGATGTCCATGGAGCCTCAGAGCGGACATGTTAAGGCTTGGGTCGGGGGCATTGATTATAAACACTTTCAATATGACAATGTGTTTCAAGGTGCCATACAGGCAGGATCTACCTTTAAGCCATTTGTTTACGCTGCCGCGATTGACCAGCTACGTTTGTCGCCTTGTGAAATGCTGCCAGATACCGAATATTGGATTGAGGCGGGCAAACATGGAAATATGGAGGCTTGGGGTCCAAAAAATTCGGATGGTACCTATTCCGGTAAAAATATGACACTTAAATACGCTTTGGCCAATTCGGTAAACACCGTAACGGCCCAGCTTATAGATAGGGTAGGTCCAAAATCTGTGGTAAACATTACGAACAATCTTGGTTTTTCTAGGGAAATTCCTTCGGTGCCATCTATTGCATTGGGTACGGCGGATGTAAACGTTTATGAAATGGTTGGGGCCTATGGTATGTTTGCCAATGAAGGGGTTTATGTAAAACCGGTCATGGTAACCCGTATAGAGGATAAGAACGGCACAGTACTTTATGAATATGTTCCAGAAACAAAGGATGTGCTAAGCAAGGAAGTTTCCTATGCCATGATAGAATTAATGAAAGGAGTAACACAAAGTGGATCTGGTGCCAGATTACGCCATAGTTTCAATATAAATAACACGGTGTACAAAGAAGTTGTTACAGGTTATCCTTATGAACTTACAAACCCAATTGCTGGGAAAACAGGAACTACTCAAAATAATAGTGATGGTTGGTTTATGGGAATGGTACCAAATTTGGTAACCGGTGTTTGGGTAGGAGGTGAGGACAAACCTATACACTTTAATAGAACCGCCTATGGTCAGGGAGCTTCTATGGCATTGCCCATCTGGGGTTTATATATGAAAAAGAATTATGCTGACGAGGAGTTGGATGTTTCTACGGAAGATTTTGAAAAACCGGAGAACATGTCCATTATAGTAGATTGTGATAAATTCTTTGCGAATCAGCAAAAGGATACCGATATCGAGGAGGATTTAGAGGATTTAGATTTCTAAACACGATTTCAGGACAGAAAGGATTATCAATATAGGACCTCGCACATTGTGGGGTCTTTTTTTAAGATGAAAACGGTTAAAAAACCGTAAATTGGGGAGACAATTATAATGTGGAACTATGATTAAAAAAACAGTAGCTGACGTCAACGAAGCTTTAGAAGGGGTACAGGACGGAATGACATTTATGCTAGGCGGGTTCGGTCTTTGTGGTATACCGGAAAATGCCATTAATGCATTGGTTAAGTTGAATATTAAGGATATAACCTGTATTTCAAATAACGCTGGCGTGGATGATTTTGGCTTGGGCCTTCTATTACAAAAACATCAAATAAAAAAAATGATTTCTTCCTACGTTGGTGAAAACGACGAGTTTGAACGGCAGATGTTGAGCGGGGAACTGGAAGTTGAACTTACCCCCCAAGGTACCCTGGCAGAAAAGTGCAAGGCCGCACAAGGAGGCTTCCCGGCATTTTTTACGCCTGCAGGCTACGGTACAGAGGTTGCCGAAGGAAAAGAGACCAGGGAATTTGATGGCAAAATGTACGTGCTGGAAGAGGCTTTTAAGGCCGATTTCTCTTTTGTAAAGGCTTGGAAAGGTGACGAAGCGGGCAATCTCATTTTTAAGGGAACTGCAAGAAATTTTAATCCGTGTATGTGTGGAGCCGCAAAGATTACGGTAGCTGAGGTAGAAGAACTTGTACCTGCTGGAGAACTGGACCCAAATCAAATCCATGTCCCGGGTATTTTTGTCCAACGCATATTTCAAGGTCAGGATTATGAGAAGAGAATTGAACAAAGAACGGTGAGGGAAAGAAAATAATTATGTTAGATAAAAATGGAATAGCCCAACGAATTGCTAAAGAGGTAAGGGATGGGTATTATGTAAACTTGGGAATAGGTATACCCACTTTGGTTGCTAATTTTGTACGGGATGATATTAGCGTAGAGTTTCAGAGTGAAAACGGAGTGCTAGGCATGGGGCCATTTCCTTTTGAAGGAGAAGAGGATGCCGATATTATAAACGCCGGAAAACAAACCATTACCACGTTGCCGGGAGCATCTTTCTTCGATTCTGCTACGAGCTTCGCGATGATCAGAGGCCAACATGTAGATTTAACCATACTTGGTGCGATGGAAGTATCTGAGGAAGGGGATATTGCTAATTGGAAGATTCCAGGAAAAATGGTCAAGGGAATGGGAGGGGCTATGGATCTGGTAGCATCCGCCGAGAACATTATTGTGGCCATGATGCACACCAACAGGGCAGGGGAGTCTAAACTTTTGAAAAAATGCTCCTTACCGTTGACAGGGGTAAAGTGTGTAAAAAAAATAGTAACGAATTTGGCCGTACTGGAAGTCACCGACGAAGGTTTTTTATTGCTGGAAAGGGCACCTGGGGTAAGTGTCGAACAAATAACGGAGGCAACTGAAGGGAAATTGGTGGTTCCTGGGGATGTGCCGGAAATGATTTTAAATTAGCTTTTGCCGTCAATTTATCGATGAAAGGGGACCGATTGTTTTTTTCACAACATTCTGGAATGGGTTCACAACAATAATTAAATAAGAACTTGCTTTTGATATTATATTTACCATGTAAAAATGAGACACCCCAGATTAACCTAATAAATTAACCCCAATGAACTCCCAAATGAATCACATCGCGCCAGAAGAAAAAGTACAAGTGTATCGAAATGATTTTTTTAGCGGTATTGTACTCTTGACCAAAAAACTATTTATGTTATAGATTTTTTTCAAAAAATTATTTTAAAGAGCAACTTCCCAAGTTGCTCTTTTTTTATGCCCTAATTTTAAGTAATGCATTTTTTTGGAGGATATAGATTTTCAGTACAAAAGGAATTTATATTAGGTAATTGATTAAAAATATTGAAGCACATTACATTTTGTCGATAAAATAATGCTTTTTGTCGGATATTTGACTACATTATAATTGTAAACATCAAAAAAAGGTATTTTCACCACATATTTAAAGATGTAGGAAAATTCTTTCATATATTTGTTGAGTAACCAAAGTGAAACCCAAATCGCTTTTAAAACTTAACCTAAAATGAAGACCTTTTGTAAATGTTTGCTATTGTGCGTTCTTTTTGCTTCTTGTTCAAAAATTGAGATTAATGATGATCCTATTATTGGAATTTGGCACCATACTGTAAAAACAGCTACCAATACCAATAAGTTGGTAGTTGACTCCGAAGAATGGATTTTTAACGATGTATACCTGGGTAGGTTTCACGGATACAAAAACGGAGAGGTTATCTTTCTGACCGATTTTAGCTGGAGCGCAGATAACGGTATCTATAAAGTTTCGTACCCTGGAACCGATTTTCCAGACGATTACGTAAAAATGGAAGAAACAGCCGAAGGAATTATTTTAATGAGAACGGAAGGTAAATTATTTGCTGAAAAACAGGACTAAGGAGATTATAACGAAATACCTACTTCATATGCTTACCAGAAATGGACAATGACAAGACCTTATCGAAGAGCTCACAGCGGATTTGAGAATTTCGAATAAGGCCGTCTTACAACTTGCCAAGAGTTTGTTTATGCTTTGAAAGACTAAAGCGTAGAATTCCCCCATAAGGAGCAAATTTATTTGCTCCTTTTTCTATTTTTAGGCTTATGGAACTTCAATTTAAGAAATGTGAGAATAAGGATATTGAGGAATTGCTATATATTTCTCGGAAAACCTTTATAGATGCTTTTGAAAAGGATAACGACCCAGAGGACTTTAAGACTTATATTGATTTTGCTTTTGACGAAATGAAAATTAAGAGTGAACTTGAAAACCCAAATTCTTCCTTTTATTTTAGTTTTCTAGATAAGGCTTTAGTAGGTTATTTTAAACTGAACGAGAACGATGCCCAGACAGATATTAAAAATAAGAACAATGTGGAATTGGAGCGTATCTACGTTTTAAATGATTTTCAGGGTAGAAAAATTGGTCAAAAGCTCTTACAACATGCAGTAAAACTTGGTGCTGAAAAAGGTAAGGAATATATATGGTTGGGTGTTTGGGAGAAGAACGTGGCTGCTATCCGATTTTATCAGAAATACGGTTTTAAAAAGTTCGGCACCCACCCATACTACATTGGAAACGATAAACAGACCGATTGGTTAATGCGGTACGATTTGAGTAACTTCCAGTAAATTTCACAAATACAATCAATCAATGAAAAACATTGCTCCACTTATCCTTTCACTAGCTTTTCTGACTGCGGTGAGCGCTCAAGAAAATTATTATTTTCCTGAAAGAAATGCGGATTGGTCTCAAAAATCTGCTTCAGATTTTACAATTGATGCAGAGAAACTTAAACAGGCCGTAAGTTTTGCTGAAGCCAATGAATACTCAGGTTCACGAGATTTAAGGATTGCCATTCTAAAAGGATTTGAAAGCGAACCCTTTCATGAAATTCTTGGTCCAACGAAAAAGCGAGGTGGTCCAGCCGGAATGATTTTAAAAAATGGCTACATAGTGGCGCAGTGGGGAGATACCAAACGGGTGGATATGACCTTTAGTGTTACCAAAAGTTTTTTAAGTACAATGGCCGGTCTGGCAGTTGATGAAGGGCTTATTGCAAACTTAGATGATAAGGTAGTGGGTTATATATGGGATGGAAATTTTGCAGGGGCGCACAATTCAAAAATTAGCTGGGAGCACTTATTGCAACAAAATTCCGCTTGGTCCGGTGAACTTTGGGGCGGTAAGGATTGGGCGGATAGACCACCAAAAGAAGGCGGCATTGATGATTGGAAATTTCAGCGGCCTGCGGAGCCGGGAACGGTCATGGAATACAATGATGTACGTGTAAATGTTCTGGCCTATGCACTAACACACTTATGGCGAAAGCCAATGCCAGTTGTCCTGAAAGAAAAAATAATGGATAGGATAGGAGCGTCAACTTCTTGGCGATGGCATGGTTACGACCATGCTTGGACAGAGATAGATGGATTAAAAATGAAGTCTGTTACGGGTGGAGGTCATTCCGGTGCTGGACTCTTTATCAACACGGAGGACATGGCACGGTTTGGTCTATTATTTTTGAACAACGGTAAATGGAAAAATGAGCAACTCATAAGCAAAGAATGGATTGAGATGGCTGTTGAGCCCTCAGTACCCAATAAGAACTACGGATATATGTGGTGGCTAAATAAAAAGGGGAACAGGCATTGGGAAGGTCTCTCGGAGACTATTTATTATGCCGCCGGCTTTGGGGGTAATTTCATTATAGTGGATAAGGAGAACGACATGGTAGTGGTTACCCGGTGGTTAGAACCTAATAAAATTGGGGAGTTTATGACTAAATTGAATGCCGCCCTGAACTAAAGCTTCATAAGAATTTCCAAGGCCTGAACTAAAGTCTCCTCTTTTTTTGCAAAACAAAACCGAAGTACTTTATCATCTCTACGGTTTACGTTAAAGGAAGATATAGGAATACTGGCCAACTTATAATCACTAATCAATCTTTTTGCAAAATTTTCATCGGACTCATCTGTAATTTGGGAATAGTCCAACAACTGAAAATACGTTCCGGCCGAAGGTTCAAATTTAAATCTAGAATTTTCCAATCCCTTTAAGAAAAAATCCCTTTTCTTTTGATAGAAGCTGCTGAGGTTATTATAATGCGCTTCATTTTGCAAGTATTGAGCCATTGCACGTTGTGTCGGGTGGTCTACGCTGAAAACATTAAATTGGTGTACTTTTCGGAATTCCTTCATAAGCGAAGCGGGAGCGGCACAATAGCCTATTTTCCATCCGGTCACGTGAAATGTCTTCCCGAAGGAAGCACAGACGAAACTGCGTGATGCCAAATCCTTGAACCGTGAGGCACTTTGATGTTCACGTCCGTCAAAAATAATATGCTCATAGACTTCGTCGCTTAATAAAATTATGTTGGTACCCTTCAATATTTCCTGAAGCCTCATCATATCCGCTTTGGAAAAAATGCGTCCGCTGGGGTTGTGCGGAGTATTGATGATGACCATTCTGGTCTTTGCTGTAATTAACTGTTGGAAATTTTCCCAGTTAACTTGATAGTTGGGCGCTTTTAGTTGCAAATAGACGGGAATACCACCATTTACCTCAATAGCGGGCTCGTAACAATCGTAAGCAGGTTTTAGCACAATAACTTCATCCGATGGATGCACGAATGCCGTGATTGTTGTATAAATTGCCTGAGTGGCACCAACAGTAACGGTAACCTCTGTCTCTGCGTCATAGGAAGCCCCATGTAAGTTTTCGATTTTTCGAGAGATTACTTCACGTAAACCATAATAGCCAGGCATGGTCGCATATTGGTTATGACCCTGAACCATGGCCTTAGAAACCAGTTCCATAAGCTTTTTGTCCGCTTCAAAATTCGGAAATCCCTGGGATAAATCAAGAGCCTGATGTACTCTAGCGAGATTGCCCACTGTGGTAAAGATGGTTGTACCTACCTTAGGTAATTTGGAGTTGAAATGGATTGGATTATCGGACATTGTTTAAAAATAATAAAAATTGAACCTTATGATGAATAAAAAGAGCCCGACCAAATGGTCAGGCTCTTTCATCGAACTAATTCAAATATTATGCATGTTGTTCTTCATGCTTACCTTCTCTTATCTCCTCAATTAACTTGGAGTTAAAAGCTGGTAAATCATTTGGATTTCTACTGGTTACAAATCCTTCATCTACTACTACCTCTTGGTCTACCCAATTGGCTCCGGCATTGATTAAGTCATCTTTTATGGAGTTGAATGAAGTCAATTTTCTTCCTTTTACAACGTCCGCACTAATCAAAATTTGCGGTGCATGGCATATGGCTGCTACCGGCTTCTTCATTTTAAAGAAATCCCTGACAAATAACAGTGCATCTTCATTTGTTCTCAATTTATCCGGGTTGATTACTCCTCCTGGTAACATTAGCGCATTATATTCTTCCGCTTTGACCTCTTTTAAATTTCTATCTACTTTATAGGAGTTTGACCAATTTCCGTTAGCCCAACCTTTAATTTCTCCGTTCTCTGGGCTTACGATATCTACTTTAAATCCCGCATTTTCCATTGCCTCTTTTGGAGACTTTAATTCACTTTCTTCAAATCCATTTGTTGCTAAAATTGCAATCCTCTTCATTTATTTTTGTTTTTAAGGTTAATAATTAATTTCTATACTTAATATAAAGAAGATAAGCCAAAAAATGCGTTAAAGCCCTTATAAATATAGGGATTCAAAGGTTAAAGGTTTCATAAAGGAAGCTAATATCAGCTCGTTTCATCCACTTTCAGGTGTTGGATGACTTTCTCGATACAGAATTCCAATTCTTTCTTAACTTCGGATTCCCAAAAACGAAAAACGGTATATCCCAAACGTTTTAATTCCGCATTCACTTCTTTATCACGCTGTATGTTGCGCTCAAATTTGGCGACCCAAAAGTCACGGTTTGTTTTTATCTTAGGTTTTCGTTCTTCCCAGTTACGTCCGTGCCAGTATTCTCCATCAATAAAGATGACAGTTCTATATTTTTTTAAGACAATATCTGGCTTCCCTATCAACTTTTTGTAATCGATGCGATATCGATATCCGGCGGCATATAAAGCTTTTCTAAAGGCGAGTTCGGGCTTGGTATTCTTGCCCCGTATCTTGCTCATAATCTTGGAACGCTCTGGAGTAGTATAAAATCCAGATTCTTCATTAAAGCGCGGTACGATAATACGTTCTTCAGAATACTTTTTGGGCATGATTAAAAATAAAAAATCCTAAACTTACAAGTTTAGGATTTTGAATCTATTTTGGACTGTATCGTGTTATCCCTTAATATTGGCTGCTAAATATTCACGGTTCATGCGCGCAATGTTCTCTAAGGAGATTCCTTTAGGACATTCTACTTCACAGGCTCCTGTGTTGGTGCAGTTTCCAAAACCTTCCAAGTCCATTTGTCGAACCATATTTTGTACGCGTTCCGTAGCCTCTACCTTTCCTTGGGGTAACAAGGCATATTGAGATACCTTAGCAGAGGTAAACAGCATGGCACTCGCATTTTTACAAGCTGCAACGCAGGCCCCACAACCGATACAGGCAGCAGCATAAAAAGCGTCATCTGCATCATGTTTATCTATTGGAATGGAATTAGCGTCTTGGGTATTTCCAGAGGTGTTAATGGAAATATATCCGCCTGCTTGCTGAATTCTATCAAAAGCAGACCGGTCAACGATTAAATCTTTAATCACAGGAAATGCTCTGGCTCTAAACGGCTCAATGACAATAGTATCTCCATCATTGAACTTGCGCATATGCAACTGACAGGTTGTGACCAACCTATCGGGGCCATGCGGTTCGCCATTTATTTGTAAAGAACAAGAACCACAAATACCTTCACGGCAATCGTGATCAAACTCCACAGGCTCCTCTCCTTTATTGATTAAATCCTCATTAAGAACATCCATCATTTCCAAAAAGGACATATCACCATCAATACCGTCTATGGTATAATCAGTCATTTTTCCTTTAGAAGTGGCATCTTTTTGACGCCAGATTTTTAAGTTTAATTTCATGCTGAAATTGTTATTTATATGAACGCGTTTTCAACTCAATATTTTCATACTTCAACTCTTCTTTATGCAGAACAGCGTCTTTGGGTTCACCCTTATATTCCCAAGCCGACACAAACTTAAAGTTTTCATCGTCTCTTAATGCTTCACCCTCTGGAGTTTGGTATTCCTCTCTAAAATGCCCTCCACAGGACTCGTTACGTGTTAAAGCGTCCTTGGCAAACAATTCACCTAACTCTAAGAAATCAGCAACACGCCCGGCCTTCTCCAATTCTTGGTTCTTACTATCTGTTGATCCTGGCACACGCACATTTTCCCAGAAGTCTTTACGTAAATCGGAAATCTCGTCAATGGCTTCCTGTAATTCAATTGCGTTACGGGACATTCCACACTTATTCCACATTATTTTTCCAAGTCTTTTGTGGTAATAATCAACGGAATGTGTTCCACTTCCGTTCATCAATTTCTCCATACGGTCCCTCACTTCTTTCTCCGCAGCTTCAAACTCGGGAGAGTCGGTCGGGATCTTACCCGTTCTAATGTCGTTGGATAAATAATCACCTATGGTATAGGGAAGTACAAAATACCCATCTGCAAGACCCTGCATAAGCGCGGAGGCTCCTAACCTGTTTGCACCATGGTCACTAAAGTTAGCTTCACCGGCAGCATAACAGCCTTCAACGGTGGTCTGTAAATTATAATCTACCCAAAGTCCACCCATGGTGTAATGTACGGCAGGGTAAATCATCATAGGTGTCTTGTACGGATTTTCATCTACTATCTTTTCATACATCTGAAAAAGGTTTCCGTACTTGGTTTCTATAACCTCTTCGCCCAAAGCCCTTACGGTTCTATCATCGGCATCCTTAATTCCTGAAGTCAATGCTTTTTCTTTACCATAGCGCATTATGGCAGCGTCAAAGTCCAAGTAAACGGCCTCTCCGGTTTTGTTCACACCAAATCCGGCATCGCAACGCTCTTTAGCTGCTCTAGAAGCAACATCACGTGGAACTAAATTTCCAAAAGCTGGATAACGTCTTTCCAAATAATAATCGCGGTCTTCTTCCTTCAGCTGCGTTGGTTTTAATTTCCCTTCGCGAATGGCTTGAGCGTCTTCTAATTTTTTTGGAACCCAGATACGCCCATCGTTTCGTAAAGATTCTGACATCAAGGTTAATTTAGACTGATGATCTCCAGATACCGGAATACACGTCGGATGAATCTGCGTGTAACAAGGATTAGCAAAAAAGGCACCTCTTCTATGAGCTCGCCATGCAGCCATTACGTTACTTCCCATAGCATTGGTAGAAAGGAAGAATACATTCCCATAACCTCCTGTTGCCAATACAACGGCATGCGCCGAATGCCTTTCAATCTCACCGGTAACCAAATTTCGTGCAATAATACCGCGTGCCTTACCATCGACTTTTACTAAATCCATCATTTCATGACGGTTAAAAGGCTTAATTTTACCCCTGTTTATTTGACGGTTCATAGCGGAATAGGCACCTAAAAGTAATTGCTGCCCCGTTTGTCCTTTGGCGTAAAATGTTCTTGAGACCAATACTCCACCAAAAGAACGGTTGTCTAATAGACCACCATATTCCCTTGCGAAGGGTACACCTTGGGCAACACACTGATCTATAATGTGACCGGATACTTCTGCCAACCGATATACATTTGCCTCGCGTGAACGGTAGTCCCCACCCTTTACGGTATCATAGAACAAGCGATAGTTACTGTCACCATCTCCTTGATAATTTTTTGATGCGTTGATACCTCCCTGCGCCGCAATGGAGTGCGCACGTCTTGGAGAATCCTGGTAGCAAAATGTTTTTACATTGTATCCGAGTTCGGCCAAGGTCGCCGCGGCGGAACCACCAGCAAGACCGGTTCCCACAACAATAATGTCAATATTGCGCTTGTTGGCTGGGTTAACCAGATTAATGTGATTTTTATGGTTGGTCCATTTATCGGCCAATGGCCCTGACGGAACTTTAGAATCCAATATGCCCATACTTAATGTGTTATTGGGTTAAGGTGATGATAGATAGCTATGAATGCAAATCCCAATGGGATGGCTATAGCATATATTTTTGTAAATGTTTGTATTGCAGGTGTGTACTTATTGTTCACTCCCATCGTCTGAAATGAGGAAGCAAATCCATGCAAGAGATGCAAGGCTAAAAGACCAAAAGCTAGAACGTAGAGAACGGTTCTCCATATAGGTTCAAATTTATGGACGGTTTCCTCATAGTATCTAGTCGGGTCCTCTGGGTTGGCCTCAACATATTTATAAGCCATTTCATGTACCCAAAAATCGTACATGTGCAAGCCTAGAAAAGCGAGTACCACCAAGCCGGTAATAATCATGTTTCTTGAAATCCAGGACGCGTTCGCCCCCCTTTGTATTTAACATACTTTGTGGACCTAGCTCTATTGTTCTGAATCTCCAGAGCAATTCCCATAGCAAAATGGACGATTACACCCGCAATTAGAATAGGTTGTAGGATGAATTGTACCAATGGATTGTACCCCATGAAGTGGGACCAAGAATTAAAAGTATCTGGAGCAATGACAGAGGTAATATTGATGACAAAGTGTTGGCCGAGGAAAAGGACCAGAAAAAGACCGGAAAGCGCCATTACTACTTTTCGGGCTATTGAAGATTTTAGCAATCCACTCATTTGTTGATTTTTTAGCGTGACAAATTTACGGTAAGGACGAGTTATTAACAAGTTTTCAATGGGTTTAGTATATTATTTAGACCCATTTTAATCATACCGCAAATGCTGTTTAGAATTTAAGCCCTAAATAGTATATTTTAAGAAAAATTATTAAACAAACAGGACCTTGCATTTTTTCCTAATCGGTGTGCCTAGTTCGTGAAATTGGATTTCCGTAAGCATCAAGAAGTTGAAAAATGAGTTAGTCACTTTTCTTGAAAATCACATACGCTCATGGAATATAATAGAGAATTCTACTTATAAATGGAAATGAAATGATTATTGAATTTAAGAGAAGAAATTTCCCTAAGCCAACTCTTTGGCACTCGCAATTTTAGTAAGGCTCCAAGCTATGGCCTTTTCAATATCAGAAAACTGTTGGATTGAATTCTTAAAGAACATTCTTTCTAATACTAGACTTGCAAAGCTTCCCTGGGTTTGTCCTACTACAGCATAAAAGCTTAACTGCCCTCTATTCTTATAAAATTTTGCCCAGTCCTTTGGAAGAACGTAATATTTATTGATCCTATTGGAGATATAGGCAATAGGTTTGTCTGCCCCAAAGATTTCACGAGAGGCCCTAACTGCTTTTTCGGCCATGTCCCAACCAAAGACCACGCCCTCTTTCACTTCCGAGATTACTAAACCGTCGAAGTAATAAAAGATACCGAATTCGAATTCCCTGACTTCTCTAATGTTCTTAAAGAATTCCAGGTCCTTTACCCGTTTCATGATAGTTAATGTTTTAAATAGCCCCTAAATATAGGGATTATATTGGGATTCGATGGAAAGTAAACTATGGCAATAAAAACTGAAGATTCTTACATAAGTCGCTATTCTTCAATATCTCTAAGTTGAATGGAAAGCGCCTTTGTGGATAGTTGAACCTCAATAAACGATAAAACCAAGGAAACCATGAGCGCCAAAAGGCTAATGACAAAAATAAGATTGGCCCAAAAACCAAGTTCTACATAGATTAAGAACATGGTAATGACCGCTAAGAGGAAACTGAATATCGCGGTCGCCTGCATATTCTTAATAATAATAAGTCTTTTTCTTAACTGTTGTACTTGTAGTCCTATGGATTTTGATTCCGTTTCCTGATATTTTTGATGCAATTGCCGTATAAGTGCAGCAATGGTCAAATAACGGGCATTATAGGCCAGCATGGTCAGTGAGATGGCCGGAAATAAAAGCGCGGGAATACTCAGGGATAGTTCCATTTTAGGATTTATTCAATTGTAAACTCCTTTTTCTCTTCTGCGCCATTACTCTTCATCACTATGGAATAAGTACCCTCTGGTAAATAGGTCTTGCCGTTTTTAGCTTCTGTCAATTCGGTTTTATGTTTTTTCAAATAGTTCATTTTTCCGGCTTTAGAAAATGCAACGTCAAATGATAACACATTTAACCCTTCATCGGCGGCTATTTCCGTGGCACTTACTTCGATTCCGTCCG
This sequence comes from Maribacter aestuarii, assembly GCF_027474845.2. NCBI lineage: Bacteria > Pseudomonadati > Bacteroidota > Flavobacteriia > Flavobacteriales > Flavobacteriaceae > Maribacter > Maribacter aestuarii. Next base: position 1,874,346 of record NZ_CP107031.2, read on the forward strand.
AGCTTAAAATGGTCGCCTCAAACGCATCGGCTTCATTTGTATAAAAAGTAATATCTAATCCTGGGGTCTGTGGTTTGGACCAAGAGCTCCATGAACTTCCCCAATTCTTATTGTGTTTTATCGAAGCCAAGTCAAAAAGATGTAGGTCCTTCTCCATTAGCTCCGAATCCATCAATTGTAGCGTTGAAATATCGGCCTTATAAATACTGCGCCCGTGTGTTCCTACTAAAAGATGCTTCGCTTTGGGTTGTATGACCAAATCGTGCACGGCGACATTGGGCATACCATTCTGGAAAACTTCCCAAGAACTTCCGCGATTGAAAGAGATGTACAGCCCATTGTCCGTACCTGCGAATAATAAATCCTCATTTTCTGGGTCTTCTACGATAACGTTGACCGGTGAGCTTGGCATATTATTGGAAATAGATTTCCATGTTTTTCCATAATCATCACTGACAAAGATATAGGAGGTAAAATCATCCCAACGGTATCCGTTTAACGTGGCGTAGACCCGTTCTTTTTTGTGTTTGGACGCCGCCACCCGACTCACCCACAGGTTTTTTGGAAGGGAATTACTAATGTTCGTCCAACTTCCACCTGCATCCTTGGTGATTTGTATCAAACCATCATCACTACCCGTATAGATAAGCCCAAATTTAAAAGGTGATTCTGAAATTGTGGTCAGCGTACCATAGGCGATATCGCCTTCCTTTCCACCTTGCGTCAGGTCACCCGAAATGGTCTCCCAGTCGTCACCTTGGTTTAAGGACCGGTGTAGTTTGTTTCCTCCCAAATAAATAATGTCCTGATTATGGTGGGAAAGTAATATTGGTGTTTGCCAATTAAAACGGTAAGGCGTTTCTCCCAGCTCATGTTTGGGCTGTATATAGCTGCGCTTATCATTTTTTAAATCTAAACGGTAATAATTTCCAAATTGAAATCCCGTGTAAACGATATCTGAATTTCTATTATCTATTTGAACTTGCATCCCGTCACCTCCCATGATAGATTTCCATGGATAATGTCCTGTTTGATGCCATTCACTGTTTTCTTCGGCGTCATGCGGACCTTTCCATACCCCATTGTCCTGTAACCCTCCGTAAACATTATAGGGTTCTTCATTGTCCACGTTAATGGCATAAAATTGCCCCACGGAAGGCGCATTGTTCTTGCTCCAATTTTTACCATCATCATAAGATATATTTACCCCACCATCGTTACCGTTGATAAGGTGCCCGGACATTTTTGGGTTTATCCAGAGTGCATGATGGTCCGAATGTACGTTATCCCCGTTAATAGAGGTATAAGTTTTTCCGCCATCGTCCGATTTAATTATGGGCACTCCGGCCAAGTAGATTTTATCAACATTGGAAGGGTCTACATTAATTTGAGCAAAATAGTAACCATAGCTATAAAACAGATCATCTATAAAATCTTCGTTCCGTTTGTTCCAAGTTTTACCACTATCCGTGCTTTTGTAAACCTCGGCGCCTATAACTGGTGTATCAAAAAGCATGGAATTGGCATCTTCCAGATATTTGGCCAAATCTGTTGGCTTTACAGCTCCACTTCGTACCATCTGTTTAACGTTCTCTGCACGGTACTTTTCTTGAAAGTTGTTGTTCTTCAAAAAGTTGTTCAATTCCTTGTCCGATAATTTTAAGAAGTTTTCGGAAGACATTGTTTTAAAATCTTCCTTGGTGAGACCGTCAGATTTTTTCTTCTCTTCAGATTTCTTTGGCCTTCTGGATTGATTATCATGAACGGCGTAAACCGTATTTTCATCAAAAACGGCCAGTCCGATCCTACCCACACCGTCTCCAGTAGGAAATCCACTCTCGGGAGTAGAAACTTTGGTCCAGGAGCTGCCGCCATCGGTACTTTTATATATTCCTGAATCTGTTCCGTTTCCTAGGAATACCCATGCTTTTCTATCTTTTTCCCAAGCTGAAGCATACATGATGTTGAAATTGTTCGGGGCAAAAGCCACATCAATAATACCTGCTTCAGGACTTACGAACAGTGTTCTATTCCAGGATTTTCCTCCATCAGTTGTTTTGTAAATACCTCTTTCCTCATTTGGCGAATACAAATGGCCCGTTACGCCCACTACTACTTCATCCGGATTAGTGGGATTGATTAAAATACGACCTATATGATGTGAATCCTGCAGGCCCACGTTGGTCCATGTTTTTCCCTTGTCAGAGGATTTTAATATACCAATACCTGCATATGAAGAACGGGAAGCATTGTTCTCGCCCGTACCTACCCATATGGTGCCCGATTTCCAATCAACGGCTATATCGCCCACATTTTGAGTATGTGAATTGTCCATGATCGGAGTGAAGGTCGTACCATTATTGTTGGTATACCAGAGCCCGCCAGAAGCGTAACCTACGTAAAACTCGGTCGGATTGTTGGGATTTACGGCAAGGTCCACTACGCGACCACTCATTATCGAGGGCCCAATATTTTTTAAGGGAATATTCTTGACCAGGGAAGTTTGTTCTAATTGCGCCTTATCTTTTAGGGACATCAATACATCCTCTGCCGAAGTGGTGGATACCTGAGCGATAGAAAGAGTGATGCAAAAGAGACTAAGGAAGGAAAAGAGTTTCATATAAATTTGTATTCGTTTAATGTGTGGAAGTTAACAATAAGTTTTACCCTCGGCAAGAAAATGAGCGAACGGGATTTCAACTGAGGAAAATTTATTAACCAGATACTAAATCTCGGCCTTTACGTTCCCTTTCTTATTGTTCCAAATTCGATAGTTGTTTTTCATTTAAATCCTTGAGGGAATTTTTTGCCTTGTCAATTTCTGTATTCAGTTTTCCGTCTGTTGAGGTGGTCATATCTTTGACAGATTCAAATGTTTGGAGATACCAATCCTCCCATGCCTTAAGTATCTCCTTTTCTTCCGCAATCGATTTATTTTCTGAAATCGCTTTTTTGCTTAGCTCAAATTCGGCAGCTAGTCTTTTGTTCGCGGAAAGCTCTATTTCCTTCAATACACTACGCGCCGTAGTCACATCTGAATTTACCAGCTGTAGCCCACTGACCAAGGCGGCCGTTCCAACATTCTTTAAAGTTTCTTGGGAGACTTTGTCCAAACGGTCATTATCGGTATGGTAAAATTGATCCGTAAAATGCCATAATAACAAGCCCGGAATATCAGCATCTAAAAATGGAGTATGATCACTCCCGCCTTCAAAGGGATTGGTGTTCACTTCCCAGTTGGCAAAGTCCCCTTGTGCTTTAAAGTTATTGATGATAAAATCGTTCAGGAAATGTGGTTTCATTTCGTCCAAGGTCATTACATCCCCACCCCATTCCGAGTGTTTGTCATCTCCCCGTGTCCAAATGGCGCTGGGGTCCGGCATTTTCTCGATTAAGAAGGAACCCCCAGTGACCGCTGTGTTTTCTCCCACCATATCCAAGCTAATCCCATATTTAATTCCTTTGGCGCGTTCTTGGTCCTCATCAATATACCTTCTTGTCGATATAATTTCGTCTCCCCATAAAAAAGTTAGGGTTCGGTCGGCTTGTATGCTGTTCTCCTTTAAGAGTTTAGCGGCAAGGGTAGCCATTTCCAACTGTACCCCAACTCCCGTGGCATTGTCGTTTGCTCCAGGTTCTTGGATATGGGCACTGAATATTAGGCGTTCATTCGGGTTCTTGAGCCCTCTAATATTCGCGACTACAGTTAGTTCTTCTGACGGATAAATTTTAGTTTGGATGTTTACCTGTACTTGGGTCTTACCTTTTTTTAAAGCCGCTTTTAATTTTTCTTTGGCAGCAAAGGACAATGCGATACCCCACAATTTCGTATCAGTTTGGGGAGGCAAGCTTCTAAATTGGATGGAGGCGGAATTTTTTTCTGGTTGTAAATACGACGGGTTGTTATAGGTGATAATGCCCAGAGCCCCTTTAGAAACTAAACTGTCGTAAAATGGCCCTGCACCCTTCTCTGTAAATACGATTTTACCATTAAGGTCAAGGTCGGGCACATCCTCGGGATTTTCTACGTAAACAACTTCAGCCTTCACCCCGTCTTCGGGAGTGGATGCGGAATTGAGATAGGTCATGTTTCGATTACGCTCCGAAACCAATAGGGGCTCCTCCTTCCCAATTATTTGTAAACTTGCCGATACTGGTTCCCAAGTAGGGTTTTTCATCGGTCGCTTTTCGATGCGGTAGGTGAGTCGATCATCTTCTTTAGCAGCATTTTCCAGAACATAGCCCGCTTTCTCCAAATGGTCGGCTATCCAATACACACTCTTATTGAATCCCGTGTTACCGGCCACCCGCCAATATTGCTCCACAAATTCAGTAGTTTTGTACGCCAACTCTCCTGTAAATTTTGGACGTATGATGTCAAAATAATCAACTGTATTTTCTTGTGAACTCTGGGAACACCCTATTAAAAAAGCAAATAAGAGAAATGCTGATAAAACCTTTGTTGCAAATAATTTTGAAAAACAACTTTTTACTCTCCCCATTTCCAATCGCCTCCTATGATCAGTTTTTCCTTTAAATCATTATCAATCATGAACTGTTTCGTAGTCTCGCTATCCATTTTGGTGGCAGGCAAGGTATCGGCATTGGCCAAAGCATATAGTATCATGGTACCAAAACGGGCCGTGTTGGTCATGTGTTCCTCATTTACCAAATTAAAATCGTCACAGTCCGAATGATAGCAACCATAGATGGAGCGGTCCAAATTACTATGTACCGATAAGATGGGAACACCTTCCAGCATAAAGGGCTGATGGTCGCTATGTAGTCCGGAGCGGTTGGAAAACGTATTTTCAAATATAGAATCCTGTTGCTGTATTGTAGCTCCTAATTCCTTGTAAAAGGCTTCATTATCCAATTTTCCTCCGGCGTTCATGCCAATGGGATTACCTGCCATGTCCAAGTTCATCATATATTTTATGTTGTCTATAGTGTTATTTTCAATAGCTTCCTCAACAAGATGCTTGGAGCCCAATAGACCTTGTTCCTCTCCCATGAACATGATGAACTTTACGGTTCTTTTCGGTTGAAGGTTGTTTGCTTTAAAGGCCCTAGCGATGTCCAAAACCGCAAAGGAACCAATACCATTATCAATGGCACCAGTCGCCAAATCCCAAGAATCCAAATGGCCCCCTACAACAATTTCCTCCTGTGGAATTTCACTTCCCGGCAAAGTTGCCACAACATTACGTGCTTTAATTACATCACTATTGTTGGTCATTTCTATAGTTGCAGTGGCAGAACCGGTTTTTAGGGTCTCTTTTAGTGCCATTCCATCCTCCATTCCAATGCAAACGGCAGGTATGGGAATTAGTTCGCCGGTTACAGAAGCCGTTCCTGTAAGTAAAACTCCGTTGGGAACTTGATTGATAATAATAATCCCCTTAGCCCCATATTTGATAGCCAAGGCCGTTTTTTCGCTACGGTGTAAATTGCTCAATCCTTCGGGGCTTCCTTCAAGTAGGTTAATGTATACCAAGGCAATCTTATCTTCTACAGCTCCCGGTTGGGCTTCGTAATCCGCTTCCAGCCCGTTACCCATGTCCACTACTTCTCCAGTGACCTCCGCTTTAACAGGGGAGTGTCCTAAAGTGACTACTTTAATAGCTTCTCCGTTAATTTCCAAGGAAACGGTGCCCCTGGACCAGGCCTCTACCTCAAAGGTTTGGTAGGCCACATCTTCAAAACCGTATTCTTTGAACTTATTAAAGGTGTACTCCTCAGCTTTTGCCCCGTTATCCGATCCGGTTAGTCGGTGGCCAATAGTTTCCGTAGCCTCTTTTAAGGTGCTATATCCTTTGGCATTTTGTTTTATTTCAGTATCGATACGCGCAAATAGTTCTGCTTGAGACTCTTGCTTTTCGGCTTCGGAACAGGACTGAAAGGCCATGACGAAAAGAAATAGAAATGATAGTTTTTTCATAAAGGAAATCTAATGATGAATAATTGTTTATGGTCGCCCAAGTTAGTTAATTAGAGCTGAATTAGCAGCGAAATTATTTATGTTAATCTTATAATTCTAAGCAACTTTTACCAAAAAAACAACTAGAATTCTTTAATTTGATAGGTAAGTGTTTAATTAAATATGAAAGACTTTTTCTTCTAGGTTCGTTGATACTTTTGGTAGTAGGGCTAGCCTATTTCTTTTTCCCACCAAAAGGGATTAATCACGTTTATGGATACAGAACTCCTTCTTCCACTAAAAATGATCGGAATTGGGAGGTCTCCAATAAACTTGCTTCCCGTATATTTTTGGGTGTAAGTATTTTGATGACCCTTTTACTTTATATCAATACGGAGCAAAAGTTTATGGACAGTGACGACCTCTTCATTATCAGTTTTTTAAGTGGTGTGGCGATTATATTCATCGTAGTGGAAACAAAACTTTGGAGGATAAATAAAAAAAGTTCAAAGAGTAAGACTTAGGAAATAGTCTTCCTTCAGCATAAAGTTTTAATGGGAAAAGTCCGTGCGTAAATTGCTATTTTTGGGGAAATCCAGAAATAAAATGAAATACGATCAAATTCCCAATACCCTTTTTATAAAAAACCGCAAAAAGTTTATGGCGCGGATGAAGCCTAAGAGCATCGCCGCATTCAACTCCAACGATATTTATCCTATTAGTGCGGACAGCACCTTGCCTTTTGAGCAGCATCGGGATATTTTTTATTTGAGCGGTGCGGACCAGGAGGAAACCATTTTATTGTTGTTTCCGGATGCGATGGACAAAAAGCACAGGGAGGTCTTGTTCGTAAGGGAAACGAATGACCATATCGCCGTTTGGGAAGGGGAGAAATTGACCAAGGAAAAAGCTACGGTAGTCTCCGGGATAGAAACCGTCTATTGGTCAACGGATTTTGACAATGTATTTTTTGATTTGATGACCGAGGCGGAGACCATCTATTTCAACACCAACGAACATTATCGGCAGGCGGTGGAAACCCAAACCCGTGAGGATCGTTTCATTCAAAAATGTAAAAAAGAATATCCGGCGCATCAGGTTGCCAAAAGCAATCCTATTCTACAAGAAATTCGTGGGGTAAAGGAACCGGAGGAAATCGATTTGATGCAGACCGCCTGTGACATCACCGAAAAAGGTTTTAGGAGGTTACTGGGTTTTGTAAAACCAGGAGTGTGGGAATATGAGATAGAAGCGGAGTTGCTCCACGAATTTGTTCGTAACCGCTCCAAAGGGTTTGCGTATTCCCCCATTATCGCTTCCGGAAATAACGCGAACGTATTGCACTATTTGGAGAACAACCAGCAGTGCCAAGCCGGAGACTTGATATTGATGGATGTTGCCGCCGAATATGCCAATTATTCCAGTGACCTTTCCCGTACTATTCCCGTTAGCGGAAAGTTTACCCAGCGACAAAAGGATGTTTACAATGCCGTTTTACGGGTGAAGAACGAAGCGACCAAAATGTTGGTACCGGGAACCTTATGGGCCGCATATCACAAAGAATGCGGTAAATTAATGACGTCAGAATTGTTAGGATTGGGCCTTTTGGACAAAGCCGATGTACAGAATGAAAATCCGGATTGGCCAGCTTATAAGAAATATTTTATGCACGGCACAAGTCACCATATTGGTTTGAACACCCACGATTACGGAGAACTTAAAAAACCTATGAAGGCCAATATGGTATTCACCGTAGAACCGGGCATCTATATACCCGAAGAGAAAATGGGCGTTCGCTTGGAGGATGATGTCGTGATTCAAGATAAGGGTGAACCATTTAATCTGATGCGAAACATTCCTATTGAGGTGGAGGAAATAGAGGAGTTGATGCAATAAGGTACATGCTATTTAAAATTTCAGCACATCAGAATACAGATAAACAAGCTGAAAGAGTCGAACAGATTTCTCACTCACTTTGCTTTTTAAAAATGAAATTGGTCAGCATAAAAACCACCGAAGTCGGCAGTACCCACCCCAAACTAAATTTACTTAAGGGAATATAGGCTTGTATTCCAGTAATGGAATCCCCTAATCCAATGGTTCCTAAAAAATCTGGAACGCTAAATAATATGGTCGTGAGTACAACAGCCTGAAATACTTTAGGAGCAGCAAATTTTTCAGGTACTACATTAAGTAGAATAAGGACAATAGTAATAGGGTATATAAACATTAAAGCGGGGAGTGCCACGGCAATGATATAGTCTACGTTAAATTGTCCCATAAGCACTCCCAAAACACTTCCAATAATCGCGGTAATCAAATACGCTTGTTGTGAATCCGCAAAACGGGATTTTATAAAGTCGGCCGTTCCGGTAACAATCCCCACGGCCGTGGTAAAGCAGGCCAAACTCACCAAAATACTTAGAAATAGATTGCCGGTATTCCCTAAGGTCATACGTGCCATTCCCGAAAGCAAAGCGGTTCGTGAAATTTCCGCATCAAAAGCACTGTGGACCAATGCGCCAGAGAGGATAAGTCCAGCATAAATAAGGAAAAGTCCCAGGCCGGCCAGCCAGCCAGCCCGACGTATCAAAGCTTTCTTAGCCTCATAGGAACCACTTTTATGTTTGATGTTAATGGAAACAATGATAACCCCTCCTACGACCACGGCACCAATAGCATCAAAGGTCTGGTAGCCTTCCAGGATACCATCTGTAAACGGACTTGTAAATTGGGTTGACGTGAAATCAAATTCAAATGAAAATACGGTAATACCAATTAATAATAGCAGGATGGTGATGATACCCGGGGTCAATAGTTTACCGATGATATTCAGGATTTTGGAACGGTTCATGACAAAGACGAAAACCAGTACAAAATAAAACACACTGGTAAGCCATGACGGACTATCAAAAAAAGGTTGGATGGCCATCTCATGGGTAACAGAAGCTGTTCTTGGAGAAGGTAGGCTTATGGAGATGGCATAGATAATAAAGGAATATAGCAAACTGAAAGTTGGGGATACTTTTTTACCAAAGTCAAAAATGGTCCCCTGCAGTTTTGCATGGGCCAAGATTCCCAAGATGGGAATAAGCACTGCAGAAAGACAAAAACCTAGGGTTACCAACCACCAAAGTACTCCGGATTTGAAGCCTAATTGTGGCGGCAAAATTAAATTGCCGGCACCAAAAAAGAGAGAGAAAAGCGCAAAGGCGGTTATTAGGGTTTCTTTGGTTTTAAACATCGTTTTAAAATAAGCCGAAAGATAGCCGAAAATCTGTAATTGAAATCTTTTTAAAAACCATCACCTATAAAAATGGCCAGTTAACAACAGGAATAGGGAACATCACAACAAATTATGGCTCAGTCCTTTAAAAAGGTATACTTTAACAATAATTATTTAAAGCACGACATTTTTACGTCGACCCAAAAAACAAACAACATAGAAATTTGGCATTTTTCCGATTCCCAAATCCGACCAATGCAACCTAAAAACCCTACATCATGAAAAAAATATTCTGTAATATTTTTGGTCACCACTACTCAATTTCAAAAAAAGTAACTTCCCACATTAAAGAATACAAGTGTATTCACTGTCAAAAGCAAGTCACTACGGATGTTAGCGGCAACCTTTCTATTTTGACACCGGAGTTACAGGACATCAACAGAACCCTAGAACATATTTACCAAAGAAGGCACAACGCACAACAAGTAGCGTAAACCCTTTTTTAGGTTACTAAATTCCAACCCATGGTCGGCGATGGAATTTAACTACTATTCCCGTAAATTAAGTAAGTATTTTTTATTCTTAGCTGTCGTATGCCCCACAACGGATAAGTAAAGATTGCCCTTGTTTTCGGGAATTTTTTGTTCAAGCACTAGTTTGACGCACGTTTCTTTTTCTATAGAAATAGACCATAAAACCAATGACCAGTAACGTACCAAAAATAGAGGGCAATAATTGACTGTAAGGTTTGTAATTAGGTAACATAGTGCCAACCGCCGCCGCTAGTAATGCGGTAAAGGCATTTATCATTTTGTATATATGCTCGTAAAGCCAGAGTGCTTTATAGGATTTTGATGGAATCAGGTATCGAATTAAATCATACCCTACGATCAAGAACAACGCCCCAAAAGTTGAATAAATCACTGTTGGATTCCAAAAAAGTTCAGTAGATTTTAAATAGTCCATAAAATAGAGACCTATGCCGAGACTTAATAAAGCGACCGACACATCCAGTAATTTTGGTTTATTAGATTTTGTTTTCATGGTTCTGAATCCGGAAAATCCATTATAGCCGGCTAAAATGGTCAACACTAAAAGATAAGGGTTCCCCCTAAAAACTATTGCTCCTACAAGACCTGTACATATCACTACAGCTAAAAACACCAAGAATATTCGTCCAAACTTTATATGGGTTTTATTCCCTTTCTTGGCAACCAATATTACTATCCCCAGAAGTAAAGCAATTAGTCCGCAGATAACGTGAATGAGTATATTGACAGAGTGAAGTGATATTTGATTGTCCATGTTTAAAGGTTTTGTTCAAATCTCTATAAAATGGAAAAGAAACACGCCCCAGCCCATCGGCTGAAACCTGTTTGGCCTATATTTTCTTGAATGCGGAGGGTGGGAGGCCCGTATATTTTTTGAAGTACCGGTTAAACGAGGATTTTGATTTGAACCCGCACTCGAAGGCAATTCCTAAAACGGATAAATGATCGAAATTGGTTGAGGACAGTTTCTTTTTGGCCTCTTCAACACGATAGCGATTTACAAAGTCATAGAAGTTCATGTGAAAATGCTGGTTGATGACCTGTGAGAGATGCGACTGTGAGATTCCACTTTGTTCGGCAAGTTGCGATAAGTTAAGGTTATCATTTAAAAAGGGCTTTTCAACCTCCATGAATTTGGATAATCGACTTGCCATAATTTCGATTTTTTCTGAGGTAAGGCCCGATTTTGAATAGGATACCCTTTCTGAACTATTGGCCTCAATGTCCAAACCGGCAATTGCTTTCGAATCCATATTTGAAAAAATCGCTGTTTGTCGAAATCCATAAAAGCCAAAAGCAATTAGCATTAGACTTAAAATGATTCCTACAAGAGCAAAAGCATTTTCAATAGGGAAAAGTTGAAATTGACTTGCTCCAAAAATCAGAAAGGATGCCAATACAAAAAGTACCAAATAGGCATACACGACATAGCTCAACCACTTCAAATTGATTTTCTCATCAAATGAGAAAAGGGCTACAATGTTACGTCTATGTTTTCTTAGCAACAATAAGTCCCAAACACAATAGACTAATCCTGAAATCGCTAATGGAATGGCGTAGTATTGCATCCATTTTGGCGGACTTTTTGAGAGATCAAAGTACCCATTATTGGCCGTGAGGGCAACATTGTCTTTTTGTTGCAAAACATAAAACATGGCAACATAAACCACATAGACTCCCAAATGCAAAAAAGCAGTTCTCCATGAAACACGATGCCCGGTCAGCGATGAAATATAAAGAAATAGCAGGGGTGCGCCGAGCAATGGCAGGCTAAAAAATGGAATAGACCAAAATCCATGAATTGGAAATTGAAATAGGGTCACCTCATAAAAGGCGATTTGGCCCAAGGTGACTGAAATCCATCCTAAAAATAGATAATCGCTCTGGCTTTTGTTTTTCTTAAAAAGCAGGAGCAATACCATGAGGACACCGATTCCCAATCCGGCATTTAAGATAAATTCCATATTAGCAGTATGTGTAAAGAAACTACAAACTACGCAATTTAATTTCCTTCGGAAAACGAATTCCAACCCTGCGCAGTCAACGGTATTTGTGCCCCACCCCTGGCAATCATATGAGCTCCGGAAGATGCATCGGTCATGTGGCCGATGACCGTTAAATTGGGATTCCCCTTAATTTTCTCAAAATCATTTTGATCGATGGTAAAAAGAAGTTCGTAATCCTCGCCACCACTTAAGGCTACCAAAGTGCTATCTATTTTAAATTCCTCACAACTCGAGATTACGGTAGGGTCCAATGGAATCTTGTCTTCGAAAAGGTTGCAACCCACATTACTACTTTTACACAAATGCAATATTTCTGAGGAAAGCCCATCACTTATATCGATCATGGCAGTGGGTTTTACCTCAAGTTTTTTAAGTAATTCTGGAATGTCTTTCCGTGCTTCGGGTTTTAATTGGCGCTCCACAATGTAGGAGTAGGGCTCTAAATCGGGTTGGCTGTTCGGGTTCACTTTAAAAACTTCTTTCTCACGTTCCAAAACTTGGAGTCCCGTGTATGCTCCGCCTAAATCTCCCGATACTACCAAAAGATCATTTGGTTTTGCCCCGGAGCGGTAGGTAAGTTCGTCTTCCTTAGCCTGGCCCATAGCCGTAACACTTAATAACATGCCCGTTTTGGATGAAGTAGTATCCCCACCAATCAAATCCACACCATAGGTTTTACAGGCAAGTTGAACTCCGGCATAGAGTTCCTCAAGAGCTTCCAGAGGAAATCTGTTGGAAACTGCAATGGAAAATGTTAGCTGCGTTGCCATAGCGTTCATGGCATAGACATCGCTGAGGTTAACCATCACCGCTTTATAACCTAAATGTTTTAAGGGCATATAGCTCAGGTCAAAGTGTACGCCTTCAATCAACAGGTCTGTAGTTACGACCGTCTTGCTATTGTTATGATCTAAGACAGCGGCATCATCCCCAATACCTTTGACCGTGGACTTTTGGGTGATTGTAAAATTTTTGGTCAGATGGTCTATCAACCCAAACTCACCTAATTTTTCCAAATCGGTTTTTTCCGTATTTTTATCTTTTAACATAGTACATTTTTTAGCGTTGCACCTTTGAATATAATGCCCCTTTGAGGGCTTGAAAAGCAAGGTTCTTTTACGTTTGGCAAAAGTAATCAGGATATTTTATATCGTATCTTTACTTCGGGTATAATTTTTGATACGCACTGATTATGAAATACACTTCACTACTGTTTATGATTGTTCTTGCAATGGCCTGTTCTAAGAATGATGACTCGCCTTCTGACATGGACGAAATGGAAATTATAGACGACCCAGTTACGGGATTAATACCCTGCGAAAACGGGATGGCGGGCGAATACCCATGTAACGGATACGATTTACTGGGCTTTATACCCTTAGCTACTTTTCAATCCCAAGCAGGAAATGACATTTGGGGATGGACGGATACCAGCACCGGAAAGGAATATGCCCTTATGGGTCTGAATGATGGAACAGTTTTTATCGATATTTCAGATACCGAAAATTTAATCTATCTCGGAAAGTTGCCAACGGCTACCGGTTCCAGTACTTGGAGAGATATTAAAGTCCATAATGATTATGCCTACATTGTATCAGAAGCCGATAATCACGGAGTTCAGATTTTTGATTTAAAAAAATTGAGAGATGTGAGCGATGCACCAAGAACATTCTCGTCGGATGGGCGCTATACCGCCATTGGCAATGCGCACAATATTGTAATCAACGAGTTGACCGGATTTGCCTATCCTGTAGGAACGGCTCGTGACGACGATTTCAATGGTGGCGTTCATTTCTTGGATTTACAAAATCCAACAGCGCCTATTTTAGCGGGTGGATGGGGTGACAATGGATATACGCATGACGCACAGGTTATAAGTTATAGTGGTACGGATATGGATTATGCCGGGTCGGAGATTTTCGTGGGTGCCAACGAGAATCAAGTGGTTGTGGTGGATATTACGGACAAAGAATCACCTATTGAATTATCTACATTACCCTATCCCAACATCGGATATACCCATCAAGGTTGGTTCACGGAAGATCAGCGTTATTTTATTCTAGGAGACGAATTGGACGAAATTAATTCCGGTTTTCGTTCCAGGACCTTAATTTTTGATATGACCGATTTGGATAACCCCGTGCTACACGATACCTACTTAGGTCCAACAAGTGCTATTGACCATAACGGGTATGTAGTTGGAGATGAATTCTTTTTGGCTAACTATACTGCCGGAGTTCGCGTTCTAGATATTTCCCAGATTGAAGGAAAGACAATAACCGAAACCGGTTTTTTTGATACGTTTCCTGCTAGTAACAATACCCAATTTGATGGAGTCTGGAGTGTTTATCCCTATTTTGAAAGCGGTAAAATCCTGGTGAGTGATATTAATAGGGGATTCTTTGTTATTAAAAAATCGGAATAAGGATATGCGAAAAGTTCTTTTACCCTTAGTTGCTATTTTAATATTTTCCTGCGCGAAAGAGGATACTCCCATTCCTTTTGAGGCTTCCGAATCCAACTTTGTTGGGGAAGTGGATTGGGTCAAGAATTTTGGTGGGAGCGGTGAGGAAACCGCACAAGCTGTTGTCGCCACCTCGGATGGGGGATATGCCATTTTAGGTTTTACCAATAGTGTGGATGGGGATGTCACGGACAAAGACTTGGAGGTAAACGACTACTGGCTTTTGAAATTGGATGCTGATGGAAATCTACAATGGAATAAAACTTACGGTGGAAGCAAAGATGACCGTGGTCAGAGTTTGGTGCAAACTTCGGATGGGGGTTATGCCCTTACGGGCTATGCCATGAGCGATGATGGAGATGGTTCGCTAAACAATGGGTTTCATGATAATTGGATTTTAAAGCTAGATGCCTTTGGGAATATGGAGTGGGAAAAGAGTTTTGGTTTTTCGGGCCATGATCACTCCTACGATATTCTGCAGACCCAAGACGGCGGATTCTTTTTTACCGGCTTCCTGGATATTACATCAGCTCGGGCCGATGGTAATACGGAGAAGGGCAATACGTTTACCAGTCACGGAGTGGGTGAATTTTGGGGCACAAAAATCAACGAAACAGGTGATCTGCAATGGCGGGGTTATTTTGGAGGCACTAACAACGATCGGTCACATGCGGTCGTACAATCGGATGATGGAGGTTTTGTAATGGTGGGATTTACGGAGAGTTCTGATTATGACATTAGCAATAGTCAAGGAAGTTATGATTATTGGATGGTAAAAGTGGATGATAATGGTAATCTGCTCTGGGAACGTTCTTTTGGTGGCTCAGGCATAGAGATTTCCTTTGATATAGAAAACACCAATGATGGCGGCTATATTGTTGCCGGAAACACCTTCAGTAACGATGGAGATATTTCCCAAAACCAAGGTGAATCGGATTTTTGGCTCATCAAAGTGAATGATGCTGGAAGTTTGATTTGGGAAGAAACTTATGGCGGAACCCAATTTGACGCTGCCCAAGCAGTGGTCCAAAGTTCGGACGGGGGTTTTTTGGTGGTAGGGAATTCAAAGAGTTCCGACTTGGATGCCAACTTCAATAGTGGAGAAAACGACATTTGGGTCATAAAAACTGACGCTCAGGGCAATCTCGTATGGCAGAAATCATTTGGGGGAACGGGAATCGATTTTGGATTTGACGTAGTCGAAAATTCCCAGGGCAATATCTTGGTCGTTGGAGAATCTTCCAGCACTGATTTTCCATCTATTACTTCTAAAGGCAAATCGGACCTCATAGTACTTAAAATCAAGTAATACCCATTATTCAATCCTCAATAGAAAGTCCCTATTATTCCATACGTTATAATAATGTTAGGTTTTATGGTAAAACCCTACTTATACAGTATATTTGTAAACTATTTAGATTAAATCTATTTAACTATGATTCAAGTTTCGGAAACGGCAAAAAAGAAGGTCATCAACCTAATGACGGAAGAGGGTTTTGATGCGGCTAGGGATTATGTTCGAGTGGGTGTAAAGAGCGGTGGTTGCAGTGGATTATCCTATGAATTGAATTTTGATAACAAGCTGGGTGAAACCGATAAGGTCTTTGAAGACAACCAAGTACGGATTATTGTAGATAAAAAAAGCTTTTTATATCTAGTAGGAACTGTTTTGGAGTATTCGGGTGGATTAAACGGAAAAGGATTTGTTTTTAACAATCCAAATGCGCAGCGCACTTGCGGTTGTGGCGAGAGTTTTTCCTTATAGGATTGATAGTTGATACCTTTCAGTTCAATTAAAGTTTTGAAAAAGAAAATATGGCATATACAGAAGAGGAATTAAAAAAAGAATTGGAGACCAAGGAGTATGAGTATGGCTTCTATACGGACCTTAAGTCGGACACTTTTCCTAAAGGATTAAGCGAGGACATTGTCCGTGCAATCTCTAAAAAGAAGAACGAACCGGAGTGGATGACCGATTGGCGAATTGAGGCCTATCGTGGTTGGGAAAAGATGAAGGAGCCGGAGTGGTCAAATGTGCGTTATGAAAAACCTGATTTTCAGGCGATAAGTTATTACAGCGCTCCTAAAAAGGCAGACCCTAACAAATCATTGGACGATGTAGATCCTGAGTTGTTGGCCATGTATAAGAAACTGGGTATTTCTATAGATGAGCAAAAGAAACTTCAAAACGTTGCAGTGGACATCGTTGTGGATTCGGTTTCTGTGGCTACCACGTTCCAAAAAACCTTGGCAGAAAAAGGAATTATTTTCATGCCTATTTCCGAGGCTATTCAGGAACACCCGGAATTGGTGAAAAAATACATGGGAACCGTAGTGCCCAAAACCGATAATTTTTACGCAGCATTGAATTCTGCCGTTTTTACGGACGGTTCTTTCTGCTATATTCCAAAAGGGGTGAAATGCCCAATGGAATTGTCTACCTACTTCCGGATTAATGAAGGAGGCACGGGACAGTTTGAACGTACTCTAGTAATTGCGGAAAAAGATAGTTATGTGAGTTATTTGGAAGGCTGTACGGCACCTTCTAGGGATGAGAACCAATTGCATGCCGCCGTAGTGGAATTGATTGCCTTGGATGATGCGGAAATTAAGTACTCAACCGTACAGAACTGGTATCCAGGGAATAAGGAAGGTAAAGGTGGGGTGTACAACTTTGTAACCAAAAGAGGGCTTTGTGAGAAAAATGCAAAGATTTCTTGGACCCAGGTAGAAACAGGTTCCGCAGTAACGTGGAAATATCCTTCCTGCATCTTAAAAGGGGATAATTCCGTTGGTGAATTCTACTCCATTGCCGTGACCAATAACTATCAGCAAGCAGATACGGGGACTAAAATGATTCACCTTGGGAAAAATACCAAGAGTACTATTATTTCAAAAGGAATCTCCGCTGGAAAATCCCAAAATAGTTATAGAGGATTGGTTCGCATAGGCTCTAGGGCCGAAAATGCACGTAATTTTTCGCAATGTGATTCATTGCTGATGGGGAATGAATGTGGCGCACACACTTTTCCCTATATCGAAGCCAAGAATAAATCCGCTCAGGTAGAGCACGAAGCTACGACCAGTAAGATTGGTGAGGATCAGATTTTCTATTGTAACCAAAGAGGTATTGATACGGAAAAGGCGATTGCCCTTATTGTAAATGGCTTTAGTAAGGAGGTTTTGAACAAGCTCCCAATGGAGTTTGCCGTTGAAGCACAAAAATTACTGGAAATAAGCCTAGAAGGTTCAGTAGGATAGTTCGGCTATGCTGAACTACTAGGTATGGTAGGTAAGCAAGAGCGTAACAAATTGACAAGCATGTTGACTGAGCATAGTCGAAGTCACATTGAGTAAAATATTAGAAAATGAAAAGAATACTATTTGTTGTTTTTATAATGTTCGCTTTTATCTCTTGTAAAGACGAGAAAAAAGCTGTTAAGGAAGAGGTAGCTGAAGAAAACAAACCAGAAGTGAAATTATATACGTTCAACGGAGGAACCGTATTCGTTAATAATTTGGAGTTGTTTTCCCAAGATACCACCTATCGGGGTCAAACCAGGGAGTTCTCCGATCCGTTTTATGTCATTAGTCACCCTAAAGGAAATCTTATGTGGGACGCGGGACTTCCGGAAATGTTGGTGCCCACGCCAGAACCCTATACCGACCCAAGTGGTGCGTTTACGGTTTCGAGAAAGGATTCGGTCATAAATCAATTGAAAACAATCGGCATGTCGCCGGACGATATCAAATTTTTGGCTTTGTCTCACACCCATTTTGATCATAGCGGACATGCAAATACTTTGAAGGATGCTACATGGTTGGTACAGGAAAAGGAGTATGAGTTTATAACCAGCGAGGAAGCCCAAAAGAACAATGCCGACATCTATGGCGCTATAGCAGAATTAAAAAATGTTCAAAAGCTACAGGGTGATTTTGATGTGTTCGGGGATGGAAGCGTCGTCATTAAATCGATGCCAGGTCACACGCCCGGACATCAGGTTTTATATTTGGACTTAGCGGAAAGTGGCCCTATGTTATTGTCGGGAGATTTATACCATTTAGATGAAAACCGCGAACATAGGCGTGTACCAAGTTTTAATTTTGATGTTGATCAAACCTTGGCCAGTATGGAAGACTTTGAAGCTTTTGCAAAAGAAAAGAATGCAAAAGTATATATACAACACCATAAAGAAGATTTTAATCAAATGCCGAAGGCACCAGAATACTTAAAATAAATACGATGTTAAAAATTACTGATCTACATGCTCAGGTAGAAGATAAAGAAATATTGAGAGGAATAAACCTTGAAGTGAAAGCAGGTGAGGTTCATGCCATTATGGGGCCTAATGGTTCTGGAAAAAGTACTTTGGCATCTGTCATTGCGGGGAAAGAGGAATTTGAAGTGACCAAAGGATCCGTCGTCCTAAACGGTGAAGATTTAGAAGATGTAGCTCCTGAAGAGAGGGCGCATAAAGGCGTATTTTTGTCGTTTCAATATCCTGTAGAAATTCCTGGCGTATCCGTAACCAACTTCATGAAAACGGCAATTAATGAATCGCGAAAGGCAAACGGTTTAAAAGATATGCCGGCCAATGAGATGTTGAAATTGATTCGTGAAAAATCTGAATTGTTGGATATTGACAGGAAATTTTTATCCCGCTCCTTGAACGAAGGATTTTCCGGGGGGAGAAAAAAAGGAACGAGATTTTTCAAATGGCCATGTTAGAACCTAAACTTGCCATTTTGGATGAGACCGATTCTGGTTTGGATATCGATGCACTACGTATAGTTGCCAATGGGGTAAACAAATTAAAAAGTAAAGACAATGCAGTAATTGTAATTACCCACTACCAACGTTTATTGGAATATATTGTACCAGACTTTGTTCATGTGCTGCATAATGGAAGAATAGTAAAATCCGGAGGCAAAGAACTGGCTTTGGAATTGGAAGAGAAGGGTTATGACTGGATCAAGAACGAGGCGGTAGTCTAAAGAAGTAGAAAATTAAAGATGGATTTAAAAGACAAATTGATTTCTTCCTTTATGGCGTTTGAAAACAACGTAGATGTTGAACATCCTGTCCACGATGTTCGGATGGAAGCCATAAAGAATTTTGAAGCAAAAGGATTCCCTTCTAAAAAAGAAGAATCCTGGAAATATACATCGCTCAATAGCCTTCAAAAAGTAGACTTTAGTATTTTTCCAAAAGAAGAAAATGCATTGGAATATAGAGATGTAAAGCGCTATTTTCTTCATGAGATGGATACTTATAAAATAGTCTTTATTGATGGAATCTATAGTTCTTACCTTTCTGAGACTACCCATGATGGTGTCGATATTTGCTTGATGAGTTCGGCTTTAACTAAGCCTATGTACAAGCAGATTATAGATGTATATTTTAATCAAGTCGCTTCCAAGGATGAATCTCTAACCACACTTAACACGGCGTTTAGTAGAGAGGGGGCTTATATCTATATTCCAAAAAATAAAATGCCTAAAAAACCTGTGGAAATCTTGAATTTCGCTACAGGCAATGAGGCATCACTCTTACTTCAACCAAGAAATTTGGTAATTGTAGAAGAGAATGCAGAAGTACAGATTATAGAGCGACACCAAAGTTTAACGACTAACGAAATACTGACGAATTCGGTTACGGAAATTTTTGCTGCTGAAAGTGCCATTGTGGACTATTATAAAATTCAGAATGACGCGGGCACAGCCTCTCTAATAGACAACACTTACATCAACCAAAAAAGCAAAAGTCACGTAAAGGTTCATACCTTTTCTTTTGGCGGAAAACTGACTCGAAATAATCTGAATTTCTATCAGAACGGTGAGTATATGGATTCCACTATGAAAGGGGTTACGATTTTAGGGGAAAAGCAGCACGTGGACCATCATACTTTGGTGCATCATATGGAGCCCAACTGTGAGAGCCATCAGGATTATAAGGGAATTTATGGCGAAAACTCAACCGGTGTTTTCAACGGTAAAATTATCGTGGATAAAATCGCTCAAAAGACGAATGCCTTTCAGCAGAACAACAATATTTTAGTAAGTGATAAGGCCACAATAAATACCAAACCTCAACTGGAGATTTTTGCGGACGACGTTAAATGCTCGCACGGCTGTACCATAGGTCAGTTGGATGAGGACGCATTGTTTTATATGCAGTCGAGGGGAATCCCCAAAAAAGAAGCGCGTGCACTGTTGATGTATGCTTTTGCCAATAACGTTTTAGAAAGCGTAAGGATACCTGAGCTAAAGACACGGATCAACAAGTTGATTGCCAAAAAATTGGGCGTTAATTTGGGCTTTGATTTATAGAATATTTTTAAGAAATACTTGTGCTATAATTAACGGTTAGTTAAGTCATTCTTAACTAACCGTTTTATTTTTCTACAGACCTTTTAAATTAGCTTAGCTAAATTAATATTTAACTAAAGCTTTTAATATGATGAAAAAACTACTCTTAGGAATCTTTCTTTGTGCATCGGTTTACACTTTTGCCCAGGACAAAAAATGGAGCGTAGAGGCAAATTATAGTATAATTCCAGCGGAAGGAATTGGTGGTGATGATGACATATTTGAGATAGGCCTTAAATACAGATTTTTGGATTTCAAACTTTTTAATCTCGGTCTAAGCGTAAATACGGGTTTCTCAACTCAAAAATCTGGAGATGATTTGGAGGAATTCGGTTTTGAATCAAAAACTACAAATTATTATATACAACCTAGGATTTTTTCAGAAATCAAATTACCTGGAATTCCGAAATTAAAGCCATCAATAGCCTTGGGATATTCTGTAGTTAATACGGACTCTTTTTTAATTCTTAATGGGGAAGACCTTTCTTCAGATAATACAAATAGTGGTTTTAATGCTAATTTCGGAATATCCTATGATATCACTGGTCGATTCTTCGTGCAAGCACAATATGATTTCATTAGTTTAAAAGTCAGGGACGATATTTTCTTTAATGGTGAAGCTGTAAGAACTGATTTTACAGACAAATTGAATAATATAAAAATAGGTGTCGGTCTAAGGTTCTAGTGAGACGAAATTCCCTTTTTCTCTACTATTTTCATAGGGATATCAAGTATCTTTGCAGTTCAATAGAATTGTTATGTACGACGTCAAAAAAATCCGTAAAGACTTCCCAATTCTCCAAAGAGAAGTAAACGGCAAACCCTTAGTATACCTGGACAATGCCGCTACCTCACAGACCCCGCAGCAGGTCATAGATGTTATTGTGGATTATTATCAAAACTACAATGCAAACATCCATCGAGGCGTGCATGCATTGTCACAAGAGGCGACGGATAAATATGAACAGGCCAGACAGAAAATCCAGAAGCATTTTAATGCAGCCAAATCCCGTGAAATAATTTTTACGTCAGGCACTACTCATAGCATCAATATTGTGTCGAACGGATTTGCATCATTGATAAAGAAGGGAGATGAAATTTTAGTCTCCGCTATGGAACATCATTCCAATATCGTTCCTTGGCAGATGTTATGTGAAAGGACGGATGCTACCTTAAGGGTAATTCCGATGAATCAGGAGGGAGAGCTATTGATGGATGTCTATGATAATTTACTTTCCGATAAAACCAAATTGGTATTCTGCAACCATATTTCAAATGCTTTGGGAACAATTAACCCAATTGAAGAAATCATTACTAAAGCACACAGTGTAGGAGCAGCTGTTTTAATTGATGGTGCACAAGCAGCACCCCATTTGATAGCGGATGTTCAAAAGTTGGATGTGGATTTTTATACAATCTCCGCACATAAAATTTGTGGGCCGACCGGAGTAGGAATGCTCTATGGCAAAGAAGAATGGCTTGGTAAGCTACCACCATATCACGGTGGGGGAGAAATGATTGCAGAGGTTACTTTTGAAAAAACGACCTATGCAGATTTACCCCATAAATTTGAAGCAGGCACACCCAATATATGTGGCGGAATCGCTTTTGGAGCCGCGTTGGACTATATGAACTCTATTGGTTTCGACTCCATTGCGGCTTATGAGCATGAATTGCTTTCCTATGCCACCAAAGAGCTGCTGAAAATTGAGGGACTCAAAATTTACGGTACTGCAAAAAACAAGACTTCGGTCATTTCGTTTAACATCAAAGGACTACATCCTTATGATATTGGCAGCATTTTAGACAAATTGGGTATTGCCGTACGTACGGGCCACCATTGTGCCCAACCTATCATGGACTTCTACAAAATACCAGGTACCGTACGAGCCAGTTTTAGCTTTTATAATACGTTACAAGAGGTAGATGTACTTGTCGCCGGAGTAAAACGAGCTAAGGCAATGCTTACATAAATGTAATCCTCTAACATTTCTTTTGTAGCTTATCGATTGTTTTTAACAATGCCTTCACAAATTGTTAAATATTAGTATCTTCTGCCGCATTAATAACCATTATAATTTTAAATTTTATGAAAAAAGTATTTCTAGGACTTTCTATTTTATTGGCAGGGTTAACTTCTTGTGAAAAAGAGCAAAATGTTAACTTAGAGGAAAGTCAGTCCCCCCAAGAAATCACAGTGGACATGAGTGATTTCACTCTTTACGCAGATAACGATAATCTCACCGGAAAATCTGCAGAGGGTTTTGAAAAATGTGTATCCATGAAAAACTTGGAGTATCGCCTTGCTAAAAACAAAGGTTTGGCCAAAAAAATGTACGATATTGAGTACAACACGCGTAAAGCAATAGCCCTTAAACCTGGAAACGGTGGAGGAAAACCTGGTGGAGGCGGAAATGGCGGAGGCGGTGATACCCCAACCATTTATGAAGGGGCGATTAGCATTCCAGTAGTAGTAAATATCATTGAGCAATTCTCAGGACAAGTAACACAGGCTCAAATTAATTCACAAATTAGAATTTTGAACGAGGATTTTCAGAATAACAACACCAATACGAGTAACATACCGGCTGAATTTGCTGCAGATGTGGCTAACTTGAATATCAGCTTTGTCTTGGGAAGTACAAATAGAAAAGTAGATTCTAGATCTTCTTGGGGCACGAACGACGCGATGAAAATTCCTACGCAAGGAGGAATTGCGCCAACCGACCCCGCAAACAATTTAAATCTTTGGGTTTGTGAAATAGGCGGAGGAATATTAGGATATGCACAGTTCCCAGGAGGATCCTCTGCCACTGATGGAGTTGTTATTGGAACCGATTTTTTTGGTGAAACCTCGGCTGGAGGAATATATGGAAAAGGAAGAACAGGTACCCATGAAGTTGGTCACTGGCTCAACCTTCGCCACATCTGGGGAGATGGAAGATGTAATCGAGACGATTTTGTAGCGGATACTCCCTTCTCCGATAGGGCAAATTACAATTGTCCTAGTTACCCTACAGTCCACTGTCGCTCGGCTGATATGACTATGAATTATATGGATTATGTACAAGACGATTGCATGTACATGTTCACTAACGGACAAAGCGATAGAATGCGTGCGCTCTTTGTACCTGAAGGACCCAAAGCTGATTTTGTAAATTAATAAGCTATTCATAAGGTTTTGATAAAAGGACATCTTTAAAGATGTCCTTTTTGTAGTTTTAGTCCCTATGAAATCGATACTTGGTAGTTTATTACTTCTTCTCAGCGTTCTGAATTGTGGGCAAGAAAATATGGAGCTGCTTTATGTAGCTCAAACTCGTGGTTTTTTTCTTAAAATTGTTGTCAAGTCCAAAGTCTTAACGGTTATTAGCGAAAGAGATGGCGAAGTAAAAGAACGAGAACTTTCCGAATTAGATTTTGAGGAATTAAAAACCTTGCTTGCCATTACGGATTTGGATGATGTAAAAACTTCAACTAGTTCAAAAAGCACTTATGACGCAGCGGCGATGGCTAGTTTAAATCTATCCATCAAAGGGAAAAGCTACCAATTTGATTTTGACCACGGTAATCCTCCCAAAAAACTGGAAGCATTGGTCAATAAAATCATAACACTTTCTGAAATAGTTGAGTAAGGAGATAAGATGTATTAATTTTACCATATCAAATTGTCCATATGAGTATTAAAGAAATACAAGAAGATATAGTAGATGAATTTTCGATGTTCGAGGATTGGATGCAGCGATACGAATATATGATAGAACTCGGGAAATCACTTCCGCTAATTGACGAAGAATTTAAGACCGATGACAATATTATCAAAGGATGCCAGAGCAAGGTTTGGGTCCATGCAGAACTTGAGGAGGATAAGTTGGTCTTTACAGCCGATAGCGATGCTATAATTACCAAAGGAATCATTGCCATATTGATTAGAGCTTTTAGCAACCAAAAACCGCAAGATATCATTGATGCGGACACTGAATTTATTGATGAGATCGGATTGAAGGAACACTTGTCCCCAACAAGGGCCAACGGCTTGGTGAGCATGATCAAGCAACTTAAACTGTACGCAGTAGCGTACCAAACACAATTGAATTAAGTTATGAGTGATATAAGTACAGCGGAAGACAGTGCCGAGTTAGGCGAGAAAATAGTAAAGATATTAAAGACCATTTATGATCCTGAAATACCTGTGGATATTTATGAGCTAGGGCTCATATATGATGTTTTGGTGAATGAGGACAACGAGGTCAAAATATTAATGACCTTAACTTCACCAAACTGCCCTGTTGCGGAAACCTTACCGGTAGAAGTAGAGGAAAAAGTAAAGTCATTAAACGCTATTAAAGATGCCGAGGTAGAAATAACTTTTGACCCACCCTGGACACAGGATTTAATGAGCGAAGAGGCCAAACTGGAACTTGGTTTATTATAGATTTAAGAAGTAAGATATAAGATGAAAGCCGATAAGGGTTTTGAAAAAATTATTTCCTGGAAGAAAGCGAGAGAGCTAAATAAAGAAATTTATCGACTCACCACTGCAACAGAGTTTTCAAAAGATTTTGCTTTAAGAGATCAGATTAGAAGAGCATCTATATCCATATCTTCAAATATTGCTGAAGGTTTCGGAAGAAAAACCAACAAAGAATTCATTTACTTTCTTAATGTTGCTCAGGCCTCGTGTTATGAAGTTAAATCTCAATTATATCTGGCTTTGGATATAGGATATGTTTCAAAACTAGAATTTGAACCATTATTTTGTATTTGTGATGAAATTTCTAAAACAATTTTTGGACTTATTAAGCATTTACAAAAGCCCTGATAACTTAAAACTGAATTCTTATGTCTGAAATAATAAATAGAGTCACCCAGAGCAAACTTGTCACGTTTGACTTGGAAGATTATTATCCTAAAGGCACCAGAATAACACTCGATATAAAGGACTGGCTTTTTGACGGTATCATTTTAAGGGAAAAGGAGTTCCGTACCCATTTGGAAAATCACGATTGGGCGCAATATCAAGATTCCTTTGTGGCAATAACCTGTTCCACAGACGCTATTGTTCCAGGATGGGCCTACATGCTTTTGACCACAAAATTGCAACCTTTTGCTATGAAGGTGGTGCAAGGCTCATTACAGGATTTGGAGACAATTTTATATCAATCTATAATAGACAATCTGGATATTTCGAGTTTTAAGGATAAATCGGTTATTATTAAAGGATGTAGCAACAAGCCTGTTCCTCCTAATGCCTATCTAGCTCTTACGGAACGCTTACAAACCGTTGTAAAGTCTATCATGTACGGGGAAGCCTGCTCTTCCGTACCCCTCTTCAAGAGAAAATAATGGAAAAATATTCGCAATATATGCGACTATTCTTACTTTAGCATTTCTATAAATTAAACACTATATCATGAAAAAAATTATTTTTACTACGGCCCTTATGCTGACTTGTGCTTTAGGGTTTTCTCAAACAGAAGAGGAATTGAAGGCACAATTGGGTCCCAAAAAAGATTCTATTGCGGCCATACAAGCCAGGGTTGATGCTATTAAGGCAGAAATTGCAGCACTGCCTGGATGGAAAATGGGTGCATTTGGTACTATTGGTGTAAACCTCAGCAGTTTTAATAACTGGTACGGCCAGGGTACCCCAGATGTATCTTCGGGAAATATAGCTGTAACCGCAAATGGTTTCGCAAATCTTAAGAAAGAAAAGTTCTTTTGGAGAAACTCAGCTAACATAAACCTAGGATGGGTAAAGTTTGATGATAAAAATGACCCAAATGATGATGACAGTTTTAGACAAGCGACCGATGTATTTAATATCTCTTCACTTTATGGTCGAAAATTATCTGAAAAATTCGCCATATCTGGATTAGGGGAATATAGAACTACCATCTTGAACAACTTCAATGACCCAGGTTACTTAGATTTGGGTGTGGGTGCCACTTGGACACCTATAACAGATTTGGTGGTGGTTATCCATCCCTTAAACTACAACTTCGTATTCAGTGATAATGATGCAGTTTTTCAATCTTCTTTGGGTGCTAAGATAGTAGCAGATTATACTAGAAAAATTGGTGCTATTAATTTTAAGACCAACCTTTCTATGTTTCAAAGTTATGAGAGTAGTGACCTTTCCAATTACACTTGGATAAATTCTTTTGGATACACCTTGTGGAACGGAATAGGAATAGGAGCCGAGTTCGGTTTAAGAAATAATAAGCAAGAAGCATTGAATTTTGCACAAAATGGACCAACACCTGATCCCACTGCGACGTTTGATTCAATAGATAATGATCTGCAGACATACTTCTTGGTAGGCTTGAACTACGCTTTCTAATCTGATAAGTAAATCTATTAATACGAACCCGCCATTTAGGCGGGTTTTTTATATGCTGGAATAATGCGTAGGGTCTGCTATTAAATTGAACAAGGCTTTAATACTTTGTAGGACTCCGAAAAGAAGAGGACTGTATATCCGTAGAATTAGGTTCAACCAATGAAAAAAGCCCTCTCTAGGAGGGCTTTTTAAGGTTAAGTAGTTATCGTA
The DNA here is from genome assembly GCF_027474845.2 of Maribacter aestuarii. Taxonomy (NCBI): domain Bacteria; kingdom Pseudomonadati; phylum Bacteroidota; class Flavobacteriia; order Flavobacteriales; family Flavobacteriaceae; genus Maribacter; species Maribacter aestuarii. The sequence continues at coordinate 1,901,435 of NZ_CP107031.2, forward strand.
AAATTTGGGGTTTTACTTCTAGCTTTTCTAAGTTAAATATCAATTTGGGGTCAACACTATCACTTAAACACACTGTAAATTTAAGGCGACATTTCGCTTTTCTACAATTTATGTTGTGAACATATCCTAAAATGTGGTGAAAAATATAAGCGGTTTAATTTCTCCGATGAATGGTAAGAAATGATACTTCGATTGCCGTTAATATTCGTCCAAATGTTCGGGGTACAGAAAATTATTATAAGGAAAACGAGTTACATGTATCTCCCTGACTTCATCGTAGACCCGTTTTCTAAATTCGTCCAGATTTTCTTTGTTCAAAGCAGAAATAAATAGCGCCCTGTCCCCAACCTTTTCCATCCAGGTCTTTTTCCAATCGGCTATGGTAAAATGTGCGGATGTGCGTTCCGTAATCAGATCGTCCTCGTCTATTTCTTCGTTCTGATATTGGTCAATTTTATTAAAAACCATTATGGTCTTTTTATCCCCACTTTTTATTTCAACAAGAATTTGATTCACAGAATCTATATGCTCTTCAAACTGTGGATGCGAAATATCCACCACATGTAAGAGTAGGTCCGCTTCCCGAACCTCGTCCAACGTGCTTTTAAAACTTTCTACGAGTTGCGTGGGCAGTTTTCGGATAAAACCAACGGTATCACTCAATAAAAAGGGAAGATTGCCTATGACCACTTTTCGCACGGTTGTATCTAAAGTTGCGAACAGTTTGTTTTCGGCAAATACATCGCTTTTGCTGATAACGTTCATTAGGGTTGATTTGCCCACATTCGTATACCCAACAAGCGCCACTCTTACCAAGGCACCACGGTTGCCCCGTTGCGTCTCCATCTGCCGGTCTATTTTTAAGAGCTTCTTTTTTAGCAGGGAAATGCGATCACGTACAATACGCCTATCCGTCTCAATTTCCGTTTCACCGGGACCTCGCATACCAATACCCCCTCTTTGGCGCTCCAAGTGCGTCCATAGGCCGGTTAGTCTAGGTAACAAATACTCATATTGCGCTAACTCCACCTGCGTTCGGGCATAGCTCGTCTGGGCACGCTGCGCAAAAATATCTAGGATCAGACTGGTACGATCAATAATTTTACAGCGGAGCTGTTTTTCAATATTACGTTGCTGTGCGGGAGTAAGCTCATCATCAAAAATAACCGAACCGATTTCATGCTCTTTCACATACTGTTCAACTTCTTCCATCTTACCACTACCTATAAGTGTTTTAGGATTTTGAATGTCCATGCGTTGCACGAAGCGTTTGGTTACTTCCCCACCGGCGGTATAGGTCAGAAATTCTAACTCATCCAGATATTCGCTTACTTTTTCTTCATTCTGTTCCTTGTTGATAATACCAACAAGGACTGCCTTCTCGTAATCTATAGTTGTCTTTTCTAACATAGTATGGTAAAGCGCAAAATTAAGCAAAATCACCCAAGCTATTTTATTAAATTTATTGACCTTATAAAACCCACATGCGTTTTTCCTTATTTAAGAAAATGAAAAAAAATGAGCAGTTATATACTGTGGCATTTTACAACCTGGAAAATCTGTTTGATGCGGAAAATAATGAAAGGACGCTGGACGATGATTTCACGCCCGAAGGTTTTAAAAAATGGACACCTAAGCGTTATGAAAAAAAACTGTCCAAAGTTGCCAAAACCATATTCGGGATAGGGAAGCCAAATAATCCGAATCCTCCCGTACTGGTAGGTGTTGCAGAAGCTGAAAATAAAACCGTCCTACAAGATTTGGTGCAGAAGCACCCCTTGAATCCCATTTCCTATAAGTTTGTGCATTACGAATCGCCTGATGAAAGGGGTATAGATACGGCGCTATTGTATAATCCTAAATATTTTGAGGTAATACATGCCGAGCCCATGGCCTTAATGATCAAAAACCTGGACGGAGTAAGGGATACCACTCGGGACATACTTTATGTAAAAGGAAGACTGAACGGTGAAGAAATGCACGTGTTCGTAAACCATTGGCCGTCTAGATGGGAAGGCAATGAAGCTACGGAATATAAAAGAATCAGGGCAGCGGAGGTTATTCGAGGGAAAATGAAGGGTATTGACAACCACTACAAGGAGCCCAATTTTATAATTATGGGTGATTTTAACGACGATCCAGATTCGGCCAGCATTCAAGAACTAATTGCAGATTCCAGTCTCTATAACCCCATGGAGAAACTACATGCACCTGGCAAAAGGGGAAGCTCCAATTATAAAAAGACGTGGAGTCTTTTTGATCAGATAATAATTTCGCATAGCTTTCTCAATTATCAAAAACGAACGCACAGTTTTAGAGAAGCCAATATCTATGATGAGGTACACTTGAAAGAACACGACGGGAAGTACGAGGGAAGTCCTTTTAGAACTTATGCGGGACGTAAATATCTGGGAGGGTATAGTGATCATTTTCCAGTTTACATCATTTTAAAGTATAATGATAATTGAATACTTCCAGGTAATCCTTAGTCTAATTTTATAAGAAATTACTTACAAACATCAGAAATCAGCACTTTCACAACAACAAACCGGGTCTGTTTAGGTATTTCGTCGAATAATTAAAACTTTTAGTCGATTGAATCGTAGGTATAATTTATGTTTGTAGTCCAAATCTTACAAATTAACTTGATAACCTATGGACTACCAAAAACCTACGAACAATGGGATTAGATTTTTAAGCGTCCCATTGTTCTTTTTTTTCGTTTCTTCCTTAACATGGTCACAGTCGGATAAATTAAAGACTCTTATTAATAAGGATTACGACTTTACCAAAATAGGTAAAATGCATGTTGACCTTGAGTTTGACTATGAGCGCAACAGGGCAAAAACTTTGGAACTGGCCAAGCATAATAATTGGAAGCTAAAGGAGACCTTACCTGGCGGAAAAAAAATAGAGCTTCAAGAAGTCGGTGAGGACGGAACTCCTATCTTTTATGAAACTTATGCTGATGATGCCAGTCAAGTATCCAGGGCAAACACACTTCATACCAATGGTATTATGGAATTGGATTTGGACGGAGCAGGAATGCAGGTGGGCGTATGGGATGCCGGGGTTGTTAGAGCTACCCATCAAGAGTACGACGTACGTGCTATCATCGCGGACGGGAGTGAAGATATAGACGCGCACGCTACCTTGGTTACTGGCAGTATCATTTCTTCGGGTATTAAAAAAGAGGCAAAGGGTGTTGCATATAGGGCAAATGTATTATCACATGACTGGACTAGGGATAAATTGGAAGTTACCGAGGCAGCTGCTAACGGACTTTTGCTTTCCAACCACTCCTACGGTATCAAAACGGATAGGGTACCGGATTGGTACTTTGGTTCTTATATCAAAGTAGCGCGGGACTGGGACAGAATAATGTTTAATGCTCCCTACTATTTAATGGTTACCGCTGCAGGTAATGCACAACATAGAAATGATAACGAAACTCCTATATACGGGACCAGTAGAGATGGGTTTGATGTGTTATTGGGTTTTACCTTGGCAAAAAACGGACTTACCGTTGCTGGTGCGAATACCAAGATTGATCGTAATGGAAATTTAAAGGAGGCCGATGTATCTGCCTACAGCAGTTTTGGTCCCGTGGACGATGGTAGAATTAAGCCAGATTTGGCGGGGAACGGTTCTTCAATTCTATCCACATCGTCAACCAACAATACAAGTTATAACGTGTCTTCCGGTACTTCCATGGCAGCCCCGGGCGTCACGGGTTCATTGTTATTGTTACAGCAGTACAACGAGCAGCTTTACGAAGCCTATTTAAAAGCGGCTACGTTAAAGGGACTTGCTTTACATACTGCCGATGATGTTACTACCAAAGGACCTGATTACAAAATGGGATGGGGAGTTATAAATGTTAAGACAGCTGCGGAAGTTTTGTTGAACAAAGAATTCACGACCCATATTTCTGAGGAAACATTGATAGAAGGGGATACTTTTACAATGACGGTAGAGGCGAATGGGAACGAAACATTGATGGCCTCGATCTCTTGGACAGATCCTGAGTCTGAATTCATCAATAGAGGTACACTTAACGACAAAACCGCCGCTCTTGTGAATGATTTGGACATCCGTATCTCCCAAGATGGCAAAACATTTTTTCCATGGAAATTGAACCCCGCTCAAGCCAGTGCACCGGCTACACAAGGAGATAATCTGGTCGATCCTTTTGAACGTATTGAAATACCTAACGCCAAAGGTTCTTATACGATTGAAATTACCCACAAGGGGGCGATTACAAATGGTACTCAAGACTTTTCGTTAATCGTTTCTGGTGTGGCCGTTACCCAGTGTAGTGTAATTGCTCCGGAGGATATTACCCTTAGCGATGCCTCAACCGAAGGGCTTCACATAAATTGGGGAGAAATTGTTGACGGTCTTTACGAAGTACAATACAAAAAGGCAACAGATCAAAATTGGGTAACGGACTATGCCGGGGGCAACACTTTCTTATTAAACGACTTGGTTGAAAATCAAGATTATGTAGTACGACTTAGAACCTTTTGCTCACAGAACATAGCCTCGGAATATACCCAGGAATATCAATTTAAATTTTTAGGAGAAGAAACTGTTGTAGGCCCTTTGGACAACAATGAAGTATTAAACCTTTCTTCGGAAATTAATTTCTCCGTGTACCCTAATCCCGCAGTAAACCAGATTTCCTTAAATACTGAGGTTAGTGATACGGCTATGTATCGGATTATATCCGCCTCTGGAATTGAACTAAAACTTGGTGAAGCCAAGTCGGCAAAAATTAATGTGTCCGATTTAGCTACGGGTATATACATACTACAAATACAGGATTTCGGAGTTAAAAAAAGTGCGAAGTTCTATAAAAATTAAAAGAGCTGTTAGTTCCCTCGATACCTTTTTATAAAATAACCAGTTACCAATGGACCCGATAAGGTTTCTATTGGTTTTTTGCCAAATTCTTTTATAATTTTTAAAACTTCACATGATTTTTTTCACAACTGAATTTCTAAAATATTAATTCTCAGTTTTGGTATCACAATCATATAATTACCGAGCCATTAAAGAAGTGACTAGTAATAGTGTAGTCTTTTATTTCTTACAATAAACTTTAATTACTTTTCAAATATTCTGATAAAATAAATAGGATAATTTTATCTGTTTGTAAATCTGGTTTGGTTTTTAAACAGCCAAAACTCCTATACGACTAGTGCAATTGTCAATACAACAAATTACTCTGTTTTTCAACTAAGATTATGAGGTTCATTTCTCGTTTTATATAACTTTACTTTACAAAAGTAAAATAAAATGAATAACGGCTCTTTTGTAATATCGCTGGATTTTGAGTTAATGTGGGGAGTTAGGGACAATCGAACTATTGATAGCTACGGAGCAAATGTTGAAGGTGTTCGAATTGCCCTTCCTATGATGCTTGAACTTTTTAGGAAATATAATATCAAAGCCACTTTTGCCACTGTGGGATTTTTATTCGCAAAGACAAAAAAGGAGTTATTGGCATATGTGCCAGTTAACAAACCAGCTTACGCAAATAATAATCTTTCACCCTATAATGGATATTTTGAGTTACTAAAAAATTCTGAATCTGAAGATAATTATCATTATGGATTTTCTTTAATTAATATGTTAAAACAATATCCAGAACAAGAGATAGCATCTCATACCTTTTCTCATTATTACTGCTTGGAACCTGGACAAACAGCAAAAGCTTTTGAAGAAGATTTAAAATCTGCTATTGCAATCGCAAGGAAGAATCAAGTAAACCTTAAAAGCTTGGTTTTTCCTAGAAATCAGTTTAACAAGGACTATTTAAAAATATGTTCTAATTTAGGTATTACGAGTTTTAGAGGTAATGAAAATGCCAAATACTACAAAGCTGTCCCTGGAGCTGGAGATACTATGGTTAAAAAAATAATTAGAATTGTGGACATGTATTTAAACTTATCGGGTCATAACCTATCAGATTTAGGCACAATTTCAAAGACATTTCCCTACAATATTCCATCAAGCCGATTTTTAAGACCATATAATAGTAAACTTCGCCTTTTCGAGATTCTGCGATTAATTCGCATAAAAAGGAGTATGACTTATGCAGCAAAGAATAGCAAAGTATATCATTTATGGTGGCATCCTCATAACTTTGGACAAAATCAGAAAATGAATTTCAAAATTCTGGAAGCTATATTACAGCATTACCAGTTTTTATCAAGTAAATATAATTTTGAGAGTATGACAATGAACGAGATAACCGCACGCATAGAGAAACTGAAATAAGTCATGAATAAGAGAATAATAATGATTGCTGGTAAGGGCAGTTCCACATTTAAAGTATACAATGCCTTAAACCTGAGATTTAATATTGAAATGTTAATTGTTGAAAATAATCCAAGCACAAAAAAGTTCCTAGCACGAAGAGCAAAAAGGCTAGGTTATTTCAAGGTATTTGGTCAAGTTTTATTTCAAGCAATAGCTCAGAAAATATTAAATATGACTTCTAAGAAGAGAATAGCTGAGATTACTGAAAAATATGGTTTTGATTCTACACCTCCAAGACGAGAAAAACTTGTTGAAATCAACTCTATAAATGACAATGCTTCAATAGAATTACTTAAGGAATTGAACCCGGATATTATTATAGTTAATGGAACGAGAATCATTGGCAAGAATGTATTGGAAAATATAAATGCAACCTTTATTAATACACATGCAGGTATCACCCCAAAGTATAGAGGATGTCATGGCGGATATTGGTCTTTGGTTAACAATGATATAGGTCATTGTGGAGTAACAGTTCATTTGGTAGACAAAGGAATCGATACAGGAGAAGTCATTTATCAAGCTCTAATTCGGCCTGAAAAAAAGGATAATTTTATTACGTACACTTACTTGCAACTAGGTGAGGGCATTAAAATAATGAAAAATGCGATTAGTGATGAACTAGCTGGAAATTTAAGAACAATTTCTCCAATGACAAATGAGAGTAAACTATGGCATCACCCTACTATTTGGTTCTATTTGTATAATCGTATTTGTAAAGGAATAAAATAAGCATTTCAAATTACCATTACTTTTTTTATTTCACTTTCTTCCAAAAGTGCCTCGTTCCGCAGTCTGAGAAAAACTTGGGCCGTGGTTACCACATCCAGTTCACAGTAGGTAATGATACGATCTATATCCTTTTCCTTATAGTAAACATCACGTACCATGCTGCCATCTATATCTTCTTTTGGGGAAGGGATTCCAAGGATACGCGCCATAAGCTTTAAAGAAGTATAGTGTTTGTAATCTCCAAACTTCCACAGATCCATGGTGTCCAAATGGGGAACTTCCCATGGTTTTTTGCCGAAAAGGTCCAGCTTATAGGGTAAAGAGATACCATGAATAATCATTCTTCTGGCAATATAAGGGAAGTCAAATTCCTTACCATTATGTGCGCAAAGTAAGTTTTTGGCCTGACTAAAATGCCCGTTCAAAAGGTTTTTAAAATCTTTGAGCAGCTTGGCTTCATCACCATGAAAACTGGTTACCCTAAAGTTTTTGGTTTCTCCGACAAGCTTAAAATATCCTACGGAAATACATATTATTTTCCCAAATTCAGCCCAAATCCCACCGCGGTCATAAAACTCTTCCGGTGTAAATTCATCTTTTCGCTGGTATTTGGTCTTTTGTTCCCACAGTTCTTTTTTAGTATCGTCCAAATCCTTGAAATGTTCCAGTTCTGGTACGGTCTCGATATCCAAGAATAAGATATGTTCTAAGTGCAGTTTGGTAAGCATGGCCACCGGATTGTTGTTCGTGCCCTTAATTTAGGATATTATTTCGAGACGATGTCCCCAGTGCACCATCAAATAAAGTTGTACCTTGCTTAAGGACAAATTTTTGCTATGAAATGAGCCCCAACAACACGTTACAGAAGAGCGCGTATTTTACATCTATATTATGGGCCATTCTCCTTTTTGCAGCTTGCTCTAAGGAAGATGATAATAGTAGGCAGGAAATTACAGCCATTCAGCCTAGTTTTGAAGTGGTAGGGGTAGACTTGGAGGCTACCTATCAATATAATTATGACGGTACTACAGAAATGGGTACCGTATTTAATCTAACAGACGAAATTGGTGTGCCTTCAGAATTCTTGACCATAAGACAGGTTGGGAGTGTTATTTCTTTCTATTCCTTTGCGTTCGGTGATTTTTCCTTGTATCAGAAAGATGTGGTAACAGGTGCAACCAATAGTTTTCCTAGTTTCTATACCAATACCCCGCAACGTAGCATCGTTTGGGGCACCAATAATGAAGAAGCTGTTTTTTTCGGGTTCTATAATCCTCAAGGCACTAGGAATCTTGCCGTACGCAAGTTAACCTTGGGCGACTTGGAAGGAGCCGACCTTCCCTTGGAGTTCAATATAGATGCGTTGTACCAACCGCTTTATGCAGACGGGCGCCTTTTTATAACCTACAGATCAAATGACCTACAGTATAAAATTGCTGTCTATGACACCGATAACGGGGTACTGATTTCAACATTGAATTATGGTACTGCATCACCAAGTCTGTTAATTGATGAAAATGGTAATCTAGCGGTATTACGTTTTTCTGACGAGTCCGTAACCATTTTGGAAAGACGGGACATTGATGACCTCACTGTGATAGAGGAAATCCCTTTGGTATTTGAGCAAACGCTCCCTACCGGACCAATAAATGGGAACCTTATCGGGGCAGAATTCTATTACGAGTATGAATATCAACAACCTTTTGAGCTTATTAACGGGCCAGCAGTATTTAATATTGATACTGGTGAAAACTTCATTTTAGATGTAGCAGGAATTAAGAACAGGCTGGAAAATGAGCAGGGAATCTCAATCTATATAATTGCTAGCCAATATGATGAGACGGCAGATGTTTTCCTAGTTTCGTACGGAAAATTCAATACTACACAAACACTAGAAGGAGGAGTTCTGGCCATTTCTAAAAATGGAGAACTTTTAGCCAATGCCGAGGTGCCCTTTATCCCTGTCTACTTCATTAAATAAATCACTTTCGTAAATTTCTCAAAAGGTTTAGTTCCCTTATAACAGAGGGAAGCTGAAGGCAATTCCAATATCGAATTATATTATTGGACCTACAAGCTTATTTTAATGGGTCGTGCCCCCAATTTTTAAGCGAATAGCGCCAGTCAGATTCCTTTAGATCACCACTCGGCTTTTGAGCTTTGTGTCGGGCAATATAGGAATTAACTTTTTGCATATGTCCATAATTGGAATCGGTTAATTCTGCCTTTTTTGTTCGTTTTATTTTAATGATTTTGCGACCGCTTTTGTGACCAATGGATTCCCCATCGCCGCTATCTTGCCCTACCGACTTAGATTTTTCAGTATCCAGCCAATCCGCCAATTCAGAGGGTGTCATATTTACATTATCGTAAAAATCATCATAAATATCATCTTTCTTTTCTTCTTTCATTACTGCTTTTTTTAATCAATTAACGGTTAATAAAAATATGTCCAACCACAACGCTACTTACCATAACTACTGGATTAATGCCCAAGTCTTCTCGTTGAAAATTAATTCTGTAGAAATATCTATTTCTGTATCTACAATTTCATCAATCTGTTTTTGAAATTCAGGAAAGAATAATTCTTTTAGCAATTTCCATAACAGCCTAAATTTTGGCTCGTCTTTAACGCCGACTGCCGTCTTAGTAATAGATTCCTGAATGTGTGAATCGAGTGTTCCCGGCTGATTTAAATATAAACTATTTTGAAATGTCAAAAACAGTCCATGTAGACTTACAATAATCTGAAATCTTTCTTCCGAAGTTGTGGATTCAGGGTCTGCCATGAAATTCCAGAATAATCCACTTGATTGCGTTTTATTGCTCATTTCAGTATACCATGAAAAAATACTTGCGACCGCACCCACTATCTCAGTGATTATACACATAATTTGAAGTTTGTTTTTCATATTTTTTTACGGTAACATGTGTTATAATAATGACAATGGTTTGATGTAAAAAAAGCAATGGCTTAATTGCACTATTATTCCGGCTACTACAGAGCCAATTTTCTGTTGTCGGGCTTTAATTTTATGTACTAAAATTGCAATTTTCAATACACTTTCTAATAAAGGCCAATGTTAGATACAATTGGGATTGACTGTGTTCACATGCTAATAAAATTATAATAATATTAATGCGACTTTAACTCAGCTGTTATTTCTTTTGATAACATTTCGGCATTCTGTTTTAATCGCCTCCAAGATGATATTTGGTTTTGTAAGGAGGCCATTCTGCTAAACAGGGATCCCATAAATTTTTGATCTTTAATGAGATTTTCTAAGTTTAGATTAGGTAATGGTAAGGTAATATTATAGCGCGCAAAACTTTCTGCGGTACCTATTACTTTCTCATAAGTCTCGGGTCCGGTAATTTCATGATTGTTAACAAATGCACTTTGTTCACTTAAAAATCTATTATTTTCAACCTCTTTATAGTATTTAAAAATTAGGCTCCGTAATTTATCTGATTTTATCAATCTCATTGTTCCCGTAGAAACGGCCTCATTGAAAGTGCCGTCGTTGGCCTGAAAATTAAAATCATTAATGAAGGCCTCCATTTTGTTGATAAAATCTAATTTGTCGCCGGTTAGAGCTGTCATGATTTGAGTAGTAGTGTTGGCGGAATCTATTAGTTGATCTAAAAATATGATATCATCTTTTAAATCGTGTTCCGATAGATTGCGGAGAATTCTTTTTTCTTCAAAGCTATTTTCGCGATTTTTTACAATGGCATTTAATTGGAAGGCAAGCAAAATCCCAATCACTACAAGAATTATCTCTCCAATTGCATAAATAAGATATTTACTGAATTTGTTTTCGGTCAGTAATCTTTGTCGAATCTTTCTAAAGAATTTTATCATTGGTTAGTGGTTGATGTGCTTTCGCTATTTATTTTGTTCCTTATTTATTAGTTCGATAATAACACCTATTTCCTTTTGCATTTTTTCCAATCTCTCTATGGTTTCAAGTTGAGATATACTTTTCCAACGATGTATCCCTTCATAAACTAAAATCAATTCCTTTAAATTTTTATCAATATTTAAAAATTCTTTCATCTCAGGTTGATTTTCCAAGCGTTTTGGCAGCGTTGTCGCACCCAGTAAAGAACTCAATTTTTGCGTAATCTCCTGTTGTCCTTTACTCGTGTCTTCAAAACGTTTTATGGTAAGGTCTTGTAGACGTTCTAGATTCATTAACTTATTTCGTATGAGTGAAGGAATTAAGCCAATGTCACCCGTGTTGTGAAGCGACTCGATAGTATTGGTATTAAATATTAGCGGGGTGATATTAAAGTAAGTTTAGAAATCTGTCCATAGGCTTTAAGCGGGGTCAAGCCTTCATTGTTATATGAAATTAAATATTTATTATATTCTTTTTGGTGATTGCTGAATTCTTCAATGGTATATTGGACAGCGCTAATGTCATTACTTAAATCGTCTAATAATTGCACATAATAATCTTGCTTCTTTGCTTCTGATTTTCGGTCTTCATTCCAATTATTAATCTGAAGTGCTATGAGAATTCCAATAACTACAAGGATTATTTCTCCTATGGCATACTTTAAGTACTTTCCAGTTTTTCCTTCTGAAAGCAGATTTTGTCGAATTTTTCTAAAGAATTTTATCATTAGTTAATGGTTGGTTATAATTAGGTACAACGACTCGTTTAAGAATAGTTACGGGTTTACATGCGAGGAATTTCAGTAGAAAATTCAGCTGTAGTAAACTTGCAACTACCTTTGATTAAGGCCAAAATAGAGCAATTTTTTTATTCATTATTTATCTTAAGCCAGTGCTCATAAGTAACGACTCGTTTTTCTTCGTTTCCTCTAGTCTTTCCAGGTAAAAGTCCAATGAATTCAAGATAATGCCCATCCGGGTCGCTAAAATATATGGATACTGCCGGCATCCAACAAAAAACCATTGGCTTTTCATTGTCGTCCTGTAGAAAGTTCCAATAATTTAAGTCATGAGATTTTAAAAAATCTATAGATTCATTTATAATCCAATCGGGGTCACATTCAAAAGCGAAATGTCGTAAATCAATTTCTTCCTTTGGTTTTTCCCATAATCCAAGCATCGCCTGTTTATCTTTTCCTATCCAGAAAAAGGCAGTTCTACGTTCCGCTCCAAAACGACATTGTTTTAGTCCAAGAACTTTAGTGTAAAACTCGATTGAATTTTCTAGATTTTCAACATACAAATGGGTTTCATAAAGTCCTTTAATCATAATCTATTTTCGTTTTTTAAATGCTTTAATATGGTTTTGTAGATGAAAATTAGCGGATATTAAGTACTGATTTTTGGTTCATTATCTTCGCTTTAAGCACCAAGAAACCACTATTCTTTATATGCTGGCTATTCTACGTTCAGTTTATCAAAATATTCATTCATTTTATCCCAAACTGCATAATATTCTAATTCTCTAGCTCTCTCGTCATTTCCCATATCACAGTTGATTACAATGTATCTTCCAATCTTTTTTTCTTTGTCAAAATACATCCAAGTAGCAACTCCAGCGTCACCACCTGAATGTCCTATATAACCCAATGCGCTATGTCCAATGAATAGGGCAGGACTATAATCGCCATTATAGGGATTCCCAGCATTTCGTGATTCAAAGTTCTGTTCTTCTAAATGTTCGGTGAAGAGTTCTCTGTAGCTTTCTTTTTTTAGTAATGTACCTTCTCCTGAATAACCTTTAATCAATTCAACTAAATACTTTGCCATATCACTACTTGATGAAATCAACATTCCATCAGGGAAAGTTATAGCGGTATAAAAAGGCAACAATGTATTATCATTTCTATATAATCTTGAATGCTTTTGTATATCCACATTTTCTAGTGACCAACCTGATGAATTCATCCCTAATGGTTTTAAGATATGTTCTTCCGTAAATGAATCAAATAATTGGCCTGTTGCTTTTTCGATAACCAATGCACACAATGTAGCACCTATGTTTGAATAGTTATATCGTTCTCCCGGTTTGAAGTTGATGTAATTATCATCTTGATAATATGCACCATTTACTGCTAAATATCCGTTTAAATATTCTTCCATTGGAATATTTAGTTCAGGTGGATTCAATCTTTGAGCGGGATAATCTGTACTTACATTGGTCAAGTCTTGATTCTCTGTAAGAATCCAAGCTCGATTCATATATTGTTCCGTATCATTAATTCCAGAAGTATGTGTTGCTAATTGTCTTATAGTAATCGTTTCATTTGGATAATTTGGGTTTATTACTTTAAAGGGCAAATAATTCTCAATCGGGTCCTCTAAATCTAGCTTCCCCATTTCTTTAGCTTTCATTAAGGCAATACCAATTAGGGTTTTAGAAACCGAAGCAATATGCTGGATGGTGTTTTCGTCATACTTCACTTTTGTTTCAAGATTAGATAATCCAAAGCCTTTTTCATAGAGCACGCCGTCTTGGTTGACCATAGCAACTGCAAATCCAATTATTTCCCCATTTTTTTGAATGGAATCCAATTCCGCTGTTAAAGAATCCTTTGTAATTTGGTTTTCACTTATTATTAAATTGTCGGTATTTTTTTTACTTTGATTACAAGATGAAAGAGTAATTGCTATAACAAATACTACGGCTAATTTTTTCATTTGTTCTATTGGTTTCATTTAAGGATTAAAAAATTGGATTCTTGTTAAAGTTTAGTTTCAGCCTGCGCTTAACGGAAGCACTATACTTAGTGCAACCGTGGAATTTAGGTTCCTGTTTCGAAGGTACGTAAAAACATAAAGGCCATATGAAATTGAAGGGTCTCGCATAAACTTCAGTTAAGGGTTATCATACGTTAATTTTTTGTTCGGTATTTAAATTAGTTATACCGACTGGATTTTAGCCTGTTCTGAGCTTAATCTTGGGGTAGTCCAGTCACGGACCGGAGGAGACCAATCGATGAACACCTTTGAAAATAAATTGTGGTGATTTATGGTAGGAAATACAGTTTTTATTATTCCTTGTTATTCTATTCGCCAAGGTGGATGCAACCTGTTTTCTCCACCATAAAAAAGTATCAATTGATTTCCGTCAATATCCTTCAGTCTTGCTTCCCTCCACAACCATTTTTGGTCAGTTGGTTCATGGTCAAATTCAATTCCGTGTCTTTTTATTGTTTCAACTTGTTCATCAAGGTTCTCACATTCAAAATAAATATAAATTCCTTCTCCTTTTGGTAATTCCTCCGTTTTATGAATTGAGAAAGTCGAATTTCCATTAGGGCATTCAAACCTTGCGTAGTGGGGTAGAGCTTCTACAATTAATTTAAGTCCCAGTTTTTCATAAAAAGGGACTGATTTTGTCAAATCCAATGAGGGAACCGTTACTTGGTTTAAGTTCATACTTTTCTTAATTGATTAATGTTACATACAAAGGTTTTGTGGATGAGTAGTAGTGGAATTTAAACCACCAACCTCTCAGATAATGCTGAACTTTGATTCGTCTATTTATATTTCAAAATAACACTGGACCAGTTATTACTATACGCCATAATAGCGATTATTTTAGTATAATCATTCATCGTAAGTTTTAAAACCCTCCAAGTGTTTTGCGGCTTCCTCCAAATCCATTATCAGAAAACCAAAACCTACACCAGGTTCTGTATTATCTTTCCCTATCTGAAAACATAAATATTTCCCATCGTCTGAAATTACTCCTTGATTGGCCTTGTAGCCTTTATAGTTAGTAAAATACGTTAATCTTTGCATTTCCCCGGACCCATCTAATTTTAATTTGTACAGGTCAAGCAGTGGCCAGGCATTTTTCTCGGAGGGCCCGTGTTCTACTAGTGTGTGCTGCCCATCAGGGAATATTCCTTCAGGCTCATCGTAGCAGCAGGGAGAATTAGTGATGGTTCTATATTTCCCTGTTTCGCTATCAACCATATAAACATCCGTATTATTTCCATTGTTAATGGTATAGACGGCAAATGTTACTTTTATATCCTCAGGAGGAACAAGACTCTGTGTTTCAAGACTTGCGTGCCCCAGTGAAAATGGCAACTGTTTTGAATCAAAAATTGTTCTTTCGTTGGCTAAACTGGGTATTCCGTCCTGATAAATGATTTCGGCCATTAATAGCTTTGCCCTATTTTTCCCAAGCTCAGGTAACTGGCGATCTCGATGTGTCCAGGCTATTCTCGTCCTATTTCTGGAAACGGCCGGCCCTTCTGCGCAAAGGGTATTTAAAGGAACCGGGGGTGTTTCACCACTTTTGTCCATGACGTACAACCAGGTAAGGTCACGAGCCTTGTCCCTTTCGGCATTGTCAGTAGGATCAAAAAGCTCCTTTGGACCGGACAGTAGAATATCTCCGTTTGATAAATACATCGCTCTGGTAAAACCGTAATGATTAAAATGTCTGGTTTTTGGACGTATTATTCCGGTTGCTAATTCCATTTCATATACTTCGCCCATTGGCTTGTCCAAAAATAGAATGAAGCGGCCGTCATGAGACCAATCCGGACGTTCTCCAAAACCGCTTACAAGCCTTGTATATGGTGGCAAACTATCTATGGGACTCGTGTTGATTAGATTAGGTACTGATATTTCTTGCCCTTGTCCATAGAAAATTGTTAATAGTAGAAGGCATAAAAGGAGAATTTGTCGGAATAGCATGTTTTTTTTTAATATTATCATAAGGTCGAATTTTAAAATTGCTGCGGATAAAAGTTAGATAAAATTATTGCTAATGGTCTCGGCTATGATTACGATGTGGAACTATACTCAGCATTATTCCGCTGACATCCAGCCGAACCTAAAGATAGTATTTGTGCGTGATTTCCGTTTGGGAAATCTGCAAGCAATAAATTTTAGACTCTGTTATCGTTTGCGGTTACCACATGAGTACACCGTCTCCGTTGCGTTTTGAAATAGTTTTTATAATTCCGTAGGCGATGGAATTCCAGCGTTTTCATTTTCAAGTATGTTTAGCTAGTCAATTCCGCCCTAGCAAGAAGTCTATTCGTAAACTTGCTCGAAAACAGTTAATTATTTTTATTTTTCGGCGGTATTGAAATTACAGTTCCAATTAGCGCGATTCCGATAAATATTGCGGAATAAGTGTTGAAAGTATCCTTTTCCGAGATATAAGACCAAATTCCAACTCCGACTGCTACAATTCCCAATATGATTAAGAAAATTTTAGTTGGTTTTTCCATTGTTTATTTTGAGTTTGGGTAGTTGCTAATAGTTTTTCACAATAAGGGCTAACCACAGGTGAATTGACCTGAACGGTCTCGTCTATGAGCAGTTGCTTGTCTTAGCGGTTAATTTTACTAGTACACACCAAACTGAAAATCCGTTGGAATTCTCAAAAGCATGCCCTAAGCCTGCTGAAGGGTAAGCAAGAACGGCGCCATTACTTATAACCAATGTTGGCAACTGCTTTTTTTAATTAATGAGGTAAGGTAAAATATTCTCCTCAAAAATCATTTCTGGTTGTTGTGTTTTTCCATTTCTATAGTTTCCAGATGTGATAACAACAACTGTTTTTAAGCAAGGAACAACAAAAATATATTGACCACCAGTTCCTCTGGCTTCAATTGATTCTATAATTTTTCCGTTTATTCGATAATTGTGGTGCCACCACAAATATCCATAGCCATTTTTTTCTGGAACATTGTCTAAATTACGGTAGTTCTTAATTGACTTTTTAACCCATTTTTTAGATAAAATACGTTTTGATTCCCATTTCCCCTTATTTAGATAGAGTTCCCCAAATTTCAACATATCTTTTGGTGTGAGGTACATTCCACCTCCAAAATATGGCCTTCCGTTTCTGTCAGTTTGTATGATATAATTCGAGATTTCAAGTTTTTGAAAAAGGTATTTATCCATAAACAATTCTAAAGGTTCAGCAATAACCGAATCCATTGCAACGCCAAGTAAAAATGGATTTGCTGAACCATAATTTGCCTCTGTATTGGGTTCGTTTATCATTCTTGCTTTTAAAACGGTTTCTACCCAATCTCTAGTAGGTTGGTAATTGTTTTCTGATGCTGATGATTTTCTCACGCTTGTATAATCGTCTGCATCTAGTCCAGAACTCATTGTTAAAAGGCTCTGAATGTCAATTTCTTCTTTTAAGCTGTCTTTCAGTGTTTGATATTTAGCGGGTAAAAAGTCAAAAATGGATTGCTCAACACTTGAGAAAAGTGATTTATCTTTTATTATACCAACGATAGCAGATGAAATACTTTTAGAGGCTGAACGCATATCGTGAGGGATATTGGCATTGTAGCCATCAAAATAATTTTCATAAACTACTTTTCCTTTTTTTGAAATTAAAACGGAATGTGTGTTAGGTAGTGAATCCTTGGAAATGAGCTCTTCTATTTCTTTTAGGTTAAGAATAGAAGTTTTATTCTCATTATGAAATCCGCCAATTTCCCAATCGGTTTTAGATTTCTTTAGTTTTATTTCTGTAATGGCGTTTTCGCCTAAAAAGACAGTCAAAAGGATTTTTTCAGCCATTAACTTCCCTTTAAACTGCATTCCTGTTTTGAAGTCAGTAAATGAAATCAAATCATTTTCTTTTTGAAAATTATCACACCAGGTTCCTGTAAATCTGTTGTCACCAAAAATGGGATAAGCTTGATAGTCATTTCCTTCTCCATTTTCAAGACTTAAATAGAAATCAAGAGATTTTAATTCATCGATAATTAAAATATTCCAAGTGCCTGTGAAAGAGTTATTCCTTGATTGTGTTAGTTTTAAATGATAAAGAAGCATTCCAGACTTAATAAACCCATTGATTTCCTTACCATTTTCAGATAATTGGCCTTTAAAAGAATAGTTTTGGGCAAAGGGTATTTCTATTATTGAAGGGCTTGTTGAATCAAAAGGATAATCGATTATAGTTTGCTTGTTCGAAATTTTGAATTTGGTATTTTCAAGTCCTAAATTTTCTATTTCTACTTTTAGGACAAATGTTTTTGTATTTTCTATTTTTCCTTCCCAACCGCTTGTATATTCTGCCATATTTTGGGCATAGGTTGAAAATGTAAAAAGAAGAAAGACTAGAAAGAGGATGTTTTTAATTCTCATTTTTTGATTGATTTATGATGAATTGTAAAGATGAGATTAAAAAACTATCAGAAATTGTATAGAATTAACATTACGAAATGTTCTTCAATAGTTTTGAAGGTGTCGTCTTGTAGATACGCTTAAAGCTAGTAATGAAATGACTTTGGTCGTAAAAACCACATTGATAACAAATTTCTGTCAATGAATATTTATTAGAAGTTAGCAAGCAAAGAGCTTGGTTAAGCTTTATCAATCGAATGTAATTGCCAAGACTTGTTCCAAAATATCGGTTGAATTCTCTAGATAGATGTACAGGGTGGATTCTTAGTTTCGAACTTAAACTTTTTAAAGAATAGTCTATTTTTTCCTCAATTAGTAATTCCTCAAGTTGCTTTACCCAAATTGGTTTTTTGAAGCTCCCTTTTTTAGATTCCTTTATCGTATGAAATATATCGGCCAAATTACTCTCAATACTTAAATTTGAATACTGATCGTTAATTTTAGTTTCAATAAATATCTGATTCATCAGATTCTTAATTATTGCATTCTGTAGATTGATACTCCCTTCAAAATCCGTTATTTGAATATCAAGATTTGAAAACCAATCCTCATTCATTTCAATATGAAAACCTCTTGTAAATTCAGGTGGCTTTGTATTATAGTGCGCGTCTTGCCAATTATGGAATAGTAAGCTTCCTGGCTGTAAATAGTAGGATTCCCTTTTGTTGGATTCAAATAATTTGCCTTGAAGTAAATAAGTAAAATATGGATTTTCGTGATAATGCCAATCAACTTTTCTGTGTGTGTATTCTGTATCTGTGATTATTAAATTTTCAAAAGCTGATTTTCGGTAATGTGTTCCGTAAAATTCTCCTGTATTTAGTTTATTCATTTTGTTTCATCAGCCTTTTGGTAACGGTTGAACTATGAACAGTACGGGAGCAAACTAACGTTTGCTTTCCGTCACACACATAGTAATTTTTTTTCTTTTTCTGGCCAAAGCAAAATCCAAAAGATTTTGCGGACTTCATAAAAATACACAAACCTCTCGTAAAGCCCGAAGCCCGTTTTGTTTATAGTATATGTTTTGTGAAGATTTTTTAGAGTTTGTGAGTTCTCCAGCTACAGTCCCTTTCATTAGGATTTGCTGTTAAGCAAGTTTGAAATTTTATTAACTTCCATCCATCATCTTTTTTCTGGACTATAAATTTTAGAGAATTGAATGACTTATCAGCCCAAAAAATTATTTCATATTTAGACTTATTTACTTTTACTGTTTCAATAGAGGCTGCTTTTTCAACATGGGAATATCTTGGAGGGTTTCTAAAATTTAAGCCAGATAACGTTCTGTTTTGTTTTCCAAACGCATATTGTTCAAACAATAAATTAAAGTCGTTAACAAATGCATTAGCCTTATAGTCAGAATTACCGAACGCTTTAGTTTCTAATTTGTCTGCTTTATATGCAAACTCTTGGCACATTTGAATGATTTGTTTTTCCTCTTGTTCCATTTTTGTGTTATTTCCATTTGATTTGCAGCTAACAAATTGAATTCTTATTAAAGAACACATTATCGCTGTATACTTTATCATATGTTTTTCCACCTTACGCCTAACCGCAGCACTTAACACGACAGCAGCGTGAGCAGTGGGAGAATTGTTGCGTTGGCATTGATTTCAAGGGAAATATAGCAAAATCCCTTCAATCATGAGGCGAATAGCTGTATTCCCGTCCAATCCGCTTCATAGTTCGCCAAGGAGTCCGCTTTCGCTGACGTACTCTTGCGAGATTTTGCGCTATTGGGAGTATAAACTACGGGGTCACCGACGGGAGCGAAGACACGATGACCACGAATTGGGCTATTTAATTGATACGAACCTATTTTTATATGGTCAGTTGCGTGTTCAAGCACCTAATTTAGCAGATATAAAGCGAATAGAAAATCTGGGAGGATTTTCGGAAGCGGAGTAGAACTAGTAATAAATAACATCCGGTGTTAGCCATAGTTATTCTTTCATTATGTCTTTTAATTCAATAGTTTTCCATTCGGGATTATAGTCCATAAAATCTTTGAACATGGCTATATGACTCGCGCCGGCTAAAATCATAATTTTGTTATCTTCTTGTTCAACTTCCTTTTGAATTATTGAATACATGTATAGGTTTCTTCGATACCATTCCGATGTCAAATAAGCACCTACAAAGTTTCCTTTTTCACCTCCCTTATTTGCTAAGCTTAGATACCAATTTATATCTTCTTTTCGTTTTTTGTTGTCATTTTGGTAAAATAGCATTTCGGATAAATTTTTATTCGAAGAATATAATTCGTTCTCAAAATCCTCAATTTTTAAAACTTCTAGGCTGTCTTTCGCTATTAGGTCATATTGCTTTGCCTTTTCCATTTGTGTCATTAAGCTATCAAACGGAAAATGAGTCCTAAAATCCATTGCATACACTTTCTCATGGTCAATCATTTTAGCTACTCTAAAACCTAACTGATATCTTTCGTCCCTTTTAACTTTTGAAAAATCAGTTGATGTAAAATTTTTATAAATTGAATCTACTTTTTCTTGTGCTGCAAATGGATATTCTAAAAATATTTTATTGGGATTAAAGTTTACTATCGCTTTTGCAATTTTTTCTAATTCTAATTGATTTTCTATTGTAAGAACATCTGGAAGATTAACCTCTATTACATCTCCGTTGTTTTCTGGATTAAAATTCTCAAAATGAAATGTTCCAATTATTAAAACTTCAATCGCTTCGGATATTTCTTTATTCGGGCTTTCAATGATTTGGCTTTTTTCATTTTGTTGGCAAGAAACAAAGATTAATAGGGTAAATAAGCTTAATAAACGTTTCATAGATTGGGTTTGATTATACGGCCAACGGAAGCACTATATGTAGTGCGACCGCAGATTTTCATTTGTTCGCTATCTAAGATAGGGATAAGGATAAAAATACGGACAGGTTCGCGCCGGATTACTTATAGCGTCGTTGTTGACTTTAGCTCAATTAAGGGGTTATCTCTCGTCCGGCGTATGCCGTAGAATGGTTACCCAACAATAAGTGATCCGGTAGAGCCGTTGTTAGGAGCGGCGCTTATTTTTATTTGCTCCAGTTCGATAGGCGATATAACCAAAAATAATTATTAAGGCCAACTGGATTATCACAACTATTGAACTATTGTCATCGATGGAATCTGTATTGGCACTATACGGCGGCTCTATAGACCAACCTTGGCCATTTGACTCCCCATCTCGCTGTAAAACAGATGAAATCATTATGCCAATAAGCACAACCATCTTACTTAAGTAAATCAAATAACCATTGGCAAACAATAGTATATAATTGACAATTTGATTATTGAATTTGGTTTTAATTGCCCTAACTAGATATATCAAAAATGTGAGCAGTGTCAATATCAGAATGAATCCGTTTATGGAATCTGTCACGAGGAAGGTATCATAAACATTGATATCTGTTGTCCAACTGAAAAGGCTACGAAAACCAAAAATAAATGAGGCAAGAAATAAAGAGAGTGTCAGAGCAGCAATACCCCAAAAAATTTCTGTTTTGTTTCTATTGTAAGACATAAGATTAGAATATTTCGCCTAACGGTTGGACTATGGGAAGTGGGGCGGCAAGTAAATTTTTTCGTTTACTTCTGCGCTAGTAGGCAGAGCTTTTTGTTTTGTTTCTATCTTTATCATTTTAAAAGCCAAACCAAAAGATTTAGCGGACTTAGCAAACCAACCAAAGCCTTTAAATATCGTGCTTCATGCGCTATTTGCTATAGGCATTGTTGGCAAAAGCGCTTATTCAATATCATCGCTCTCAATTATATATTTGTAATCAAAAAATCTTTTTGATGGTTCACTTGCTATCCAATAGTCATCTATGTTATAAATATTTTTCCCAGTATCATTTTCTTTATAGACTTTAAGAATCTGTTCAGTTTGATTTTTAATAACCACAGAATCATAATCTACGAGTGAAGGTTCAAGAAAAGTGCTACCAATATCAAAACCTTCCTGAAAGAGTTCAATTCCATTAGGAAGTATTTGCAAGGTTTTGCTTAAACTTTCATCTGACGAGATAAATTGAATTGTTAGAGTCTGAGATGTTAAATTTTCTATATCCGCTTCCATATCTGATACGGGGTCACAACTTGAGATAATTAGGGCCATCATTGTCAATACAAATAGATATTTCATATTCATTATTTTATAAAATACATTTTTGCCAAGGGCAGCGCTCTACACGACATTGCGTGAGCAGTGGGCGAGTCGTGGCTATGGCATACCGCGGATTTTTATTTGTTCGCTGTCTAAGATAGTGATAAGGATAAAAATACGGATAGGGTCGTGCCGGATTACTTATAGCCTCTTTGTTGACTTTCGTTCATCTAGGGGGTCATCTCATGTCCGGCGTATGCCGCGGAATGGTTATCGTCACTAAGCAATCAGGTCCTGCCTTCGACGAGTGCGTACAGCGCATGAGAGAAAGGCACACTGTAGTTGAATTTCATAACCTGTGGGGCCGGATTACTTTTAGTGGCCGTTCGTGTCAGTTTTGGCTCGATGCCCTCTGGAGGTGATGTCCTTTAGGGCTTCCCGTTAGGTAATCCGGTTTTGCGCTGTAGTTCAGGTCAATTAACTTTGAGGGCGGGAGTGCCCAGCACGGAGCGATTAAAGTTCACCGCAGGTGAATTGACCTGAACGTGTTTGTATATGATTAGTTGTGTTGACCAGGTCTAATTTAGTAAAAGGTAACGAACCTACTGAAAATTCCACAAGAATTTTCCGAGTACACATAGAACGAACAATTAATTATATACGTTGTTGGCAACTGGCTTTTTTAGTTCATTTTGTCTTTGTATTCCAATGTATTTTTCCATATATTTTTTAATACTGGTACAACATTATCTTTGTAATCAATGTCCGTATTTGACATTACAATTGTTCCGATCTTTGTTTCTGGATTAAAATACATAATTGCAAACGAGCCAAAATCCGAACCATTATGACCTATAAATAGTTCATTAGAACCCACAAAGTCGTTGTTATATTCAACAAAAAGCCCAAGATTAATTCTACCACTTTCGTTTAAAGGGTTTTCAAATTGTTTCTTAAAATACTCGGTATAACTTTTCTTATTAAGTAATGTTCCTTTACCATCAAATCCTTTCATAAGTTCAGATAGAAATTTTCCTAAATCTTCGCTTGAAGTAAACAATCCGCCATTTGGATAAGTAATTGCAGTATAATCAGCAATTTTTTGACCTTTGTAGAGATAAAATTTTGAACGTTTTAGAGAATCTACATCTTTAATCGACCAGCCAGAATCGTTCATACTTAATGGGTTTAGGATATATCTTTCGGTAAAATCTTTATATGACATTCCTGTAGCTTCTGCAATTACTAAACCGCATAAATCTGCTCCAAAATTTGTGTATTCAAATTCTGTACCTGGTATATTCTCGGAAAACATTTTTTTTGTAAACCATTTGCCATCTTGTGAAAGACAAGCTTGTAAAAAATCCTTGAGAGAAATTCTTTTGTCAGATTTTTGAAAATGAGTGAAAGCGGTTTCTTCCTCTTCTTTTACCTCATCGTTTTCGAGAATAAATGCTTTTAAATAATTTTCTTCATCATCAACTATTGATGACGTATGTGTTGCTAATTGCCTTATGGTAATTGGAACGTCAGGATAATTAGGATTTATTACTTCAAATGGTAGATGTTTATTTATTGGGTCATCTAAATTTAGTTTTCCCAATTCTTGAGCTTTCAATAAGGATATACCGATTAAAGTTTTTGCAATCGAACCTATATTCTGAATGGTATTCGTTTTATATTCCTTATTATTTTTGGAATCAGAAAATCCAAATCCTTTATTATAAATCACATTGTCTTCAGCGATAATAGCTACTGAAAAACCAACTATTTCCCCATCTTTATTTGATTCCTCTAATTTTGTAGTTAATGTGTCCTTAACAGCTGAAAAGTCTTTTTTTAATTTGTTAGATTTTTCAGTTGGTTGTTTGCAAGAAATTATTACAAAAGTCAGAAATAAAAGTAGGACAGTCTTGTTCATTTGTTCGTTTTTTGATTTGAAGTTCAGATGTTTCTTTAGCTTGTTGCCAACGGAAGCGCTATACACGCCATTGCGTCAGCAGTGGGCGAGTCGTGGCCATCGCATACCCCGGACTTTTAATTGTTCGCTATCGAAGATAGTGATAAGGATAAAAATACGTACAGGGTCTTGCCGGATTACTTATAGGGTCGTTGTTGACTTTCGTTCATCTTAGGGGTTATCTCTCGTCCGGCGTATGCCGTGGAATGGTTACTGTACACTAAGTAATCCGGTCCTGCCTTCGACGAGTGCGTACAACGCATGAGAGAAAGGTAAACTGTAGTTGAATTTCATAACCTGTGGGGCGGGGTTTTTGGGCATCAAAAACAGAGCTGCGGAGGTCGGCGTAGTCGTTACGAGGGCAGCGAACACATGAATACCTATAAAAAACAGTATAGAGGATATGAGTAACGAAATTCAACGGTTCGTATAAGAATAGTAGTGGATTTTATATACTTACCATTACGTTTATTACTGTTGTTTAATTTATAAATTTCACTTTTGTTTTAGTGATTAAACCACGATAATTTTTTTACATTGTTAGGCAGTGGCTTTTAGAATTTATTATCAATTCCAGTTTTATTTAAATTAATCTAAATGATTTATTATAATTTCTAATTTTAAAATATTGAATCCCAATTAAATCGGTATGCTACTCTTAAAAACACCAAATTTAAGGGCTCGGACTTTGAAATAATCGTAGTTGATTCTTTACTTCCTTCATAATTAGGTGTGTTTCCTAAATGCTGATACCTTAAGGATAATGAGAGATTTTCAAAAAGAGTTGTGCCAATTCCAAGTCCGTATGTAATATTTGACTTATTTATTTTTCTTTCATTATCAGCATTGATAAAATAAAATAATGTAGAGTAGCCAAATCTAGGTTCAAAGTATATTTTCTTAATTATTGGTAATCTATAAAAAGCTGATATGGAAGTAAATTTTGCGTCATTTGGTGATAAAGTTTCAGTGTTATCTTCAATTCCACTTATATTTCCAGGTATGAAATTTCCACCAGTTGAGATATCCAATCCAATCTCACCAAATCTATATGATTTGAATATATTAAAATAGATTTCTGCTTTACCTTTTTGATGCTCTTTTCCGATAACGTTTCCAAGTCCTATACCAACTTCCGTAAATACATCTTGTGCAATACTTTTATGAATTGAGAAGAGCAAAGTAACAATAAGTAACAATTTTGATTTAAATATCATATAAATCCAAAATTTAGAAAGTGAACTCTTGAATTCATTTGTATTAATATTTCGAATTTCGTTCGCTTCTGCCTAACTACAGCGCTAAACACGACAGCTGCGTGAGCAGTGGGCGGGTTGCGTTGGCATTGATTTCTACGGAAATATAGCAAAAACCGTTCAACTATGGGGCGGATAGCTGTCTTCCGATTGAATTCGCTCCAGAGTTCTTGAAGGGGTGCGAGTTGGCGGATGTACCCTTGCGGGATTTTGTGGTATTGGGATTGTAAATTATAGGGCCACCGAGCGGAGTGAACATACGACGACCACGAAGTGTCTAGCTAATTGACCTGAACGCCCAGATATGGCACGTTCCTCTGGGCTTTCAAATATCGGTAATGTTTCTTTGTTACGTTTCACTGTCAGATAACTCAGATGAGGCATGTAGTATATCGTTTGTTATGCGGCGTTATTCTACGCCTAGCAACAAGACACCAGCAAACATCTACTCAGACGGCACAGCTAGGTGTCGGTCAAAGTATTCGATCATCTTGCCAAATAAGTAGCGATCGTAATGCTGCTGACGGCTCCATCCGTGCGTCGCACCCGGGGCAAACGCAAAGTCGAAGTCCTTGCCTTGTTTAATCAGTTCTTCAGCCAACACGGCCGTCGTCTTGAAGGGTACCACATGATCCTGGATCCCATGGATGAACAGAAGTTTATCCTCCAGATTCGCTGCATACTTAATCGCCTTTCTCTCGAAAATCTCCGGATGTGTCCGTGGGCGACGAACAATGGCCACGTCGTCCGTGCCAAAGAATATCGGGTCAACGGCTGCCGCTGCCGCAACACCCACCTGGAATAGGCCGGGCTTCATCAAGAGCGAATAAACGGAGAGCGTTCCACCGTAACTGCTGCCCCAGATGCCGATGCGATCGGGATCTACATAATCCAGTGACTCCATGTAGGCAACGGCACTTGCATAATCCTCAATATCCTGGTCGGCAAAGCCCAGCAGGAACTCTTCACGGAATGCCCTGCCATAACCGTTGCTACCACGTGAATCTACCTGCACGATAATGTATCCCTTATGAACCAACAGTTGTTGTATGAGGCTGTAGTTACCGGCCCAGCGGTTCCTCGCTGTATTAGAATACACGGGTCCAAACAGCACTGGATACTTCTGGCCGGGCTGCATGTTGGAAGGTTTCAGGATTCGGGCATGCAGGGTATAGTCATCAACAAGACTGGGGAAATTAACATATTCTGCGGCGGTCCAGCTTCTCTCCGTGAAGGCAGGCAGCGGAGAATGGGTTATTCGTGTGGCGTCACCACCCGTACTGTTGAGCACATAAAGCTCGGGTGGAGAGGTGTCGTTGCTGTGCATGAACACCAGGTGCCGGCCATCCGGTGAGGGGTAGCCATCGTTTCGGCCTGCAAGATGCGTTTGCTGCTCGGGCACGCCACTGGACGTATTCAGGCGATACACGTGTTGTTCGTACGGATTAACACCGTTGCCAGTATAAAACAGTGCATCACCAGCAATACCTGGGGCAGACAATACATCGTAGGACGGATCAGTCAATAGCTGCGGACGATCCTTAGACGGTGAGGAATCAATCGTATAGAGGCCATATCTATCACCCATATCACTTAAGAAAACGACCTGCTGCCCATCCGGATGCCAAGTAGATCCAAACGATGTGTACATGCGGTTCGCTCTAACACCTCGCCAAATCTCGCGCAGTTTGCTTTCTCCAGGTGCCACAACGTACAACTTACGCTCAACTGCTGTGTCGGATGCGGTATCAACCAGGAAAGCACCGCTTGGTGACCAGTTGAAGTCGATAATCTGCTTGGCGTGTGGGTCTGGCAAATCCAGGTACGTAATATTACCACTTGCTACATCGAGCAGGCCAACCCTGCGAATCTCGTTAGGATCGCCCGGGTAGCTTCGGCGTACCTCATTGGGGTTGGTTTCGGCTGCCAGATAATCCGGGAAGGGCACCTTTCGCATCTCGCGTCGGTCAACAACGTGAAACGCGATTGTTTGGCCATCTGGGGACCACTTGTACGTTGGCCCACTCCAGATGCCCGGACCGATTTCACGTTCCGGTCGGCTATAACGCCCCTTCGGTAGGCTCGAGAGACTGGCGATGCCGATTTCTGTAAGCTGTCGATTCTCTTTGGAAGCGAAGTCAGCAAGCCATAGGTCACCATCACGTATGTATGCCGCCTGCTTGCTGCTTGGTGATATCGATAGGTTATGTGCACCGGTCTCTACGGGCATATACTGGAGATCGTCTACTTGATTTAGCGTTGTTTGCCATAAGTTGTTCCCTCGCAGGCTCATGATGGTGTTTGCGTCGGTCCAGACAATTTCGCTCACTGCTTCGGATGCCGTATTAGAAATGAGGCGTACTTCCTTTCCGTCGCTTGTGGATAGCCAGAGGCCACGTCCAGGATTTCCTGGTTCGCTCCAGGAAAAGGCGAAGTGCTCGCTGTTCGGTGCCCACGTAGGCCGGGATGGGGTTGTTCCCGTCAGTTTTGTTGTCGCGAATAGGTCGTCAAGCGTGAGCTTGCTTTGCTGTGCTGTGACTATTGCGGGCATCACCATCAGTAAGCTTAACGCTACCCCTATTGGCCAAAAAGATATCTGTTTCATTTTTTTCTTACTAAATGTCTAATAAATATTCTTATTCTACTCAAAATAGCATTATATCCATTGGAGAGCACACTTTCTGAAGGTTTTCCAAGTTGGATTTTTGGCTTACAGTTCAATTTTTACCTGGCATACAACGGAAGCGCCATACACGACATTGCGCCAGCAATGGGCGAGTCGTGGCCATGGTATACCCTGGATTTTTGTTTGTTCGCTATCGAAGATAGTGATAAGGATAAAAATACGTACAGGGTCGTGCCGGATTACTTATAGGGTCGTTGTTGACTTTCGTTCATCTTAGGGGTTATCTCTCGTCCGGCGTATGCCGTGGAATGGTTACTGTACACTAAGTAATCCGGTCCTGCCTTCGACGAGTGCGTACAACGCATGAGAGAAATGCACACTGTAGTTGAATTTCATAACCTGTGGGGCGGGGTTTTTGAGCATCAAAAATAGAGCAACACAGGTCGGCATTGCCGTCACGAGCGCAGCGAACACATGAATACCTATAAAAAACAGTATAGAGGATATGAGTAATGAAATTCAACGGCTGGGCTATGATTAGTGCGGCGCAAAAATCCAGCGGATTTCCAGCTAAGCGCGAAGCAAAAATTTTTGGTTTTGTTTTTTCTTTTTTTGTCCAAAGCGAAATCCCAAAGATTTGGCGACACTCTGAAAATACGCAAACCATTGCGTTTAAAACCTAAGCCAGTATTGTTTATAGGTTGAGTTGTGCGTAGTTTTTACAGCGACTTATATTTTCCATCATCATCCACTAAATACAATTCTTCTAAAATCCATTTATTCTCAATTAGAGTAAAATGATATTCATAATCATGTTCTATAAAACTGAATTTTTCATTGGTAAATTTTGTTTTAACAATTGCTTTTGCAGCATCAATTATTTCTTCAATTACTAATTCTTGTTTAGGGCAATGGTCAGAATCACTTCCATAAGCAAGTCCCTGATATTTTTTTTCAGGACTACAAAATTTGAGTATTAAGTCATCATACATTTTACCAATTTTATACTGGCCATTTTCATCTTTATTTTCTTTTACAGCGAAGGCAAAGTCATTCCATTTTTTATAGTCAATTATAAATTCCTTTGTTATTTCAGTAGGTGTTTTCATTTCTTGATTTTGACCATTACAATTTACTTTTAATAGCAATATTGCAATAATTGTTATTATTTTCATTCTTAGTTTTAAATATGTTCATCATTAAGTTGACTTCCCAATTTTTTTCTTTTACAAGTTCCATATATTTTATTTTCAAGTCATTCATCTGATAAAATCCATCCATTTTCAAATTATAATTTTCAAAGACCCATTTTTTAATAGTTTGAATATCTCCTTCAATAAACTCAACTTCTCCGTCAAGTTCATTCACTGTTTCAAACTTCAAAACATCATTAAAAAACTCGTCTCCTTCATCAAAGCTTCGAACCAAAGTAGCCTTATAATTCGAATCATATTTTTCAAGTTTTATCCAATCACAAGTTCTACTTTCAAAATATGAGTCGACTTTCACAAAACAGGATAGTTTTCTCCCCAATTTTAAATACAATTCAATTTTGTTTTCTGGTATGATTTTCATCTTTCGGTTAATTACGCACAACGGAAGCGCTATACACGACAT
This sequence comes from Maribacter aestuarii, assembly GCF_027474845.2. Lineage (NCBI taxonomy): Bacteria > Pseudomonadati > Bacteroidota > Flavobacteriia > Flavobacteriales > Flavobacteriaceae > Maribacter > Maribacter aestuarii. Next base: position 1,931,181 of record NZ_CP107031.2, read on the forward strand.
TGCTTCAGCAATGGGCGAGTCGTGGACATGGCATACCTCGGATTTTTGTTTGTTCGCTATCGAAGATAGTGATAAGGATAAAAATACGTACAGGGTCGTGCCGGATTACTTATAGCGTCGTTGTTGACTTTCGTTCATCTAAGGGGTTATCTCTGGTCTGGTGTATGCCGTGGAATGGTTATCGGACAATAAGTTATCCGGTCCTGCCTTCGACGAGTGCGTACAACGCACGAGAGAAAGGCACACTGTAGTTGAATTTCATTACCTGTGGGGCGGGGTTTTTGAGTATCAAAAATAGAGCAACGCAGGTCGGCATAGCCGTCACGAGCGCAGCGAACACATGAATACCTATAAAAAACAGTAGAGAGGATATGAGTAATGAAATTCAACTAGGTTATAAAGCTAAAATAACAAAAATGTATGCATAACCTCCTGCTATCGAATGTTTATAATCATAAATAATGTAACTTTCCTTTATACAAAACAGTAGACGTATATGAACAGGTTTAAAGATTTTGAACAACTCTTAACCATTAAAAGGTATAGCAGTAACACTATAAATGCATATGTAGGCTTGTTATCCGTATTTGATACCTTCATTGGTGAGAACCAAGAAATCCATCGATTAGAAACCCCTTTCTTGTTGCAGCACATCCGTAATATTATTTCAAAAAGGAGTTACGCATATACAACCCAAAAACAGTTGCTATGTGCCTTGGTATTATATATGAAAGAGATGTACGGAACGCATTTAGATTTAGATACGGTACGACCTAGAAAACCGCAAAGGGTGTTGCCAGATATTCTCTCGCTGCAAGAGGTAAAAAAAATGCTTGATCTTACAGAGAATTTAAAGCATAAAGCGATGCTAACCACTATCTATGCCTTGGGCTTAAGGAGTGGTGAACTTATTAACCTAAAATTATCCCATATAGATAAGCACAGGGATATAGTTACCATTAAAGCAGCCAAAGGAAAGAGAGATAGGCAGCTGCCTTTTCCAGAATCTTTAAAACTACTGTTGCGAAAATATTATAAACAATACGAGCCTAGGGTTTATTTGTTCGAGGGTCAAAAAAATAAATACGCATCTGCCAGCCTTAGGGCGGTTTTTTCAGGAGCTGTAAAAAGGGCCGGAATTACAAAAGAGGTTACGTTGCACAGTCTTAGACATGCGTATGCAACACATCTTTTAGAGTCGGGAACAGATTTACGCCTCATACAGGAACTTTTGGGGCATAACAGTATCAAAACCACCATGCTTTATACCCACGTTTCCAAAAGAAGTATGTTACAAGTAAAAAGTCCGTTGGACTTCTTGTAATCATCCTTATATATCTGATCTGCTATCAGCTTAGATGAGGATTAATCTTCTTTTTTCCAGCAATCTTTAGTCTTGTAGAGCTTCAATTTTATAATAGGGCCATACCGACCATCCAGTTTGTTTTTTACAACCTCTCATTGATATGGAAATCGTGAATTTCAGTTGTTTAGCCACAATTCTGGATAAAAAGTAACCGTTAAGCACTAATCCAAGAGACAAGGGGTACCTACCGACCAAACGGTCGGTTAAACTAGAAGAGAGATTGTTGTTTTGCGGGACTTTCATGCGCTAAAAGCCACTTTTTTCGGTGTAGTCCGCCGGCATAACCGGTCAAGGAACCATCACTGCCAATGACCCTATGGCAAGGAACCACGATCCACAGCGGATTTTTACCGTTTGCTGCCGCCACGGCACGTATGGCCTTGGGGTCGCCCAAATTTTTGGAGAGTTGTAGGTAGGATACGGTTTTACCAAAGGGAATTTCTTCTAAGGCCTGCCAAACACGTTGTTGAAAATCGGTGCCTTCAGGGTTCAACGTCAAATCGAACTGTTGACGCTTTCCCTGGAAATATTCGTTGAGTTGATAAACAGCATCTTCCAATGATTCCGGAACAATGTCCGTTACGGTTTCATCGGTATTTAAAACTGTTATGGAGCTTAGGCCATCTGCATTACCTTTTAATTTGGCGACGCCCAAAGGTGTTTTAATAAAAGCACGATCCATAACTAACTTTTTTATTTCTCTTTGGGGGTTGGTGGATCTTTTTCAATGACGCCGCTCTGTTTGGCCCTGTTTTCCCAGTTTTTACGCGCAAAGGTCTGCAAATCGGCAATATTATCGCTCTCGTCCATGATTTCAAGTCCCAGAAGGGTCTCAATTACATCTTCCATGGTTACCAGCCCGGCTACTGATCCGTACTCGTCCACTACAAGGGCAATATGCTCTCTTTTGGCGATAAGAATGTCAAATAATTTGGGTATGGGGGTGCTTCTGCGGGTAACGAGAATATCGCGTTTTAGTTCCCCCAAGAGCATATCGCCGTTCTTGTTGATGATTTCCTCATAAACGTTGTCCTTTAGCACAAATCCGGTAATGTTGTCCATTTTTTCGTGAAAAATAGGAATCCGGGAAAAGCGGAGCTTTGGATTCTCCTCAAAAAAGGTTTGTATGGTCTTTTGGTCAGAGGCAATTTTCATGACCGCCCTTGGCGTCATGATATCCTTAACGAGGACTTCGTCAAAACGCAATAGGTTCTTGATAATGGTAGACTCGGACTTTTCAAAAACCCCTTCTTCATGGGCCATGTCCGTCATGGCCGTAAAATCCTCCCTGCTCAACACACTACCGTGATGCCCTTTTCCGCCAACAAGCTTAGTAAATAGACGTAACAGCCATAGTAAACCGGTATATTTTAGACCCACTACCATGATTTTCAGCGTTTTTGCACTAAAATTGGCTAATTGCCTCCAATAAGTGGCCCCAATGGTCTTTGGGATGATTTCCGAAGCGACGAGTATCAGAATGGTCATAACGGTGGATACCGCCCCTACCATCAAGTCTTCCGTAAACTCCATCCCCAATACGCTTCTGGTAGTGGAGCCGTATAGCTCGGCATAAGCAACTTTAGCCTGTACCCCCACAAGAATGGCACCTACCGTATGTGCAATGGTATTTATGGTCAAGATGGCAATGAGGGGTTCATCCACATCGTTTTTAAGGGTTTCCAGGGTATGGGCGTACGACTTTCCCTCACGTTTTTTAACGTTAACGAATGTTGGGGTTATGCTTAAGAGTACTGCCTCTAGAATAGAGCAGAGAAACGAAAAAAAGATGGAGATAAGTGCGTAAAAAATAAGTAATCCCATGTGGTTATTTTGTGCGCCTAAGATACCAATAAATTGCTAATAGCCTTACCTTATTCCATACGGGTTAAGGCGTTATAAAATACCTGCTGTACTGCCGGGCGGATATTCATTTCATACAGGTTACGATTGGCCCGGGTAGGGTAGACCCGGTTGGACAGGAAAATATATACCAATTGGTTTTCTGGGTCGGCCCATACGAATGTGCCCGTAAATCCGCTATGTCCAAAACTTTTGGCACTCACCTCTGGGGCAGGATAGGCCTCGGATAGGGAGAGGGTGTCGTTGTTCAAAAGTGGTTTGTCAAAGCCCAAGCCGCGTCTATTATCATTATCCGGATATTGTATTTTGATGAATTCTTTCACCACATTTTCCGATAGTAGGCGTTCCCCGTTAAAATTTCCAAATTGTACATAGAGCTGCATCATCTTGGCCAAGTCCGATGCCGAACCAAATAGTCCGGCATTACCGGAAATTCCACCAAGTAAGGATGCATTTTCATCGTGTACCCAGCCCTGGGTCATGGTATTCCTATATATAGTATCTTCCTCTGTAGGAACTATTTTGTTCGGAAAACCTTTGGTCATAGGCAGAAAACCCAATGTTTTTGCACCTACGGGCTTAAAAAAGTTTTCCGTGATATATTTTTCATAGGGTACACCGGTGAGTTGATCAATCAATGCCGGGAAAATGAGGAAGGTTAACCCGGAATACCGATAGGTTTTATCTTCGGATACATCGGAGCGATTAATGATACGGTACATTTTTCTATTGAAACGGTTTTTTACGTAAAGTCCGTCATAGGCTTCATTTTCAAACCGATTTCTTTTGGAGGTTTTTACAAATCGATGTTTTAAGTGACCATCTTTCTTCAAAACCTTACTCAGAAATAAGATATAGGGTTCCAGCCCGGCCTGATGCGCCAGGATTTCTCTGAGGGTAATATCCCTTTTATCCTTTCTTCGTTGCCACGGGGTCCAATAATTACTAAAGGGCGCATCCAAATCAAGTTTTCCTTCCTCCACCAATTTCATCAAAGCAGGCAAGGGGCCTAGGATTTTCGTAACAGAAGCTAAATCGTAAATGTCGCTGAGCCCAACTGGTTGCAGGCTGTCATAGGTATGATAGCCATAGGCCTTATGAAAGATGATATTTCCTTTTTCGGCAACCAGCACCTGCGCGCCAGGGAATGCTTCGTTTTTTATACCATTTGTTATAATGGAGTCTACCTTTGCGTTTACGGAAAGTAAATCAATCTCCGATAACAAGGAATTATCGAGTGCCGAAGCATTGCGTAGCGCCATCTTATCTGGAATGATTTCTTGTGCCCCTAATTGGCAAAGGAAGAGACAGAAGAAAAATAATTGGAGCTGTTTCATAAACCTAGGTTCACATTAACCGGACCACATCCTTGGCGAAATAACTGGCTATGATATTGGCACCAGCCCGTTTTATGGCAATGAGTTGCTCCATCATTACGGCATCGTGGTCCAACCAACCCTTTTCCGCAGCGGCCTTCACCATGGCATATTCGCCGGATACTTGATAAACCGCAACCGGAACGTCTACCTCGTTCTTAATTTCCCGCACAATATCCAAATAGCAAAGACCGGGTTTTATCATCACAATGTCCGCACCTTCATCAATATCTTGTTGTGTTTCCCGAATTGCCTCGAACCGGTTGGCCGAGTCCATCTGATAGGTTTTTTTGTCTTTCGGTACATTTTTTTGGTCCACAGGCGCAGAATCCAAGGCGTCCCGGAAAGGTCCGTAAAAAGCACTGGCATATTTGGCGCTGTAGCTCATGATGCCGGTATTGGTGTAGCCTTCATCCTCCAGGGCTTCCCGTATGCTCAATATTCGACCGTCCATCATGTCACTGGGCGCCACAAAATCTGCTCCGGCCTTGGCATGGGAAATACTCATTTCCGCCAACACTTCCACGGTCTCATCGTTTACTATTTGTCCGTCCGATACAATACCATCATGCCCGTAAGAAGAATAGGGGTCCAGGGCAACATCGGTCATCACCAACATTTCAGGACAGGCATTTTTTACAGTTTTAATGGCCAATTGCATCAAACCATTCTCGTTTAAAGCTTCGGAACCGGCGTTGTCCTTAAGATTTTCCGGAACTTTTACGAATAGGAGTACCGCGCAAAGTCCCATATTCCAGAGTTCTTTTACTTCTTTCTCCAAGTTGTCCAAACTTAACCGGTAATAATTGGGCATGGAATTTATTTCTTCCTTAACACCTTTACCCTCCACCACAAAAAGCGGAACGAGGAAATCACTAGGGGTAATGATGGTTTCGCGGACCAAATGCCTTATGGCGTCCGAGCTTCTGAGTCTTCTATTTCTTATAAGTGGATACACGTGTTTGTTTTTCTAGGTTCAATATGTTCATTTTAAAAAATGAGCTTACACAAATATACGGTACGCCTAGGATTCTATAACAGCATTGCGGTCCTGTTCTCAAATGATTTACAATATTTATCCGTTAATTCGTAACAAATGGAATGGAATTCCTACTTATTCCTAAAAATTAGAAACCAACCAAAAATCAGCATATGCTCTCCATAGCAAACTTGAACAAGACGTATCCGAACGGAACACAGGCCTTAAACGATGTAAACCTAGAAATAGGTACGGGGATGTTCGGATTGTTAGGCCCTAACGGCGCAGGAAAATCAACGTTAATGCGCACCATCGCCACCTTGCAATTGGCCGATAGCGGCACTATCACTTTCAATGACATTGATGTGTTTTCAGCGCCGGACGAGTTGCGGAAGATACTGGGTTACCTGCCACAGGATTTTGGGGTGTACCCAAAAGTATCGGCAGAAATGATGCTGAACCATATTGCCAAAATAAAAGGGATTCAAAATAAGAACGAACGCAAATCCTATGTTTCAGATTTGCTGAACAAGGTAAACCTCTACAAATTCAGGAAACGTAATCTGGGCGATTATTCGGGCGGAATGCGGCAACGTTTTGGAATTGCACAGGCATTGATAGGAAATCCAAAATTGATTATTGTAGATGAACCCACAGCCGGGCTAGATCCCTTGGAACGTAATCGTTTTCACAACCTGCTAAGTGAACTTGGAGAAGACGCCGTGGTTATTTTGTCTACCCATATCGTGGACGATGTGGTTAACCTATGTACCAATATGGCCGTGTTCAATGAAGGTAAGATAGTTGTACAAGGACATCCACAGACCTTATCCAATACATTGGATAACAAGGTTTTCAGAAAAAAGATAGCTAAAAAGGATATTGAAAAATACCAAACGGAATATACAGTTTTGTCCACCTATTTGAGGAGCGGTAATTTGAATGTGAACGTTTACAGTGATAGTCATCCGGGGGATGGTTTTGAACCGGTAAACAATAATTTGGAGGACTTTTATTTTTATAGTATCAATCAACCTCAAACCGTGGCCTAATGAAGGAAATATTCTTGTTTGAGTTGAAGTACCGCCTTAGAAGGCCGGCAACGTACATCTATATCTTCCTCATGTTCCTGATTCCGCTTTTATTGGCGGTCTTTGATAAATCCATAACCGCGCAGTATACCAATAGCCCAAATGCCATTGTTAGCGTTCTTGGAGGGATGAGCATATTAGCGCTATTCTTTTATGCGGCCATCATGGGTGTTCCTGTATTCAGAGATGAAGAGCATAAGACCGCACAGACCTATTTTACGTTCCCCATACCCGAGAAAAATTATATCCTGGGCCGCTTTTTGGGAAGTTTTACCATTGTTACCCTCATGAATTTGGCCGCGGTATTCGGCGCTATGATAGGGTATGGCTTGGGAGCGCTTTTGGATAGGCCCGACTACGGTACGTATACCGATTTTAATTTTTGGTCCTATTTCCTTCCCTTTATTTACCTATTAACGTTCAATGCGTTCTTTGTGGGAAGCCTTTTCTTTAGTCTAATGACGTTTTTTAAACGGATGCCCATACTATATCTAGGCGGAATTGTTATTCTGTTGGCCACCATAGTTTCGGGTCAATTACTATCCAATTTGGATACCGAATGGTTAAGCGTTTATGTGGATCCTTTTGGGGAAACCGCGCATGGATACCTTACAAAATACTGGTCGGTTGACGAATTGAATACTACCCAACTCTCCCTAAGCGGGAAGTTTATGATCAACCGGCTGTTATGGTTGGGAATAGCAACCGCCATATTTTTCTTTACACTATTTAAATTTTCATACAAAGGCTTTTTGTCCTCGAAAAAGAAAAAGTCGGTCAAAGAGGATAAGGAGGTTTATGAGGCTGGGAACATAACTTCAGTAGTACAAAGTTTTTCCAAAAAATCGCAACGAGAGAATCTTTGGTCGCTTAGCAAGATTGAATTTCTCTCCATCGTAAAGGAATCCGTTTTTTTGGTATTGATTGTCATCGGAATACTCATAGCCGGTTTTGTGGCCTATCAATCCAATCAGATCTACGGCACACCCTCCTTACCGCTAACACGGTACATGGTCGTGCAGATTGCAGGGGGTATCTCACTGTTTTCGGTCATCATATTAATTATTTATGCAGGGGAGGCTGTGCATAGAACACGGAAAAACAAAACTTTTGAGTTTTACGACGCACTCCCGGTAAGCAATAATACCTTATACCTTTCTAAAATCATTTCCCTAGTTGGGGTAGCGTTTTTGTTGACCTTAGTAGGCATACTGGTCGGTATTATATATCAAACTTTAAACGGATATTTCAACTACGAACTGGGGATGTACTTCGTTTATAATTTCTCTAAGATATTCCCAGGGTATCTAATGACATTACTACTGGCATTTTTTGTACACGTGCTGGTCAACAATAAATTTTTGGGTCATTTTATTGTGGTAGCCATCTACGTAGGTCTGCCTTTATTATTGAATTTGGCATTTAAATTAAACAATCCATTACTAATTTTTGGAGATACTACGGGAAGCTTTTTAAGCGACCTCAATGGATTTGGGCACTATTTGTACGGTGAATTTTGGTTGAATTTGTATTGGGTCTTGCTTACCTGCATATTTGCGGCGATTGGAAAAATCTTTTGGAACAGGGGCTTCTTTTCCTCTGCCAAGGAACGTCTAAAACTGGCGAAGGCAAGGTTTAAGGGAAAAACAGTGGCCTATACGCTATTGTTCATCTTTGCTTTTGCTTCGGTAGCCGCCTACAGCTATTACAACATTAAAGTTTTGAATCAATTGGAGGATGGCGATTATGGGGAAAAAGTAAACGCCGATGCGGAGAAGGCCTATGGAAAGTACATTGGTAAACCGCACATTCAGGTTATAGATTTAAAGGCAAACATTGATATCTATCCCAAAGAACGTAAAGCAGATGCACAGGGTATTTTTAGGGTAATAAACCCATCGGAAAAACCTATTGATACGGTTCTGATGGAAATTAAATTTCCCATCGCTGACACCAAAATCAGTAAAGTACAATATAATGGTGTCGAGATAAAACCCTTCTTGAACGACAGTATATACCGATTGTTTATTTACAAATTACCGCAACCATTACAACCCAAGGACACGGCCAATCTGGTTATTGAAACCAAGGTGCGTACCCACGGATTTTCTAACGATACGGAAACAGCGATTTTGAATAACGGGACCTTTTTTAGGGATGCTATTTTCCCAACCTTTCATTACGACCGGGCTTTGAGTGATAATGGAGTGCGTAAAAAATACGGATTGGAAGAGTTGGATTTTCTATACCCACCAAGAACGGACAGTACCGCACTTAAAAAGAACCTTTTTAATGAGGACAGTAATTACATGTCTTTTGAGGCAACGGTAAGTACTTCAAAAGACCAAATAGCAATTGCTCCGGGAACATTGATTAAAAAATGGGAAGAAGGTGACCGTAGTTACTACACGTATAAGTTAGAGGAAAAGACCGACTATTTCTTCAACTTCGTAAGTGCCGAATATACTGTGGAAAAGGATATCTGGACGGCTCCTAGCGGTAAAAATGTAGCTATTGAAATCTATCACTCTCCCAAACATGATAGAAACTTGGAATATTTTATAAAAGGCATTAAAATATCATTGGATTATAATTCCAAAAACTACATGGAGTACCCGTATTCGGTCATACGTATTATCGAATTCCCGGCCTATTCCAATTTTGCACAGTCTTTTGCCACGACGATACCCTATTCAGAGGATTTTGGTTTTGTGGCCGATTTTTCAAGGGCAGCGGATTACAACTACGCTTTTCGGGTAACGTCTCATGAGGTGGCGCATCAATGGTGGGGTCATATCGTAACGCCGAGCAAGACTTCCGGGGCCAATATTATTTCGGAAACGTTGGCGGAATACGTATCGCTTATGACCATGAAACAGGAATATGGGGAAAACGGGATCAAATCCTTCCTGAAAAATTCCTTGGACGATTATTTATCCAATAGACAGTTCAGTTTTAAGCCGGAACGTTCTTTAATGGATGTGGAAACCGGTCAGTATATTTGGTACGAAAAAGGTTCAATGATCATGTACGATTTGCAGGATGTTATGGGCGAAGACGTCGTAAATAGGGCGCTGCGAAATTTCTTGAACGAATTCAAATACTTTGAGAAAGGCTACTACGCCACCTCGGAAGATTTGTATAAAGCTATTTATGCGGTGACGCCGGATTCCCTGAAATATAAAGTGGACGATGGGTTTAAAGAGATTGTCCTGTATGAAAACAGGGTGATGGAGGCTAAGACCAAAGCATTGGACAATGGTAAGTGGGAGACCAAATTCACCGTAAACTCCAAAAAGATATATTACGATGACACCGGTAAGGAAAAAATGGTGGATGATAAAAAGAATTTGGTCGATGTGGGACTTTTTGGAGAGGACATTACCAACGATGATGGCGTAACGATTAAGAACCCACTTTCATTCGATTTAAAATGGCTATCTCCCGGAGATAATACCTTTACTATCATCACCAGTGAAAAGCCTTTAAAAGCAGGAATTGACCCCTACAATAAGCTCATTGATCGTAATTCTGATGATAATTTGATTGTTATAGAGGAGTAAGATATAGAATTTAGTGGGTTGTTGGAGTGTACTAAATTTTATTTTATCATATTTAAAGCACTTTGCGCTTATAGGTTGTAGTATTTTTAGTTTTTAGAAAAAGGAAGGCTATTGGCATTATTCGGAACACCGTTAACTTTTAAATTTCCATGGCGGGAGTATCAAGGGAAATTTCTAGATGGTTTTCAAGATCACATTATAGATAATCACCTTCATGTTGTTGCCCCTCCAGGTTCTGGCAAGACGATACTAGGTTTAGAGATGCTCCTGCGTATTGGTAAACCAACTTTGGTGTTGGCCCCAACCCTTACTATTCGAAATCAATGGAAGGCCAGGCTTGTAGATTTTTTTGAACCTACTCCGCACAAAGAGACACTTTCAATTTCTATTAAAATACCTAAACTCATTACGTTTTCTACTTACCAATCCCTGTTTGCACTTCAAAAATCGTTTGGGGAAAATGCCAGTCAGCAATTAGTGGAATTCATTGTAGCGCACAATATTGAAACCTTGGTCTTGGATGAGGCCCATCATTTAAAAAATGAATGGTGGAACTGCCTTTTTGAACTAAAAGCAATAAAAAACTTGACTATAGTTTCTTTAACGGCAACCCCGCCTTATGATAGTTCTGCCCTGGAGATTAGTCGCTATTTTGAATTGTGCGGCCCTATAGACGACGAAATCGCGGTACCAGATTTGATTAAAAATGGCGACCTCTGTCCGCATCAGGATTTTATTTATTTCTCCAGACCGGATAATGCACAGATTAAGTATATCGTAAAGTATAGAGAGCAGATAATAGATTTCATGCAAAGTCTATCGGCAAATACTGCTTTTCAAGCTTTTTTAAAGGGACTGGACATCTACGCTAGCATAGAAACATCCTTAGAGCTTATCTATGAGAATCCTCAATTCTTCTCCTCTATACTTATCTATTTGAAAGCCGCCGGTAACGAAATTGAACCAGATAAGCTTAAAATCCTAGGGTTTAAGACCAAGGATATAAATTTCCCTTCCTTCACGTATGAATGGTCCCAATGTTTGTTACAGGAAATTTTGGTAAAGCAAAGAGAGAACTTTGCTGAACAAGAAGCTATTTTAATGCCCATAGAAAAAGAATTACGCAGTATTGGGGTGCTGGAAAGACAGAAGGTGGATTTTATTGGAAACCAACATTTATATAGGAACCTGGCCAATAGCCCTAGTAAATTGAAAAGTATCTATGAGATACTAAAAGACACCTTAGAAGACTTAAAATCGGAAACAAGAGCCGTAGTCTTAACCGATTATATCCGAAAAGAGTTTTTAGATTTTCATGGATCAGACCTTACAAAACTCAATAAACTTGGTGTTATATCCATTTTTCACTATTTGATGGCACAAGATAGATTCGAAAGGCGAATAGGGGTTCTTACTGGCTCACTCGTCATCTTGAACAGTTCTGCTTTGGAGGCATTAAGTCTATTAATACCCGGAAGTAATTTTAAAATGCAGGAACTCAATTTTCTAGATGACTTTTATTTTATTAAGGTTCCGGAAAGTGGTAAAAATAAAATTGTAGCTGCTGTGACTAGATTATTTGAAAACGGAACTATTAATGTACTAATTGGTACCAAAGCTTTATTAGGCGAAGGCTGGGACGCACCAAGTATTAATAACTTGGTATTGGCCTCTTATGTAGGTTCTTTTGTTTCTTCTAATCAAATGCGTGGAAGGGCTATTCGTGTTGATGCGGACATTGCCGATAAAACAGGTGCTATTTGGCATTTGGCCTGCTTGGACCCTACAGCCGAAGATGGAGGTAAGGATATGGAAAAATTGAAACAACGGTTCAAAGCATTTAATGGAGTCTCATTGCGAAACGAACCTTTTATAGAAAATGGGATAACACGATTAGGGTTGCCCGAAACATTAAATGCCGATTTAGATATTGTTGCCTTAAACGGCAAAATGCTACAGGAAGCTAAAAATCGTTCGGGATTAAAAGAACGATGGCATACAGCTATAGATCAGGGTAATTTGCTTATTCGATCTTTAAAGGTGCCTTACGAAAAAGAAATACCATATGATAAAACCAAGCGTTTAGCGGGCTTGAACGCCGTAAAATATCTATCGGTTCAAATTATAGTTGGTGTATCCTTCTTTTTGCCAGAATTTCTAGCGAAGAATTTGGGTACTATTTTGAACAAGGGTTGGCTTTCATTTATGTATTTATTAGCGAGTGCCCTTATACTTGGATTTGGGCCAAAAACTATAAAAGCCTTAAAAGTATACTTCCTCTTCGGTAATCAATTTAAAAAAACCAAAAAGATCGCCAATGCAGTGCTTGCTCATCTAATTAGTCAAAATTTATTTACCAAGGCATCTAAGGAAATCAAAATTATCTCCGAGCAAAGGTCCACAGGTACTTTTATGATTTACCTGGAAGGTGCCAATCAACATAACGGTAATTTATTCGTTGGAATTTTGAATGAGATTATTGCACCGATAGAAAATCCCAGATATCTATTAGTAAACCAGAGTTGGCTGAAAAGAAAATTAGGCTTTCGTAATTACTACGTTGTGCCAGGCCAATTTGCTAGAAGGAAGGAGGATGCCCTGGTTTTTAAAAAATATTGGAATACGCACGTAGATGGTTCCAAAATACTATTCACTCGAAACATAGAAGGTAGAAAACAATTACTTAAAGCACGTTTTGCACACATGCGATATCAGTTTGAGGAAGTTCCTGAGGAGACGATTACTTGGAAATAAGTTTGGAAGATTAAATAGTAATTTCCCCGATCAAATAGCAAACGGCGCTCCCTGAGATTTTAATTCGATTTCCAAGGAATTCGCAGGTTAAATCACCGCCCCGTACCGAAAGCTGTTTGGCGGACATTACTGTTTTATCCAATTTTCTGGACCAATAGGGTGCCAAGGTAGTATGGGCCGATCCAGTAACCGGGTCTTCAGGGATGCCGCACTGCGGCGCAAAAAATCGGGAAACAAAATCTACCTCCTTTCCAGGTGCGGAAACAATGACACCTCTACAATCCAGTTGGTTTAACAAATGAAAGTTGGGACGGATGGCTTCTATAGTTTCTTGTGCATCATAAATGATCATATAGTCGGTTTTTCCTTTAAATGTTTCCAGCGGAATCTTACCAATGGCCTCATTGATGTTCGGTTGCGATGCTACCGTTACTAACTCATCCGTAGGAAAATCCATGGTCATAGTGCCGTTGGAGCTTTTTGTAACCAAAAGCTCACCACTTCTAGGTGAAATAAACCGAAGTGTATCTTTGTCAAACCCGTAATAGTTGAACAGGACAAAGGCGGTTGCCAAGGTGGCATGTCCACAGAGGTCTACTTCTAATTCCGGAGTAAACCAACGCAACTCGTAATCATTTCCATGGGGTACGGCAAAAGCGGTCTCGGCCAAATTGTTTTCCGCAGCAATTTGTTGCATTAGGGAGTCGGGAAGCCAAGCTTCTAAAATGCACACCGCCGCAGGATTACCCCCGAAAACGGTATCTGTAAAGGCATCTATTTGATAGATTTTTTGTTTCATAGCTTAAAGCTATTAAGAAAAATTTGAATTGCTTATCTGTTTCTAGTCCAGCCCAAACTTTTTATTGAAGTTATCCGCCTTTTGCACCCATTTCTTGGGAGCGTTAAATCGGTATCCCAAATACAATTCAACAAAAGCGATGTTATCATCTACTTGAGTGGTTTCATCCTCGGCATGGGCCAATACTTGGGCATTTAGATTTATGCCGGTAAAAACCTTTTCGGAATTATAGCCCAAAGCTGTCCTAAAGGCGAACTGCGCGAGCTCAGAGGTTGTAGTTTCCCCTTGGGACGTTGAAAAGTTCAATCCTATACCTACAGTCGCCCCTGCCGAAGCTATAAAGTGTTTTGCAATTATTAAATTATAATAGTATCCCGGCCCAATGGCGATATCAATAGAGTGGTCGTTGGTTTCCTTAAGTGACGAGCCATCTATCCCAAATCGCGTGTAGTAATAAGTTAATCTGGGAATAAAGCTACCTGCACTCTTTTTTTGCCATTCATTTTGAAACCCTATGGCCCTGAACGAAAATCTTCTGTTAAAAATATAAGAGGTTGAACCGCCTATTTTCAGCGTATTTAGCTCCGGAAAGGAAATAATTTCTTCCCCACTTTCAATAAAGAAGCCTTCTTGGTTATAAAAATCCAAGGTCTGCATCCATTGTCCCAGAAACATCCTGAAATTAAGGGTAAAGAGCTTGGACCCTTCATTGTCCTGATTTTCGGATAAAAAACTTGGGGCGTAGCCCAAGTCCAATTCTATTGACCTGAAGAGTAAGGACAGTCCCAGGTAGGTCTTGTCATTGGGTATAAATTCTGTAGTTATATTACTTTCCGAATCTTGTAGTGTAAAACTGTTCGCTGTATTTTGTAACCCAAGTCTAACGGTAATTTTTTCAGGAAATGTTCTTATGTAGGTGCTATCTTGACCCATGCCTAGTTTAAGGAACAACAAGGCACATATTAAGAACTTATATTTTAAATCCATGTTTTTGGATGCCTTAAAACCTGAATCAGCCGTTCCTCATCGCTTCCTTTTTCTGGTTGGTGGTCATAGCGCCATTGGACATGTGGCGGTAAGCTCATTAATATACTTTCAATCCGTCCATTGGTCTTTAACCCGAACAAGGTTCCTTTATCGTGGACCAGATTGAATTCCACGTACCTTCCACGGCGTATTTCCTGCCAATCCCTTTGTACGGTTGAATATTCGAGGTCTTTTCTTTTTAGAACAATCGGTATGTAACTTGTCAAAAAACTATCTCCAACCGCAGTGACAAAATTATACCAGTCCTGCATGGTCATCTCGTTGGTGGCTTTACAATAATCGAAAAAGAGTCCACCAATACCTCTAGCTTCATCACGATGCGCATTCCAGAAATAGTCATCGCATCTTTTTTTGTAGGTATCGTAAAAATCTGGGTGATGTGGGTCGCAGGCCGATTTACATATGGTATGAAAATGTTTGGCATCTTCTTCAAACAAATAGTAGGGCGTCAAATCTTGTCCCCCGCCAAACCACTGATCTACGATAGTTCCTGTTTTGTCGTACATTTCAAAATATCGCCAATTGGCATGAGCCGTGGGAACCATAGGGTTTTTAGGATGTAAAACAAGACTCAAGCCACAGGCAAAGAAATCGGCATCTGCCACGCCAAAATAGGTTTGCATGCTTTTTGGTAGTTCCCCATGCACTCCTGAAATATTAACACCGCCTTTTTCAAAAACATCACCGTTCTCTATGACCCTTGTTCTGCCACCACCGCCCTCGGGACGTTCCCAAATATCCTCCTTAAAAGAGGCTTTGCCGTCTACTTCTTCCAATTTTGAGGTGATGGTGTCCTGTAATTGTTGAATGTAGGTGTAAAATTTATCCTTCATAGTCAAGTTCATAAAGTTCCATGTCCAATGGATTCTCGTTGGGTGGCGTAAATGCTTTAGATAAAGTCTTTTTCCAAATATACCCACATTTTTCAGCTACACGGATACTTGCGTAATTGTATTTATGGACAATAATTTGTAGCGTCCTTAACCCTAATTCCTCGAAGGCATAGTTAGAAAGTACCCGAACACTTTGCGTAGTATATCCTTTGCCTTCATATTGATAACCGATGCAATAGGCAAGCTCGCCCTTTTTCTTCGCCCAGTCAAGTTCTTTAATATAAACGAGACCTATTACGGTCCTGTTTTCCAGTTCCTTTAGTACATACAGAAACTCCTCTTTGTTATGAAATTGCCGGACTTTTTGATTGACAAAGTAGGTGGAGAGGGTAGGCGTTAGGTTTTGCGCTAGGGTAAAAGGGAAAAAGCGCTTAAACCTGTCTGAATTGACCGTAACCAAATCACAGATGCGCCATGCGTATTTTTCATGGATAGGGTCTATGATATAATTGTCAAATTCAAATTGCATGGACTGTTTCCTATAGCCTCAATTTAACCCCTATTCCTGGGCTTTCCACTCCTTCACCGCATCAATGAAAGCTTTGGCATTTTCTACGGGTACATTGGGTAAAATACCGTGACCTAGATTAGCAATATAGTAGTCTTTTCCAAACTCATTAATCATTTGGGTGACCATTTTTTTGATTTCCGAAGGTGGTGATAACAAACGTGCTGGGTCAAAGTTACCTTGGAGTGTAATCTTACCTCCAGATAAATAACGGGCATTTCGCGCAGAGCAGGTCCAATCTACGCCCAAAGCCGATGCTCCGGATTTTGCCATGTCTCCCAAAGCGAACCAGCATCCCTTCCCAAAAACAATTACGGGAGCATCATCTTTTAGCGCATCTATAATTTGCTGAATGTACACCCAGGAAAATTCTTGGTAATCCACCGGAGAAAGCATTCCACCCCAAGAATCAAAAACCTGAACGGCATCTACGCCGGCCTTTACTTTTGCTTTTAAGTAAGCGATCGTCGTATCCGTGATTTTTTGCAATAGCTCATGGGCTACAAGGGGTTGGGTAAAGCAAAGTTCTTTGGCTTTATCGAAAGTTTTACTGCCTTGGCCCTGAACACAATAGCATAATATGGTCCACGGAGACCCTGCAAAACCGATTAAGGGGACTTCATCGTTTAGTTTTTCCTTCGTGGCCTTTATGGCTTGCATCACATAATCCAACGCTTCATTTACATCAGGGACAATTACGCTGTCCAAATCTTTCTTGGAACGAATTGGGTTTGGTAAGTATGGCCCAAAATTGGGTTTCATCTCCACTTCAATATTCATGGCCTGAGGAATAACCAGAATATCGCTAAAAAGAATGGCTGCATCCATTCCGTATCTGCGGATTGGTTGTACCGTTATCTCGGATGCAAGTTCCGGGGTTTGGCAACGGGTAAAGAAATCATACTTATGCTTGATTTCCATGAATTCCGGCAAATACCGACCCGCTTGGCGCATCATCCAAACAGGAGGTCTATCTACAGTCTCCCTTTTTAGGGCTTTCAGGAAAAGGTCGTTTTTTATCATTTCTGGTTGTTAGCCTTTGGCTATTAATTGTTTTTTATATTTATCACCTATCACCTATCACCTATCACCTATCACCTATCACCTATCACCTATCACCTATCACCTATCACCTATCACCTATCACCTATAATCTTCGTTCACCAAATCAATAACACTTTCCACATCTGGAATTTTGGCCACTTTAACCTCTTTAAAATGTTTACGCGCTTCCGTAGCCGTGGTTTCGCCAATACAGTAGGCCACTTTATCGGGTTTGTTGTTAATCAGGTAACTTTCTATCGCAGATGGACTATAAAATAAGATTCCCTCTACCGTATCGTCAATTTGCTTCCCAGATAGTTTAGTTTGATAAGCTTCAATCGCGTTTACCGTGATGTTGTTCTCTTCCAATATCTTGGGAAGCTCCTCCAGGCTTAGGTTTCCGTGAAAATAGGTAACCTCCGTACCTTCAATAAATTCCACCAAGTAATTTGCTAAATCCCTTGCGTTGTTCTCAAAATGGGCAACTTTCCCAATTTTTTTCTGGATGAGTCGCCGCGTTTTTCTCCCAACACAGTAAATGTTTTCAAATTGTAATTCGGCCGGACTAACATTGGTCAGGAGACTTTCCACCCCATTTTTACTGGTGAAAACAACATTCTTTATTTTTTTCTGAAGGGTATGGGTGATATCCTGTTCGGGCTTATCTTAATAAAATCTTCAGAATCCACACGAACAGCACTATCAAAATGTCTTAACTGTGCTTCCGTTAATTGTTTTGTAGAAAAAATGGTAGTTTTTAAACTGTCGTAATGTAATTCGTTCATTAAACGCTTCCCTCCCCGACTCAAAATACTATTGGCGCAATCAATACCCAATTTTTGGTGTTTTCCCAGTGGGGCGGTAAGTTCTACTTCTAATTTTTTTGCACCGTCAACTGTTAGTAGAACTCCTTTTAAAGTAACCACCTCTTCTTTGTTGATATAGGCCAAAGCGCCAATGGGTGCACTACATCCGCCTTCCAATTCTCTTAGGAATTCCCGTTCTAATCCTGTGCAAATTTCAGTTTCGGTATGGTTTAACGATTCACAAATTTCACGGATTTCTGTATCGGACTCCATGGCGACGACCATAACGGCACCCTGTGCAGGTGCGGGCAGCATCCACGTTAGTCCAATGGTATTATCGGGCTCAAGACCAATACGTTCCAGACCAGCTGCTGCAAAAATTGCCCCGTTCCAATCGTTGTCCTTAAGTTTTTGATACCTAGTATCTACGTTACCCCTTAAATCCGTTACAGTATGGGTTGGGTAGCGATTTAGCCATTGTGCTTTTCTGCGGAGACTTCCGGTGGCAATGGTACCTTCCCTTTGACCTAAAAACTCTTCGTTGCCCTTAAAGGCCAAAATATCCAAATAATTACCCCTTTTTAGAACGGCAGCTTGTACTATGCCCTTTGGGAGTGATGTGGGAACGTCTTTCATGGAATGGACGGCAATGTCAATTTCTCCCTTAAGCATGGCGACATCCAAGGTTTTGGTAAAAATCCCTGTAATTCCCATTTCATAAAGGGGTTTATCCAATACCAAATCCCCGGTAGATTTTACAGGAACTAAGGCGGCTTTATGACCGAGCGCTTCTAATTGATCTTTAACGGTATTGGCTTGCCATAGTGCCAACTCACTATCGCGTGTGCCTATTCTGATAATTCTGTTCATTGCTGGCCCAATTCTAGTTGAAAGACTTTTTGAATCAGTTCCAGACTGGAATCGGAGTCCACCGAATCGTCCTTCAGGTGATTGGCAAATTGCTTTGTAATTTTTTGAATGATACGGTCAGAAATGATAGCGGCGTGTTCGGAATCAAAATCAGCTGTTTTTTTGGATTGATAGTCCAACTCCTCATCCTTCATGGTCTTCAATTTCTTTTTAAGGGCCTTTATCACTGGCGCAAATTTTCTTGTCTCTAGCCACTTGATAAAATCGGTCATGACCTCTTCAATGATAATTTCCGCTTGGGGAATGAACTGCTTCCTGCGTTCTAAGGTATCATCCGTCATTTGGGAAAGATGATCCAGATGAATAACTTTTACGTTTTCCAATTCGGATACGTTGTCGTCCACATTTTTGGGAACGGACAAATCTAGTATCAATAATGAATTTTTAGTATAAATAAGTTCCTTACAGACTGTAGGTTTTTGAGCTCCCGTAGCTACTACAAGAACATCGGCCTTTCGAATTTCGGTCTGCAAATCGCCGTAATCCTTCACCGTAAGATTAAATTTGCCTGCTATTTTCTCAGCCTTGTCCTTGGTGCGGTTAATTAAGGTAATATGCGGATTCTTGGTATGCTTAATTAAGTTTTCGCAGGTATTTCTTCCGATTTTTCCGGTGCCGAACAAGAGGATATTCTTTTCCGTAATATCAGTTACGTTCTTTAGAATGTACTGTACAGAAGCAAAAGCTACTGAAGTGGCCCCAGAAGAGATTTCAGTTTCATTCTTTATACGTTTACTGGCCTGAATGACCGCATTGCAAAGTCTTTCAATAAAAGGATTCGCAATCCCTAATTTTTTGGAGCGATTAAAGCTTTGTTTCAACTGACTTATAATCTCAAAATCTCCTAATATTTGACTGTCCAAACCAGTGCCCACGCGAAACAAATGGACAATGGCTTCGTTATTTTTGTATACATACGCCACCTCCTGAAATTCTTCTACGGTGCCGTTGGAATGGTCACAGAGCAATTTAATCAGTTGAAAGGGGTGCTGGGCAAAACCGTGGAGTTCCGTTCTATTGCAGGTAGAAGTAGCCAAAAGGCCATCTATGCCCTGCTCTTTTGCCTTTAGCAGAATTTCCTTCATCGCGGTTTCGTCCAAACTAAATTTACCGCGAACTTCAGCATCGGCCTTTTTGTAGTTGAGGCCAATGGTATAAAAGGAACTATGTCTGGAAATATGGTAATCCTTCATAAAGCGAGACAAAAATAAATCCATCTAAACGATAAAAATAACGCTAGAGGAACAATTACCATCGATTGAAGTATTTTTGGACGTGTATCGTTATTTTTCGGTTCAAATGACTTAATTTTATAGGAAATACAAGGACTAACAAGATAATTATTTAGACTGTTTCTAAATAAGGTAAAATTAAATTTCAAATTGATGAAAGAAGAAAATGTCGCTACAGGTTCTTTTGAAGAAATTTTAATAGATGACGGTTTTTACGTGCTCAAAATTCAGAACGATAGTTCACAGATTGAACAGGTAAAGCGAGAAATAAACCGGAGGTATATCCAATTTCATTTTTGTTTGAAAGGTGGGGGAAAATTCATTTTCAACGAGGGTAATTATGCGTTAGAGGTTTCCGAGGAAAATTCATTACTACTGTACAATACGCAATTGGACCTCCCATTAAATTTGGCTTTGTCGCCAGGCTCCTGGATGGTTTCCGTTGTGATGACCATACGTAAATTTCATTCCCTTTTTTCGGACGAGGCCAGCTATATTCCTTTCTTAAATGCAGAAAACCAAGAAAAGAAGTATTATGCGCAGGAAGGGGTGTCCCCGGCCATTGCTGTGGTCTTAAGCCAAATTATAAACTACAATTTACATCCCACCGTAAAGAAGCTGTATATAAAGGGAAAGGTATATGAACTTGTTTCCTTATATTTTAACAAAAGCACCGATGCGGATATTGAGCAATGTCCATTTTTGGTTGATGAGGATAATGTGAAACGCATACGTAAGGCAAAGGAAATTATTATTGCCAATATGGCGGAACCACCATCACTTCCTGAACTTTCTAAGGAAATAGGGCTTAGCCTTAAACGACTAAAAGAAGGTTTTAAGCAAATTTACGGGGATTCCGTTTACAGTTTCCTATTTGATTACAAGATGGATTATGCCAGAAGACTTTTAGAATCCGGTCAATATAACGTAAGTGAAATAGGTCTTAAGATAGGTTACAGTACTTCCAGCCATTTTATTGCGGCTTTCCGCAAAAAGTATGGTACTACGCCTAAAAAATACGTAATGGCCTTGGCGAATACATAGTTTAGATATGAATCATGACAATTTCCTAAAAAGTGGGACGGGCCACCATAATACCTGTGTTGCTTTTTACCTTTTTCAGGTAATCCGTCAACGGGACGTCGGAAACAACGACCTCACCAACCGTAGAAGCGTGTAATAAATGAATGCGGCCGTCTTCTTCTCGGGTAGCAATCCCAGTATGGGTAACATCCAACCCTTTGATGCTGGTAGTTAAAGCGATAATGTCCCCGGATTGTATCAGGTGTTCATTTTTAGCAATGTCTTCTTGGGCAAGCACCCATATAATTTCATTATTGAGGTAGTCCTCGGAGGCCTTTATTTTCAGAAAATTATCGGTATCACTTAAAAACGGGTAAAGGTCCCGATGTGTACTCATAAAATTGATATCCTTCCTTATTTCCTTTCCACCTATTTCAGCCGTGATGTCCTTTAGCAATCCTTTGGACTCATTGTTCCGGATCCATTCAGAAAAGTAATGAAGCCGAGAGGCATACCCGTCTAAAACCCCGTTTTTGTACCGAATTTTTTCCAATGCTTTCGTGAAATCCTCAAACTCCGTCTGTTCATTTTTTAGCATCAAACTAAAAGCCAATACGTTTTCAACAAAAGTGGTACAGTCGAGTCCATGTAGATTTACTACCAAGGATTCTTTGTCGCCTATTTCTAGGGTTTTAGCTACATAGGGAGTGCCTTGAAAAGTCTTCCCGATGGAGACAATGGTCTGGCCAAAATCCGTTTCCACAAGTCCGTCGATTTCAATAATCTTATCCTCCACCGCTTGCTTATCTTTTGGGGAGCAAGTGATGTTTTGTGCATGAAGAATACTTACGGAAATCGTGAGTAATAAAAGAACAGCCAAAGTTTTTCTCATGCTTCAAAATTAAGAATTGTCCTTTAAGTTTTCGTTTGTCTCTACTATATGCCTATTTCTGGCAATGCTCTCCGGATAATTTTCTTGCAAGAAGGAAATTAGTTTTTCACGCACCAAAACCCTTAGATCCCAAGCATCTGAGGCATCCCTTGCACTTACCATTGCACGCACTTCTACAAATCCTGCTTTACTATCCGTCACTTGAATATTATTGGCTTCCCCGTCCCACAAATCTGAGCTTTCCAGAATCTTGGTCAGCTCTGTGCGCAATTCGTCAAACGGAACCCGATAGTCCATATGCAAAAAGACGGTTCCAATGATGTCCGAAGAGGATTTGGTCCAATTCTGGAAAGGTTTTTCAATAAAGTAAGGCGTCGGTAAAATCAACCTACGCTTGTCCCAAATTTTTACGGCGACATAGGTGAGTGTAATTTCCTCGATACGGCCCCATTCGCCTTCCACGATGACCACATCATCCATTTTTATAGGTTGAGCAATCGCAATTTGGATTCCCGCCAAAATAGTACCTATCATTTTTTGTGCGGAAAACCCTATGATGATACCGGCTACCCCAGCTGATGCAAATATACCTACACCCACATCACGTATTTCTTGAAAACTCATCAATGCGGCGCCCACGGCTAGAATGATCGTTACGAATATGAATATACGCTCCAGAATATTGAACTGGGTATATATCTTCCGTGCTTTTAAATTGTTGGTTGCTTCTACATTGTAGTTTTGAATGATTACGCCCTTTACAATTTTAATTACGTTGAGCAAGAGCCAAGTAAAGGCGAATATGAACAAAAGGGTACTTGCTTTCCTAAAGTAATAGGCAGAGTCTTCCATGTCCAATATTGTCCTGAGCGATTCCGATCGTAGAAGAATAGAAGTTAAAATGGTAAATATGGGCCAGCTAAGCCTTTTAAATGCGCCTTCGGGGAGTAAGAATTTGGGATTCTTCCCAAGTCTTCTGAATAGATAGGATATTATCCCGTAAAGTATTAAAATGCCAATGACCGAGCCCAGAAAGTAAAGGGTGGGGGTTGGTATAAAAACTTCAGAAATGGAATTCATATGTAAATTTGGTTATGTAGCCCCAACATACTAAAATTTAGGCGTAGTACAAGTTATCTCCTGGTAAAAATCGATGCTACCTATTTCATCATCAAAAAGTATTGTTACCGCAATAGTTTTGAATACGCCCCAAGCCTTATTTTTGTATAATGAAAATAGCAGTTATGAGATAAATCATAACCACTTTTAATTAACGTCGGCGAAGTTCTTTTCGAATTATATTCGACGGAAAACAAAAAATAGAGCATCAGATGAAAGGAATATTATTAGTTAATTTGGGTTCCCCGGACAGTCCTACCCCTAAAGACGTTAAGCCTTATTTGGACGAGTTTTTGATGGATGAGCGCGTAATAGATGCTCCAAAATGGTTGCGTACGCTTTTAGTAAGAGGGATTATTCTTCAAACTAGACCAAAAAAATCGGCAAAGGCTTATGCCAAAATATGGTGGGAAGAAGGTTCTCCTTTAATCGTGCTTTCTGAGCGATTTGCAGATAAATTACGAGAACACACTAAATTGCCGGTAGCATTGGGAATGCGGTATGGAAGCATGTCCATAAAAAATGCTTTGAAAGAACTGGATGACAAGGGTGTGGACGATGTGTTGCTAGTTCCATTGTACCCTCATTATGCTATGTCCTCCTACGAGACCGTAGTGGTTAAGACCATGGAGGACCAACAGAAGTTCTTTCCCGAAATGAAATTGACCACATTACCGGCTTTTTATAAGAATCCGGATTATATAAAGGCTTTAGCGGAGAGCATTAAGGAGGGTCTAAAAGATTTTGAATATGACCATATACTATTTTCGTATCATGGTATTCCAGAAAGGCATATTCGTAAAAGTGATCCTACCCGATTTCATTGTAAAATAGATGGTAATTGCTGTAAGATAAATTCGGTAGCACACAATACTTGTTATCGCCACCAGGTTTACGATACGACCGAAATGGTAAAAGCCTATTTGGGTTTATCGGAAGAACAGACCAGTACCTCTTTTCAATCACGCCTTGCGGGCGATCCGTGGCTTAAGCCCTATACCGATTATGAGTTTGAGCGTTTGGCAAAGGACGGTAAAAAGCGTTTGGCGGTTGTAACACCGGCTTTTGTGAGTGATTGCTTGGAAACATTAGAAGAGATAGCAATGGAAGGCAAGGAGCAATTTGAAGAAGCGGGAGGTGAGGATTACAAACATATTTCATGTCTGAACGACAACGATGCTTGGGTGCAAACGATGGCAAAATGGATAACCACCTGGGAGCAGAAAGAACTACTTCCGGTATAAACCACAAATGGCAAGAGTATCTTCAGAACAACTTGGTTCAGAGCCTATAGGCAAGCTTTTGGTAAGTCAAGCGGTTCCTGCTAGTATCGGGATATTGGTGATGTCCCTGAACATTCTTGTCGATTCAATTTTTGTAGGTAACTGGATAGGTTCTATCGCCATTGCTGCAATTAATGTGGTACTACCGGTTTCATTCTTTATTGGCGCATTGGGAATGGCCATTGGAATTGGGGGCTCTAGCATCATCTCTAGGGCACTCGGGTCTAATAATCATGCTAAGGCAGTTCGAGTTTTTGGAAATCAAATTACCCTAACCCTTCTCGTAACTATAGGTATGGCCTTATTGGGCCTTTACTTCGTAGATTCCCTAATTCCTGCCTTTGGAGGCAAGGGTGGCATCTTTGCTCCAGCGAAAATATATTACACTATTGTGCTTTACGGTATTCCATTTCTTGCACTTTGCATGATGGGGAACACGGTCATACGTGCCGAAGGAAAGCCGAAATTCGCCATGATTGCCATGATTATTCCTTCCGTAGGAAACCTGTTGATGGATTACGTTTTTATTTATGTTTTTGATTGGGGCATGCATGGTGCAGCTTGGGCTACGACCATTGGTTATGTACTTTGTTTTAGTTATATCCTTTATTTCTTTCTTTCAAAAAACTCTGAATTAAAACTCACGCCAAATTGTTTTAACCTAAGCTTGCCCATTGTTAAGGAAATTGGGTCCTTGGGCTTTGTTACTTTGGCCAGGCAAGCCACTACCAGTGTTGTTTATCTGTTGATGAACAATATCCTATTTGGTTTGGGCGGTGAGCCAATGGTAGCTGTATACGCCATAATTGGACGTATGCTCATGTTTGCTTTGTTCCCCGTATTTGGGATTACACAGGGTTTCCTTCCTATCGCCGGCTACAATTTTGGCGCGAAAAAATATGAAAGAGTTCGAAAAGTGATCAATACCGCCATATTATATGCGAGTATTTTAGCGACCATTGTGTTTCTTGGACTATTTACCTTTCCTGGTGAAATAGCAGGTTTATTTTTGAGCTCCAAAGAAGGTATGTCGCAGTTGGAATTGGACACGAACGTCTTTGTTTTAGAAAATACACCTGCTGCCATGCGATGGGTATTTGCGGCAACCCCAATTATAGCCCTGCAATTGATAGGAGCAGCTTATTTTCAGGCTATTGGGAAGGCTGTCCCCGCCCTTTTATTGACACTCACCCGACAAGGGTTCTTCTTTATCCCGTTAATATTAATTCTTCCTAATTATTTGGGGGAACTCGGGGTATGGATTTCCTTTCCTATTGCCGATGTCCTGGCTACCATTGTCACGGGTTTATATTTAAGGAAAGAGGTTAGGACCAATCTTGTAGCGACTGGTTAACATTACTTTTAAAACCATTTCTAGTTTTCTCCGTAAGTATTATACATCCATAAAACTGATACCATGATTTATTTATTTTCTTTTTTGCTTCTTTTATCATTATTCATATTGTATTTAACTGCAAGAGAAGTATTTAAATCTATGGCGCATTATAAACACATAGTTAGTGGAGAAGAAAATTTAAGAAAATAATTCTCTCCATTATGTTCTATTCAAATAATGAAACATAACTAGTTTAATGGTAAGGAATGCCGCAAATCCATACCTGTGGAAGACCTTGGTTTAAAACCAGTCCAATCTTTTTCATTAGAATTTTCTTGTAGTTCAAGATATTTTATAAAATCTTCCCCTTTGAGATGAATACCCAAAAAAGCAGTAACAAAATGTTGGTTGATATTGTTCAATTTACGTTCATCCCATGAAGGCTCGGCATACCGATAATACTCATCAATATGAAGTCCTGGGGCTAAAGCATTTGCTGGAGGTGGATTAGGCGCTACATTGTGCCGTGCGTTTTCATAGGTCAATAAATAACGGTCAGCATTTACAGAACCTTCGTAAATGGCTTTGATACCATTTTCATAACCCGAAATATCATCCTGACTACCCGCCACAAAAAACGTAGGCGTTTTTAATCCTTTTAATCCATCTTTGTCCCAGACACCTCGCTCCATGCCCCATGGTGCGAATGCGACAATTGCCTTAATTCTCTTATCCGTCTTTTTCAGATATTCTGGATTGTTTGCGTTGTGCTCATTGATTGCAGCACTACCACCTGTCATCTGACCAAAGAATGCCGTAAGATTATCGCTGTAACCAGCACCTCCAACATTAAGGACGCCATAGCCCCCCATAGAATATCCTATAAGGCCAACATTGTCAGCATCAATAATTCCTTGTAGGGCATCTTCGCTATTAGCTTTGCCAAGTAGTTCCATTTCATTTAAGACAAATCGAATATCTTTTGGTCTGTTCAGCAATGTACTCTGAAATGCATTGGCATCCTTAAAGGTAGAATCAGTATGGTCAATGGCGGCAACTACATAGCCTTTTGAGGCAAGATTTTCGGTTAAATACGTCATCAAAAAGCGAGAGCCCACATAGCCATGGGAAACGATAATCAATGGAAATTTACCCTCATTGGTTATCGGTTTTGCATCACGAAAGGCTCTCCCTTTGAAGTTAAATGGAATCAATGGCCGTAAGGAATCCCCTCGTGTACCCATGACCTCGTCGTAAATAACTGGAGTACTATTTTGGTCCGACTCGGCTGGATACCAAATTTCAATCTTTAGTGGCCGGTCATATACGGGGTCTTTTCCATCCTTGGAATTGAGAATATCTATTTGGTCGCTATTAATAAAGCTCAGCGTACGAACACCAACTGAATAGTCACCTCTTTGCGCAAGTTCGGGAGCATCTGGTAGGGCGTCACCGTACAGGAATTCTTGAGATCGGGTTTGTATGGGAGCAATAAAAAATAGGAGTATAATTGCTGTAATAAACTGGCTTTTAAAGATGTATATTTTTTTCATTCTACGCATATGTGTTTATATTAAAGGTAGGCAAATTGCTTTTCCTTTTATAACTCTACTAAAAATATGAAACCATAAATAGTATTCTTTAAATCCTCAAGTGTTTTTATTCCAAATTCTTTACTACTGTTACTGTTTTCCTTACTTTTAAGCTTGACTAATTCAACACATACGAAATGAAATTTTTACTTACCAGAGCCGGTATGTTATTACTGGCACTTTCTTTTTTACCCTTATCTATCATAGCTCAGCGAAAAAGTAAATCGCAAAAGACCGTGACTTCGTATCCGGAGGAACTGTATTCAAGTTTGGATTACAGATTAGTAGGTCCCTTCAGGGGTGGACGTTCTGCCGCGGTTACCGGAGTGCCCGGAGAACCCAATCTATTTTATTTCGGTGCAACCGGTGGCGGAGTTTGGAAAACACTGGATGGAGGCCGAACATGGGAGAATATCTCCGATGGTTATTTCGGCGGCAGTATCGGCGCCGTTGAGGTGGCAAAAAGTGACCCTAATGTCATCTATGTGGGTGGAGGTGAAAAAACATTACGAGGTAACGTATCCTCTGGATATGGTATCTGGAAAACTGAAAATGCAGGTAAAACATGGGTTTCCGCCGGTTTGAAAAATAGTCGCCATGTACCCAGAATCCGAGTGCACCCAACAGATTACAATACGGTGTACACCGCAGTTCTTGGAAACATCTATAAGCCAACCACGGAAAGAGGTATTTATAAAAGCACGGACGGTGGTCAGAATTGGAAGCAGGTCTTGTTCGTCAACGACCAAGCAGGAGCCGTAGATCTGACATTTGACCCTAACAATCCAAGAATTTTGTATGCATCCACATGGCGTGCTCAGCGAACTCCTTATAGCCTAAGTAGTGGCGGGGAGGGTTCTGCCCTATGGAAGAGTACCGATAGTGGGGAAACCTGGTCAGAGATTTCAAAAAATGAAGGTTTTCCAAAGGATACTTTGGGTATTATAGGTGTGACCGTTTCTCCAAAAAATTCGGAACGGGTCTGGGCCATTGTTGAAAATAAGGAAAAGGGCGGTTTATACCGTTCCGATGATGGTGGAAAAAAATGGACACAGGTAAATAGCGAACGAAAATTACGCCAAAGGGCATGGTATTACACCCGTGTCTATGCTGATACTGAAGATGAGGATGTAGTTTATGTGCTCAATGTCCGTTATCATAAGTCTACGGACGGTGGAAAAAGCTTCAATACCTTCAATGCTCCCCATGGAGATCACCACGATCTATGGATTGCCCCAGAAAATTCCAAGCGCATGATAATCGGTGATGATGGTGGTGCGCAGGTCTCCTATGATGGGGGTGAGACCTGGAGCACTTATTACAATCAACCTACCGCGCAATTTTATAGAGTAACCACGGATAATGCTTTTCCGTATCGCATCTATGTGGCACAACAAGATAATTCTACATTACGCATTAATCACCGAAGTGATGGGAGTAGTATTGATGAGTCCGATTGGGAGCCAACAGCTGGAGGTGAATCGGCTCATATTGCGGTGGACCCTCAAAATAATGACATTGTCTACGGCGGTAGCTATGACGGGTTCTTAACCCGGGTAAACCATGATAAAGGTACTGTTAGAGGTGTGAATGTATGGCCGGATAATCCTATGGGTGCCGGAGCGGAAGCTATGAAATATCGTTTTCAGTGGAATTTTCCTATCATGTTCAGTCGTCATGACCCTAATAAATTATATACGTTTTCACAGCATGTTCATGTTTCAGAAAACGAGGGTCAAAGCTGGAGGGTTTTGAGCGGTGACCTCACAAGAAACGACCCGACCAAATTAGGTTCCAGTGGTGGTCCCATTACCCAGGACAATACCAGTGTGGAATATTACTGCACCATTTTTGCCGCTAACGAAAGTCCATTAAAAGAAGGCTTACTTTGGGTAGGTAGTGATGACGGTTTAATTCATGTGTCCAAAGATGGCGGCGCCAATTGGGAAAACGTAACTCCAGCCAATATGCCCGAGTGGAGTATGGTAAATAGCATTGAACCATCGGCCTTTGACGAAGGAACCTGTTACGTTGCGGCGACACGTTACAAATTGGGAGATTTTGAGCCGTATTTATACAAGACGACCAACTATGGTCAAACATGGACCAAGATTACCAACGGTATCAATAACGAGCATTTTACCAGGGTGGTTCGGGAAGATCCTAAAAGAAAAGGATTGTTATATGCCGGAACAGAAACAGGTATGTATATTTCATTTGACGATGGTGCCAACTGGAGCTCGTTTCAAATGAATTTACCAATTGTGCCTATTACGGATTTGACCATCAAGGATAATAATTTAGTAGTAGCAACCCAAGGGCGAAGCGTTTGGATAATAGATGATTTAACGGTCCTGCATCAATTGGATGAGGGCAGAAAATCGGCAACTTCAATCTTATACAAGCCAAAGGATTCTTACAGAACCAAAGGTAGAGCTGCGAAGACACCCTCAAAAACAGCCGGTCAAAATCACCCTAATGGGGTAGTGACGCATTTTTACTTGAAAGATTTAAAAGAAAAGGACAGCATCAATCTCACTTTTACCTCAATGGCAGGGGATACCTTGGCAAATTATAGTAATAGTGCTAAGAAAAAGGACAAGAAGCTAGAGGTTAAAAAAGGAGGAAACACTTTTGTTTGGGATACCCGAGGTAAAGGAGCAGAAGAACTGGAGGGTATGATTCTTTGGTGGGCCAGCTTGGACGGGGCGAAAGCAGTACCCGGCAATTATCAGGTTCATTTAAATGTGAATGGAGACACAAAAACCGAAACCTTTAAAATTATTCCCGACCCTAGGGCCGAGGCATCGGTTGATGAGATGCAAAAGCAGTATGATTTCATTACCGATATTAATACCACTATTGATAATGCACATCAATCCATTAAAAAAATTCGAAAGATTAACACCCAGTTGGATGCTTTTACCAAGCAGTACAAGGATAATGAGGCGACAAAGGATTTGGTGGAGAAAGCGAAAGCTATGAAAGAGCGACTAGGAGAGGTAGAAAAGGCCTTATATCAAACCCAAAATAGAAGTGGTCAGGACCCTTTAAATTTTCCAATTAAATTGACCAATAAATTGGGTCATTTAAATAGTTTGGTTGCCATTGATGATTTTCCACCCACGGAACAGGATATTGCTGTCAAAAACGAACTGACCTCTAAAATTAATGCGGAACTAAAGATTTTTGATGAGGTAAATTCAAAAGAACTCCAAGAGTTCAATCAGGCTTTTAACGAACTTAAATTGGATTATTTATTTGTTGAAGATTAAATGGAATTGCCAATTTCTAAGAGATTGTAAAATTGGTCAGTAGTTCCAGTAGATATAATAATATTGATTCAAATAATGAAGAAATCATTTCCCTTACTTATACTGTTAGTCTGTACTTTAAGTTTAGCCCAGACAGTGAATGACTATTTTCAACCCTTAAAATATAGGAACATAGGGCCCTTTAGAGGCGGGAGGTCGGTAACGGCAACCGGAGTGGTTGGTGACCCAATGACCTATTATATGGGAAGTACGGGAGGAGGCCTTTGGAAGACCGAGACCGCCGGACAGCGCTGGGAGAACATTTCAGATGGTTATTTTGAAACCGGTTCCGTTGGTGCTGTGGCTGTTGCTAAGTCCAATCCCAACATTGTATATGTGGGTATGGGAGAGCATGCTCCAAGGGGAGTGATGACCTCCTACGGGGATGGGGTCTATAAGTCTACCGATGCGGGAAAAACATGGAAAAAGATGGGGCTAGAAAAAACGCAACATATTTCCAGAATCATTATTCATCCTTCTAATCCGGATATCGTTTACGTAGCAGCTCAAGGTGCATTGCACGAGGGTACAGCGGAACGTGGCATCTACAAATCTGTTGATGGAGGCATGACTTGGAAAAATACTTTGTTCGTCAATAATTTAACGGGTGCGGCCGAACTGTCCATGGATGCCAACTATCCGGAAATTATGTATGCAGCCATGTGGGAACATCAAAGAAAACCCAATAAGGTTATAAGTGGAGGTGAGGGTAGTGGATTGTACAAATCTATGGATGCAGGGGAAACGTGGTCCAAAATTTATAAAGGTTTGCCAGAGGAGAAGGGAAAGATGGCAATAGCCGTGAGTCCGGCCAATTCCAATAAAGTCTATGCGCTCATAGAAAGTGATTCCGATGCAGATAAAGGGGGGCTTTTTGTTTCTAACGATGCAGGAGAATCGTGGTCTATGATCAGTGGAGATAATCGTTTAGTTCAACGGGCGTGGTACTACATAGAAGTCTTTTTAGACCCTAACGACGAGGATACGGTGTATGTCCTTAGCGCACCAGCTTTGCGTTCCACGGACGGTGGAAAAACATGGGAACGGCTAACGGGCACGCATGGAGATTATCATGACCTTTGGATTAATCCGGATAACTCCAAAAACATGGTCATTGCCAATGACGGTGGCGCTGCCGTTTCGTTCGATTTCGGAAAAACTTGGTCTACTCAGGATAATATGCCAACGGCGCAATTTTATAGAATCAGTGTGGACAATCTATTTCCTTATAACGTATACGGGGGTCAACAGGATAACACTTCTGTGCGTATTGCAAGCTTATCGATGGGAAGGGGTAGTATTTCCGAACAGGATTGGACCTATGCTGCAGGCGGCGAAAGCGCCTTCTTGGCATTTGACCCGGACGATCCAAGATATGTTTTGGGAGGCAGCTATTTGGGAACCATAGAGGTCTTGGACATGGAGACCAAGGGGTCAACCAACATAATGGCCGCTCCTATTCAATATCTGGGGCGTGAAGCCCGAAATATGAAATACCTCTACAATTGGAACGCTCCTATAATTGGATCTAAGCATGAACCGGGAACTTATTATCACGGAGCACAGTTGGTTCTGAGAACTAGGGACATGGGAGTGACCTGGGAGGAAATTTCACCGGACCTTACAAGAGATATTGATGAAAAACAAGGTAAAGGTGGTGGTCCGTATACGAATGAAGCGGTTGGGGCCGAAAATTATGGCACACTGGCCTATATGATAGAATCCCCCCATGAAAAGGGGGTGTTCTTGACGGGGAGTGACGACGGTCTTGTTCATATTACCAAGGACGGCGGAGAAAATTGGGAGAACGTAACGCCTAAGGGTCTTAAAGAATGCCTGATTAATGCTATCGAAATTTCGCCATTTGACCCGGCAACGGCATATATTGCTACCACACGGTACAAGTTCAATGACTATACGCCTGCTATTTATAAGACAAGTGATTATGGAAAAACATGGACGAATATTAGTTCTGGAATTCCTTACGGTTCGTTTACACGTGTCGTTAGGGAGGATGAAGAACAAAAAAATCTTTTGTACGCAGGTACGGAGAAGGGAATGTATATCTCATTCAACGGCGGCGCAAACTGGGAGCCTTTTCAGCTGAATCTTCCCATAACTCCAGTTTTGGATTTAAAAGTGCACCGTGGAGATTTAATAGTGGCTACCTCTGGGCGCTCCTTTTGGATTCTTGATGATTTGACTGCATTGTCACAATATCAACCTTCTCAAAAAGGATTGAAAATACTGAAACCCAAGCCTGCCTATGCCGGTTCATGGGGAAGCCCTTTAAACAGAAATTCACATAAATTTAAAGGAACCGACCCCTTTGATGGTGTTAACCCGGCAAATGGATTAGTAATTTACTATGAACTTCCAAAGCTTAAGGACTCTACAGTATTATCTATGGAAATTCGCGATGGCCAAGGAAAGTTAATCCGAACATTTAGCTCAGAAAAGGACCCCGATTACAAACCACATAACGGTGGTGGGCCATCACCAGAGCCCTTACTTTCTAAAGAAATAGGTCTTAACCGTTTTGTTTGGGACATGGGTCATTCAACAATGCCGGGTATTCCAGGAACTTACATTGAAGCCGGCTTTGGAGGGCATAAGGCTATCCCTGGAACTTATGACATTCAATTAAAAGTTGGAGGAGAAATGGTCGTGACCAAGGGAGAGATAGAGGCAGTACCTACCTTTGGGATTAGCTCAGAGCAGTATAAGGAATATGATACACTCATGTCGGAGATGGAGCAAAAAGTGACCATGATGCATAATAGGGTGAACAAGCTTTATGGTGTTCAGGAGGATTTAAAAGAAGTGCTGAAAGAAATCGATGATAACGAACTAAAAAAAGAAGGTCAAAAGCTTTTGGATAAGTTGATCGCCTGGGATGAAGACATGATCCAACGTAAATCACAAGCCTATGATGATGTGGAAAATTTCCCAAATAAGTTTACGGCGGAGTATTTGTTTTTAATCAATCAAACGTCGGGAAGTATACCTAGGGTAAACAAATCTAATGTGGAACGAAAGCAAGAGCTGGACCAACAATGGAACGGATTAAAATCCAGGTCAGATAATTTAATGAACACTGATATTCCTTCCTTCAACAAGAAACTATGGGAAGCCGGTATTGGAGCTTTACGGCTTTAAAGTTTTAGCTAACTTTGAACTTGAAAATCTAAACTAGAATTCTGTTGTACAATTATATTAAAGCACTGCATCTCATCTTTGTAATTACATGGTTTGCTGGGCTTTTTTATATTCCACGGTTGTTCATTTATCACATTGAGGCTAACCAAAAATCCTCTCCGGAAAAGGAAATTTTAAGCAAGCAACTCAAATTGATGACCAAGCGGCTCTGGTATATCATTACATGGCCCTCGGCAATATTGGCTACTTTGTTTGCGATTTGGCTACTGATTCTAGCTCCGTATTGGCTGCAACAACCATGGATGCATGTAAAACTGGGATTTGTAGTATTACTGATTGCCTATCATCTCAGGAATCATCTAATTTTTAAGAAATTTCAGAAAGATGATATTAGGTATTCTTCCAATTATATGCGTATCTGGAACGAGGGTGCAACCCTCATCTTGTTCGCAGTCATTTTCTTGGTCGTTTTAAAAAGTGCCTTCAATTGGATTTATGGGGTTATCGGTATTCTTGTTTTGGGTGTCTTATTAATGCTGGGCATAAAACTTTACAAGCGTATACGTCAAAAAAATCCAGAGGCCTAGCGCAATTCAAAATTCAGACCGTAGAGGTTATTTTGTTTTTGAGCTTATGTTTAATGCTTGTCTGTGGAGTTAAAAATATTTGGTGCGATATTTGTTAACTTTGAACGAAACACCAATTCCTTGCTTAAAAAATTATCCTTAAGGTCACGTATTTTCCTAGCCATGATTTTTTTGGTAGTACTGGCGTCCGTCTTGATTTTGGTCACTACTATTTTTCAATTTCAGGAAATAAACAAGGATTATCATCAGGACAGGATGGAGCGTAAGGAAGAGCAGATTCGACAAAGCATTGATCTTGCAATCCAAAAAACGACTTATCCCGTTACTCCTGAAAATTTGGGATTAATTTTCAAAAATGAAATTTACGAGATTGCCGTAGTTCAAAATATGAACTTCAACTTATACAGTTTGGACGGTCAACTCATCAAAAGTTCTAGACCTAAGTTTGAAAATGATTCTATTTCCATGTGCTTGGACGCTGAAATACTCAACAAATTGGAGGCGAGCGTCGATAAGCGCTATGTGGAGGAGCGGGCTGCAGCAGGGGATAAGTATCAAGCATCCTATACCTACATTTCAGATAACAAATTTAAACCGATAGGTATTTTAAACCTTCCGTATTTTGAGGATAATTCTTTTAATGATAAGGAGCTAAGGGAGTTCTTATGGCGTTTGGGGGGAGTTTACTTTTTGATGTTATTGATTGCAATTGCATTTGCCTTTTTCATTTCTAAATACATTACAAGGTCTTTAGAGACCATTTCCGATATGATGGAACGAACTGATTTAACGCGACGGAATGAAAAGATATTTATTGATAGTCCTGGTGAGGAAATTGAAAAATTGATCTCCTCTTATAACGCTATGATTGATGAATTGGGACAGAGTGCCGTTAAGTTGGCAAGGAGCGAACGGGAGCAAGCTTGGCGGGAGATGGCCAAACAAGTAGCACATGAGATAAAAAATCCGTTAACCCCCATGCGTTTAAGCGTTCAAAGCTTTGAACGGAAGTTTGACCCAAAGGACCCTAAAATTAAGGAAAAGGTGGCCGAGTATTCCAAAACACTGATACAGCAAATTGATACCATGAGCAGTATAGCCTCGGCATTCTCTAATTTTGCTGAAATGCCAGCGCAGCAGAACGAGACGCTTAACGTGGTTAAAATCGTGAAATTGGCACTAGATATCTTTAACGAGGATTACATCCATTTCATAGCCGAGGAGGAGGAAATCATAGCTAAATTAGATCGTACGCAATTGATAAGGGTCGTAACCAATTTGGTAAAAAATGCTATTCAAGCGGTACCTGAGGTCAGTTCACCTAGAATATTGGTTTCTGTAGCATCGGAAAAAGATATGGTGAAAATATCCGTGGCGGACAACGGTGTGGGTATTTTAGATGAGCATTCGGATAAAATTTTTGAACCTAAATTCACTACCAAAACCAGTGGTATGGGTCTTGGACTTGGTATGGTGAAGAATATAGTAGAAACCTATAAAGGAAGTATCAATTTTACCTCAAAGCCTGGTAAAGGAACGGTTTTTTGTGTAAGATTTCCCCGCGCTCTATAGACTATCGCTTCACTTCATATCCTAGAACACGGAATTAATTGTCTAAATCTAAATTACTAACATTCCTGCCGATAGCGTACCCTTGTTCCAATCCAAGATAAATGGCTTCTTGATAATGAATGCCACCATAAAGTCTTGATACTGCCGCTTCTTCCGCCATATCTATAAAACTGTCATAGGCACGCGGCGTGCCGTCGATATCTGTCCTTCCCTCATGGGTACGGTCAACAAAAGCATAATTTTCTCCAAAAAATGAAATCATCACCTCTGCTAGTGCACCGGACTGCACTGAATGTCCAGAGGTATACTCTGGAAAAGGAGGGGTAGATAAAATTGGCTCCCAATTTGGGTCTATATTTTCATTGATATAGGTAATTGGTCGTACGTAAAGAGTCTCATACTTAGTCTTCCAACAGGAAATGAAAGCATCTGAAATTGCAATGCCAAGCTTTGCAAAAATTTCTGTTGCTTCTCCGAGATTGGAATTATTCTCAACGATTAACTGATTTGCAATGGCAATAGAGTGTCCAGGAGGGGTTGCGGTAGTAACAGGGTCATCCGACCAAAATTCAGCTATCTTAATTTGTTCAGAAGTTATATTATTAACGACATTATATACTTCCGTAGCCCGCTCATAACAGAGTGAATTTTCATCTGTAGAGGCAATAGGGGGTGCAACTGGTTGTACGGCATCAACATTAGCTAATAAAAAAGGTCTATTTGTTCCCCAATAAGGCTGCAAGGGGCCGCTGAAATCGGGTGCTGTAGGTTTCCAAGATGCTGTTAAAGGCAATATATAATCGGTTGGGAAATTATTAAATTGACCATTCATACCGCCATCCGTCTCGGACCATTCTATGATATTATCCGCTACTTCCTTAGCTAAAACTTGGGATGCTTCAAAAACTTCAGGTACTAGTTCTAATTGATATTTAGAAGTATACTCGTTATTTAAATCCATAATAGCCTCCATCCTCTCATCCGAAGTATTACTATAAAAATATAGTGTAGTCTGATTCAATATGGCATTGGCAACTGCTGGCCAATGATACATTTCTAAATCTTCGGTTTGAATTGTGTATTGTAAACCGTTTAATTTACCTGAGAGCGATGTTTTATTGGGAAGCCCAATCGACACGCCTTCATATAAAGCTATTCCTATATATCCAAAGGCTCTTGCTGCTACTGGAGGCGTAAAACCAGGAGTCTCCTTAGTCAGAGTTTTTATAAGCTCGTACCAATCCACAACGACTTCTGAACTATAGGTTTTAGCGATTTCTACATTTGATAAATTGTAAAAATCGTCATCTTTTTTACAGGCACTAAGTACTAATATCGCCAGCAAAAAGTATATAACACGCACATTTGACATAACAATTCTATATTTGTGTATAAAAATATTAAGTAGGCTTTATTTCAACTAAAATAATCGATAAAGATTCTTTAAAAAGGTTGTGTGATAGCGAATTTCGAATAAAATTAATCACTAAAATAAAACTATGGGTTATCATAATATTCTAGTCAAGAATGAATCTGCAATAGGTTTAATAACCATTAATCGCCCCAATAAATTAAATGCCCTTAATACAGAAACCATTAAGGAATTGCACAACGCCTTCTCAAGTCTAGAAAAAAACAAGGAGGTAAAAGTGATTATACTCACCGGTAGTGGTGAAAAAGCTTTTGTGGCTGGAGCGGATATTTTAGAATTTGCCGATTTTTCGGTTAATAAAGGCAAAAAACTTGCATCCAAAGGACAAAAATTACTTTTCGATTTTATAGAGAACTTCTCAAAACCGGTCATTGCAGCAGTTAATGGCTTCGCTTTGGGTGGTGGTCTGGAACTGGCAATGGCATGTCATTTCAGGGTTGCCAGTGACAATGCTAAAATGGGGCTGCCAGAGGTCTCATTGGGGGTAATCCCTGGTTATGGCGGCACGCAGCGCTTACCACAATTGATAGGCAAGGGCAGGGCTATGGAATTGATCATGACGGCCGGTATGATTTCAACCGAACAGGCATACACCTATGGGTTAGTGAACCATGTAGTCGCCCAAGAAGAACTTCTTCCATTTTGTAAAAAAATGGCAAGCAAAATTTGCAATAACTCAACTGTAGCCATTTCCCATGCAATAAAAGCCATAAATGCGGGTTTTAAGAATACTGTAAACGGTTACGAGCAGGAAATAGATTCGTTTGGCGCTTGTTTTGGTACGGACGACTTTGCCGAAGGTACGACTGCATTTCTTGAAAAACGAAAAGCAGATTTTCCCGGTTCGTAACACCTAACCGGACTTAATATGTTTAGCAAAAGTGTAGCTTTCTTAATTCTTTTTATGGCTACTTTGGGCATATTTGCCCAACAAGAAGAAATAGCGTATACCATAGGGGAAAAGTATAATGATAGACACAAATACTCCAATTTACTGTCCATAGCGGATGATGGCAACGGAGGTACCGTCGTAGTTCGTTCCTATTATTCCGGCATTGTTTTAAGACCTAAAGGATATTTGGTGGAGCATTATAACAAGGATCTTGAACTGCTTTCCGAGTACAATTACAAGTTAAAGAATTCTAACTTTGTTGAGGCCTACGTGAAAAATGGTCAAGTGTACTTACTATTTTTAGAGTACGATTACAATAAGGCTTCTTACGAATATATCGTACACCGTAGTCCCTTTTCGGAATTTAATTTTACGCAAGAGGTTCTTTTATCCATTCCATCCGAACCTGTTTCGCAACCGTTGGACCGTAACTATTACAATAGGAATTTTACTTCTGGATTCACGACTTCAGTTTTGTTCAATGACAACAGGTCTGCTTTTGCGATAACTACCCATTTTAAAAAACGAAAAGAAAATCAACATATAATTCATGTATTTGATGCCAGTCTGCGAAAATTAATGGAGCATGATTTTTCTGATGAGGTAGAGGAAAAAAATTACGCCTTTGAAAATATTGTTTTTTCTGAGGATTTAAGGAATGTTTATTTGGTTGGTAAGGCTTACTTTAAAAAGAAACGATTTAATGCTACCGAAAGAAAGTTTCAATACGAATTGGTCCGTATTTCTCAGCAAGGTAGAAGTACACAATCATTCTACACCCCAGGAAAATTTCCTGAGGCACTTAAACCCATATTCAAAAATGATAAGCTGTTATGTATAGGGTTTTATGCGGATCGGAAAGATAATCGGTACAATGGCATAGCCTATTTTAAATTGAATCCCAATTCACTTAATATAGAATCCCAGAAGTTCAATCCGTTTTCCAGCCAGTTTATGATGGATAAATTTGGACGGGAGGACGATAAGACTATTAAAGACCTTGTGTTTAAAAGTATGGACATTACCAATGACGGATACATCCTATTCAACGCAGAGGAATACTTTACCAGCACAAGCACTCAAGCCAATTCCAGTGGCGGGCGTTTACTCGTAACGCGATACCATTACAACGATATTGTTAGTGTAAAGCTCAGTCCTGAAGGCGATATGATCTGGGCACGTAATATTAACAAGACCGAGGTAACACAAGGAGACGGGGCTTACACTTCCTATAGTGCCTATACAAAAGGTGGTAATACATATTTCTTTATTAGTACGGCATCGGAGAATCCACAACAATTAGGTGCAGATCGAATAATGTTCAAACAGGGATTGGGCAGAAATAAAAATATATTCTTAATCAAATTGGATGAAAACGGGCATATGAATTACGATAAGGTAATAGATGATACCGAAGCAAGGTTACCCTTAATGGTCTCTATGCCACTTGTTGATGCCACTACGGATAAATTACTATTTTATGCCAAACGCGGAACAAAGAAACAGCTTGTTCATGTAGGTGTTAAATAATTATAGAATTAGGATTTATTCCATATTTTTGGAATAAATCCATTTTATGTTCGAAAACTTATCCTTAAAAGGGAGAGGAGCTCAATTAAATACCCCAAATAAATTTTTCCAGCACGTACATGAAACACGGGATGATTTTTTGGAATTTTGCCGTATTGAAGGTGAGGATGCCGCTAATAATCGAACCCAATACATTCCTATTTTCCCCAAAACTATTGTAAATAAGGTCACGAGCCCTGACGTTGGGATGCGATATTCCATGAATCCATATCAGGGATGTGAACATGGATGCATTTATTGTTACGCCAGAAATACACATGAATTTTGGGGGTATAGTCCCGGACTGGAATTTGAACGAAGAATTTTGGTAAAAAAGGACGCTCCAAAGCTCCTTGAATCTAAAATAAAGAGCAAAACTTGGAAAGCCAATACCATTGTCATGTCAGGTAATACGGATTGCTACCAGCCGGCAGAAAAGAAATTTAAAATTACCAGAGCATGTTTAAAAGTGTTCTTAAAATACCGGCATCCCGTGGGGATAATTACAAAAAATGCATTGATATTAAGGGATTTAGATATCCTGAAAAAACTTAACGAGCATCAATTGATTGGGGTCAACGTTTCCATTACTTCCCTATCCGAGGATACAAGGAGAATCTTGGAACCCAGAACTGCTACGATTAAAAAGCGATTGGAAACGATACGTATTTTATCAGAAAACAATATTCCCGTAAATGCCATGCTAGCTCCTATTATCCCTGGAATTAACAGTCACGAAATAATGAATCTCGCCAAAGCGGTATCGGAAAACGGCGCAAGTTCTTTTGCCTTTACAGTGGTAAGGTTGAACGGTGCCATAGGAGGAATTTTTACAGATTGGATAAAAAAGACCATGCCCAACAAAGCGGATAAAGTTTTACATCAGATACAAGAATGCCATGGTGGAACACTAAATGACAGTCGCTTTGGAATTCGAAGTCGGGGCGAAGGTAAAATTGCCACCCAAATCCATGATTTAATGGAATTGGCCAAACGGACCTATTTCAAAAAAAGAATTTACCCAAGCTAAGGACTGATCTTCACGAAGCTTTTAAGGACGGCCAGTTGAAATTATTTTAAACTTTTTCAATCCCCCTTATCATAAACAACTTCCCCATCAAAGATGGTCATTTCTATCTCAGTTTTAAGGAGTTCCTCTTCGGGGACTTGCATCAAATCTTGATTGTAAATCGTAAAGTCTGCCATTTTACCAACGGTAATAGATCCTTTAATGTCTTCCTCAAAAGCACCGTAGGCGGCATCCAAAGTATAAGAACGTAACGCTTGTTCCCGAGTCATTTTTTGCTCAGGTTCATAACCATTCTCCGGTGTTCCTTTTAAAGTTTTACGACTTACACTGGCGTAAAAACTTGCAATAGGGTTTAAGGGTTCCACGGGCACATCGGTTCCGTTTACGATTGGGATACCGCTTTTTAAAAGGGCTTGCCACATATAGGCACCTTCCTTAATCCGCTTTTCACCCAGACGGTCAATGGCCCAAGGCCTGTCCGAAGACATATGTACCGCTTGCATTGCAGGAATAACACCTAACTCGGCAAAACGGGGAATATCATCTGGATGTAAATGTTGCGCATGTTCTATCCGAAATCTATGGTCGTATTTTAATTCTGGCAGTTCGGTAAACGCGGCTTCATAACGGTTCAATATTTCTTGGTTGGCACGGTCGCCTATGGCATGGGAACAAACTTGGAATCCGTTCCTTAATCCGTTCAATGCCGTTTCTTTCACGAATTCCATGGGTAAGGTTTCGTGTCCAAAATGTCCAGGTCTATCCGTATAATCTTCCAGAAGCCAGGCACCTCGTGAACCGAGGGCACCGTCGCAATTGAGTTTAACGGAACGGATGGTAAACAGGTTATCGGGGTCTACCATCGGACCTTTTTCATACCAATCGCTGAGCAAATCCTTATCCCATCCTGTGAGCATGCCATACATACGGACTTTCA
Organism: Maribacter aestuarii; assembly: GCF_027474845.2. NCBI lineage: Bacteria > Pseudomonadati > Bacteroidota > Flavobacteriia > Flavobacteriales > Flavobacteriaceae > Maribacter > Maribacter aestuarii. The sequence goes on from NZ_CP107031.2 coordinate 1,973,169, forward strand.
TTTTGTCCGCACCTTTCATTCCATTGTAAAGTTGAATCGTCTCTTTTCCTATACCCGCGTCATGAAAACCTGTAATCCCATTCTTATGGCAGGCGGCTACCGCCAGTTCAAAAGCTTTAACATTTTTTTCCGGTGTAGACTCGGGGATATGTTGAGTAATGAGTGTCATGGCACGTTCATTGAAAATACCCGTGGGTCTTCCCAATTCATCGCGCATAACTTCTCCACCTTCTACTTCAAACTTGTCTATGCCGTCCTTGGAAAGGATTTCTAGACCGGCAATCTCCATGGCTTTGGCATTGGCAAAACCTGCATGACCACTTGCGTGGCGTAGGTATACGGGATTATTGGGGGATACTTCGCTAAGTTTATAGTGCGTTTGGAATCCATGTACGGTATCGGAGGGCATTTCGTCCCACTTGCTTTGGTGCCAGCCTCTACCGGTTATCCATTCACCAGGTTCCACTTTTTTTACTTCTTCGGCTACGGCGTCCACTATTTCCTGATAGCTGGTCGTGTTCATTAAATCCAGGTTCAGTTCGTTATAGCCCAATCCCATAAAATGGCCATGACCTTCAATTAAACCAGGAGTCATGGTTTTACCTTTTAAATCGATGACTTGGGTCTGTTCTGTCTTAAACTGCTCCGCTTCTGCTAATGTTCCCACAAAAAGAATAGTATCTCCTTTTGTTGCCACAGCCTCTACCATGGCCTGCGTAGAGTCTACAGTATAGATGGGTCCACCATGAATAAGTAAAGTGGCAGTTTGTCTTTCAGGGCCTGAGCAAGAGGCAATTAGGAGTATGCAAACCGTTAGGCTCCAGAAAATAGAAGTTTGAAATTTCATCAATGTTGGTTTTAAGAAAATTGAATTTATGATTTTCTATTGAATTCAGTTCGCTTTATTCTCTCTTTCTAATGAATAATAGAATTTTGAATTTATAGCTTTTGAAAAAGACAGCATTTGCTGTAAACTTCACCTCAGGTGTTCCTGGCGGAGCGAACATAAGACAACCAAGAAGCAGTTTAGCTCGTAACTGAGCAATTATTAATATACATAGTTAATAAACGTTTTTTATTCCGCCAATCTTACTATACCATCATTCCCTTTTATAAAGCTACTTTTTTCTTTGTCGATTATTGTCCTTACAGGATCCATTGCTCTTTTAAGCTCAATAATTCTTATAGCCTTTCTGTCTTTCAAAAAAACTACTAAATCGTAAAAATCAGAATATTCAATTCCGTTTTGCCTTATGTTTATAAGATTTAAATTTAATTCTTCTTCAATCTCTTCCACTTGCGAATAAGGTCCAAGGATAAATAGAGCATCCCATTCAAAATCGGCAACTTTCGCAAAATCAATTATTTTATTTTTTGAGTATAATTCCGCTTCAATTTTTTCAGTCAGAATTTTGTCATTCTCAAGTTGAAATAGATATCCACAAGAAATAATCGAGAAGGATAAAATTCCAATTCCAATAATTTTTTTCATTATTAATTTTAGCTAAAACACCTAGCTTAATTCCCAGCCTTTACGATAATTTCCTTTTACCCAATCATTGGCCAAATCCCAATTGGTCACTTTCATATTGGCGCCGTCCCAAAGGATTTTGCGTCTTCCAGGATACTCGAACGGATCCCAATCACCAAGTTTCTTGCCTTCTTTCAGTTTTTTGTACTGATAGGCTTTTATGGCCAAGTTCCCCATGAGTACAGCTTCGGTAAGAGGGCCGGAGCGCTTAAAGTCGGAGGAGGTTTCCGTGCCGTTCAAACACCCTTCTACGAAATTTCGTTGGTGTCCACCAGTGTCACCTTCAATCCTTTTTAGGTAGGGGCTAGGAGGTGTCAAAAGTTTCATGGTGCTGGAAGGCAACAATCTAGCGTTTCTGGAATAAGCGTCACAGACCAAAATACCTCGGTTACCATAGAAAATACTTCCTCCACCGCCATCACCAATGGTTTCGCCATCTTTTAGTTCATCCGGTAAATCAGGGAGTAATCCACCATCGTACCAGTTCAGGGCAATATCACCATGTTCTTCGGTATTGAATTTTAGTCTTACGATTGAGGAGGCGGGGCACGATTCACTATAATCTGCCTCTACAAAATCACCTATCCAATTGGTAGAACAGCTAGCTTCGGCTTCCGTAGGATAGCCTAAATCTAAAACTCCAAATGGTGTTTCCATAATATGGCAACCCATATCGCCCAAAGCGCCGGTTCCAAAATCCCAGAAGCCACGCCATTTAAAAGGGAGATAGGCATCGTTATAATCGCGCATCTCAGCTTTACCCAGCCATAGGTCCCAATCCAATCCTTTTGGAATAGGGTCCTTACCGGTTGGAACGGGAACACCCTGTGGCCATACGGGTCTGTTGGTCCAACAATCAACTTTGTAGACCTTACCTATTACTCCGGACTGTATCCATTCCTTTGCCTCGCGACTGCCATCACTGGAGGCGCCCTGATTCCCCATTTGGGTGACGATGCCGTTTTCTTTGGCCACATTGGTCATTAATCTGGCTTCATTGATATTGTGTGTCAAAGGTTTTTCTACATAAGCGTGCTTTTTGGCGCGCATAAATGGTAGGGCAATTGAGGCGTGCATATGATCTGGTGTTGCGACCATAATCGCATCAATATCCTTTAAATGTTTATCATATACTTTTCGGTAATCTTTAAATTGCTTTGCATCGGGATATGCCGCATAGGTCTCCGCGGCACGCCTATCATCAACATCGCATAAGGCTACGAATTTCACTTTTTGCGTGGCATTCAATCCCTGGATAACCCCTGCCCCTCGTCCACCAACTCCAAAAGCTCCCATGTAAAGGGTATCACTGGGGGGCGTATGCGTCTTTCCTAATACAAAACTGGGGACAATGGTGAAAGCAGTGGAGGCTGCCGTGGCATTCTTAATAAATTTTCTTCTCTGCATGGGTATTAAATTTTGGTCTTAGCAAGGAAGATACAAAAAGTGTGCAATACGTGAAGTCCTTAACAAGCTTGATATTTTAATTTCCATCAATTTAAAGACTGGTGAGTAATTGTTAAATAGTAATTTTGACCTTTCCTTAATTACCATTAATCAAAAGGAAGTGTTAAAGATGACTTAATAGCCTAAAAATATCACAATACGCAATCCAAACTAGGCTATAACACGTAAGTCTACCAGAACAAATCAAAAATAAGATTACTTATATGAAGGTTGAAAATACTACCACAACACCATCCAATTTTTCGAACGAAAACAACCAGGAAGATAAAAATCTTAAAAGGTTCCATTTTTTTAAGACGATAAAGACGTTCTTAGCTACCGCCAATGCCTGGGGGGTGTTTGTTATGGGAAGTACTTTTGTACTAATGCTTGCCTCTATTTACGTCGTTTACGTATTGCAAACGGACTTTGAACAGTTCCGAGCGGATCGTATTAGCAGTACTTTTGGGTTAACCTTTATGATTATAGCGACAGGTTTGTTCGTTTTTAAGGCAGGGTTCTTCTTGTATACTCTTTACAGGTATTTCCGTTACAAGGCCATTAATTCTGTAAGCGATGACGATTTACCGACAGTAACGGTTATCGTTCCCGCGTATAATGAAGGGAAACAGGTTTGGGCCACGTTGATGAGCTTGGCGGAGAGTGATTTTCCTAAAGAAAAACTACAACTTCTTTCTATTGATGATGGTAGTAAAGATGATACATGGCATTGGATGAAGGATGCTAAAAAACAATTAGGGGATCGTGTTTCAATCTATCAACAGCCTAATAATAAAGGAAAACGTCATGCGTTGTACCGTGGATTTAATGAGGGTACAGGTGAGATTTTTGTAACGGTCGATAGTGATTCGATCGTAAAAAAAGATACGTTACGTAATTTGGTAAGTCCGTTCATCGCCAATGAGAAATGTGGTGCGGTTGCCGGTAACATTCGTGTGCTTAACAATGAGCAAGCGTTACTGCCCAAAATGTTGGACGTAAGTTTCGTATTGAGTTTTGAATTTGTGCGTTCTGCAGAAAGTAGTCTGAATACGGTACTTTGTACACCAGGGGCATTGGCTGCCTACCGCGCTAGTGCTGTTTTCGCATGTCTTCCGGAATGGATCAATCAAACTTTTATGGGACAACCTTCTGACATTGGTGAAGATCGCGCCATGACAAATATGATTTTAAAACAAGGGTACCACGTTTTGTTCCAAAGAAATGCCTACGCGTATACCAATGTGCCAGAAAAGTATAAAGGGCTTTACAAAATGTTTATAAGATGGGGTAGAAGTAATGTGCGTGAGAATATTCAAATGTCAAAATATGTCTTTAAGAATTTCAGGGAAGGCAATAAGGCCGGAGTTAGATTATTGTTCTTTAGTCAAGCAACCAAAATTGTCATGAGTTATCCATTCATGATATTCATGTTTTTCTTTGTTCTTACGCATCCTTTACTATTCTTAAGTTCAACCTTACTGAGTATTTTGGTTTTGTCAACGTTTCCTGTAATCTTTTATGCGAAACGCTATAATTTTCAGGAGTCTTTCTGGGCGTATTCCTATAGTATTCTATACACATTTGGTCTATTCTGGATAACCCCCTACGCCATTGCAACTGCCAATAGGAGGGGTTGGTTGACCAGAGGATTAGCAGAAAAGAAATAAACATAGAACTATTGAGGGAAAGCAAAATGCCGTTAATGAATTCATTAACGGCATTTTGCTTTAGACCTTAACGGGAACACTCAACGGATTCCATTCTTTATAAAATTGTTCCAAGTATTTTAGCATATATTCATGGCGTTCCTGTGCTAATTTCTTCCCGGTTTTAGTATTCATTTTGTCCTTCAACAGTAGCAACTTTTCGTAAAAATGATTTATAGTCGGGGAGGTTGATTTCTTATAAGCTTCCTTGGTCATCTTAAGATTGGGAGGAATATTGGGGTCATAAAGCGTCCTGTTCTTGAAACCCCCATAGTTGAAAGCCCTTGCAATACCAATTGCGCCCATTGCGTCCAAACGATCCGCATCTTGGACTACCTGAAGTTCTTTGGAATTGAACCGTTTCTTTTTTCTCTTCCCATCGTCCAGACCAGATTTATAGGAAATGTTGTTGATAATATTCACTACATGCTTTATTAATTTCTTGGGTACCTTTAATGAACTCAAAAAATTAGTGGCCATTTCTGGACCTATGGATTCATCTCCGTCATGGAATTTGGCATCGGCGATATCATGTAAAAGTGCCCCTAAACTAACCACGAGTATATCTACCTTCTCTTCCCTGGCTATTAGCATGGTGTTGTTAAAAACACGTTGAATGTGAAACCAATCATGCCCGCCTTCGGCATGTTGCAGTGTTTCTTTTACGAAGGTTATGGTCTCTTCTACAAGTTCGGCATCGGTCATTTAAAAGAATTTATTCCTGAGTTTACAGCTTTTTCGGTTCTATGGATAAGTGCATCTGCATCCCCTTTGTTTTCTATAGGTTCGTGTACGTCAAAAGATACTTTGGCGCCCAATCCCATGGGAAATTTCCCGTAACGTACCAATTTCCAGGAGTTGTTGATGCTAATGGGTACAATAAGGGCGGTGGGTGCTTTTTTCAATAACATTTTAAGCCCCATGGGTTTAAAAGGTTTGGGATATCCGTCACGGCTGCGGGTTCCTTCCGGAAATATTACCGCGCTCCTGTTATGCTTTTCGATATATGTACCTAATTTCCCTATTTCCATTAGGGCACTCTTACCATCTTTCCTATCGATTAAAACAGATCCGCCGTGGCGAAGATTATGGGAAACACTGGGTATTCCCCTTCCCAATTCTTTCTTACTTACGAATTTGGGATGGTGTTTTCTCATATGCCAAATTATGGGTGGAATATCGTACATACTTTGATGATTGGTAACGATGATCAAGGGTCGATTAGTTGGAATGGTATAGGGATTGGTAAATCTATAAGTTGTGCCCAGAATATTGGTGCATCGCATGAGACACCAATTAAGAACACTAACGGTTTTTTTAAGTCCAGCATAACCAAATAGCCGTAAACCTAGCCATTGTATTGGATGAAAGAAAAGAAGGCAGGCTCCAAAAGCTACAAAGAAAATAGGCGTAACGATATAGGAGAGCATTTTCTGCATAGTACAAAAATAAAAAACCACTCCTTTAGAGTGGTCTAATATCAATTATTTTTGATTTGCTTAAGGTTAAGAATGGCTTAACAAAACTCGTTATAGGCCTGCACCAAGTTCTCTGCAATCAATTCCGCAGGACGCCCTTCAATGTGGTGACGTTCTATCATGTGAACTAGTTCGCCATCTTTAAACAAAGCCATTGATGGCGATGATGGAGGAAATGGAACCATAAGGTTTCTAGCAGCGTTCACGGCATCTGTGTCAACGCCGGCAAAGACTGTGACGGTATGGTCTGGAGTTTTCTCGTTTTGTAAACTCATTTTAGCCGCCGGTCGTGCATTGGCCGCAGCACAGCCACAGACAGAATTAACCACCACTAAGGTAGTACCATCTTTTTTTATAGCTTTCTCTACCGCCTCGGCCGTATATAATTCTTCAAACCCGGCAGAAGCCAAGTCATCTCTCATAGGTTTTACTAATTCCGCAGGATACATAGTTTATTTTTTAAATTAAAATCCGATTAACAAAGATAACCAATTTGTCGTATTTTTTTTTGAGACCTTAACTTTTAAGGAGGGCACATTTATGGAGCAAATTGATTAAGTCACGTTCTATGAATTTATAGTAGCCTATATTGACTTCTCAGCTTGAGACAAAACCTAAGACTAAAACTAATCAAGATTTAAAAGTGTAAGTGATAAAGGTGTTAGCCATAGCCTCTAATTTCTTGGTTCTTTGTAATATCTTTGGCAAATATGAAAAAGAGGGTATGATAAAATGGGTTGGGGCCTTAATTGGCTTTTTTTTGAGAGGACTTTCAGGAGCTATATTGGGTTTTTTTGCGGGAAGCGTTTTAGACGGATTATTTGGTTCAAATAATCAGGGTGCTAGAACGGTTTTCAGTGATTTTACTAGACAATCTGTCTCACCGGCCGATTTTGAATTGAATTTATTGTCGCTTTGTTCTATCGTAATTAAGGCGGACGGGCAAGTGAGCCAATCCGAAATGGATTACGTAAGGCAATATTTTGTAAGCACTTACGGTAAGGAAAAGGCGAATGCCATTTTTAGGACGTTCAATGAAATCAATAAGAAAAGGGAGATTTCTGCACAGCATATCTGTAATTTCCTTACGCAACGGACCCGATACGAAGTTCGGTTGCAATTACTCCATTTTTTATTTGGGATAGCGCAAGCAGATGGCAGGGTTACTAACCCAGAAATAAACAAGATTAGGGAAATTGCCAGGTACTTAAGAGTATCCCTCAGTGATTTTGAGAGCATAATGGCCATGTTCATAAAATCTGCCGATAATGCTTATAAAATTTTGGAAATAGAGAAGTCTGCCTCCAATGAAGAAGTAAAAAAAGCATATAGGACAATGGCGAAAAAGTACCACCCAGATCGTGTAAATACGCAAAATGAGGCCATTAAAAATGGAGCCGAAGAGAAGTTTAAACAGGTGCAATTGGCTTATGAGACCATTCAGAAGGAACGTGGAATCGGTTAATAATGTTACGGGTATTATTGCAAGTATTTAATAGAACTATAGAATGCAAGAATTTTGGTTTTATATAAAATTAGGATTGGACCATGTGCTGGATTTTGGTGCCTATGACCATATACTTTTCCTTTCTGCCTTGGCGATACCTTTTACCTTTAATCAGTGGAAAAAAGTATTGATCTTAGCCACTGTTTTTACCGTTACCCATTGCCTGTCTTTGATGCTTTCGGTCTATGAGATAGTTTTAATGGATGTTTCCTTGATCGAGTTCTTAATTCCTGTGACGATTGCCTTAACCGCAATTTTTAATATAGCATACCAAAACATGCTTCAGGCAAAAAAAACGATTGCTCTGCATAGTATAGCCACTGCCTTTTTCGGACTTATCCATGGTTTCGGTTTTTCCAATTATTTTAAGATGTTAGTGGCAGGGGAAGAGGAAAAGATAATACCATTAATTGGTTTTGCCACGGGCATTGAAGTGTCGCAAGTAATTATCGTTTTATCCATTTTGATTTTGACTTACGTTTCGCTGTCCGTATTCAAGATTAAGCAGGCTATTTTTATTTGGGTCGCCAGTGCAATTGTCCTGTTGATTACAATACCGATGTTGTATCAAACGTTTCCATGGTAGCCCGTTTTGTTAAAATTAACCTTATGTGGTTGTAGGTGGTTTTTAAAGCCGGTATCTTAGTAAATTATCCTTCGGCATTTTGAAGAAATCCAAACAAGAAAAATACGATAAAGCCTATCTTCGCATGGCGCAAGAGTGGGGTAAACTCTCGTATTGCGAACGCAAGCAAGTGGGGGCCATTATTGTTAAGGGTCGCATGATTATTTCGGACGGCTATAACGGTACCCCAACCGGGTTCGAAAATTACTGTGAGGATGAAGAAGGGTATACTAAATGGTACGTTCTACATGCGGAAGCTAACGCCATTTTAAAAGTTGCCTCCTCTACTCAATCCTGTCAGGGAGCTACTTTGTACATAACCCTGTCCCCGTGTAGAGAATGTAGTAAGCTCATACATCAATCTGGCATAAAACGTGTTGTTTATCAAGTAGCCTACAAGGATGACTCCGGATTGAAGTTTTTGGAGAAGGCCGGAGTTGAATTAATGCATATGTCTAAGATAGGGGCATAAAAAATTTTAAAAGAAGAATGAAAAAATATAGTTTTCTCATACCGACTTTCATTGCAGCAGCTTTAGCCTTGGGCATTTTTGTGGGTGGAAAGTTACATTTTAATGATACCCCGGAGCGACTTTTCACGACCAATTCTAAGAAGGACAAACTTAACAGATTGATAGATTATATTGACTATGAGTATGTGGATGAGGTGAATACGGACAGTATTGTGGACGTTACCGTAAACAGTATCTTGGAGAAACTAGACCCGCATTCGGTTTATATTTCCAAAAAAGAGATGACAAGGGTTTCTGAAAACATGAAAGGCGATTTTGTAGGAATCGGAATAAATTTTTATCCTTATCGCGATACGATTGCCGTTATCAGGACCGTAAAAAATGGTCCAAGTTATCTGAAAGGTATAAAGCCGGGTGATCGAATCCTTATGGCCGATAATGACACCTTATACGGCAAGGGAATTCCAAGTGATGTTATCGTGGAAAAGCTTAAGGGAAAAGCTGGTTCCCCCGTAAAACTTAAGGTCTACAGAAAAAGCGAGGATAAAGTAATAACTGTAAACTTAAAACGTGGAATTGTACCCATAAAAAGTGTGGAGGCCCGTTACATGCTTAGCGATGATATTGGCTTCATAAAGGTAAATCGCTTTGCTGAATCAACCTTTAAGGAATTTAAGTCCGCACTTAGCATTTTGCAAAAACAAGGGGCCAAAAAATTGGTATTGGATTTAAGGGATAATCCGGGTGGTTATTTGGGGGTTGCAGAACAAATGGCCGATGAATTTCTCAAAGAAGGAAAACTAATCCTCTTTACAAAGAATAAAAAAGGCAAAGTGGATAAAACGTACGCCACTGATGATGGTAGTTTTGAAGATAAGCCTATTTACGTTTTAATTAATGAACGTTCCGCCTCCGCGAGCGAAATAATTGCAGGGGCATTGCAAGACAACGATATCGGTACTATTATAGGAAGACGTTCTTTTGGGAAAGGATTGGTACAGCGGGAGATGGCTTTAGGGGATGGTTCCGCGGTGCGGCTTACTGTTTCTAGATATTATACGCCGTCCGGAAGGAGCATTCAGAAAACGTATGCGAACGGGAACAAGGATTACTACCAACGCTTTACGGAGCGGTACCATAGTGGGGAAATGATTTCCGTGGATAGTATAAAAGTTGCTGATTCTCTTAAGTTCACCACCCCGAAAGGAAAAATCGTCTATGGGGGTGGCGGTATCATTCCGGATGTATTTGTGCCGATTGGTACTAACGAGGAAGAGGCCGTAGAGAGTATGGATAGCCTAGGGTTTCTTTCATTTTTCGTGTTTGAGCATTTAGACGAGGATAGAACGCGCTATTCCCAATATAGTAGGGAGGAATTTATAAATGATTTTAGGGTTGATGATATTCTCTTCGAAAAATTCGTGGACTATTCCGTAAAGAGAAATCTAAAGATGAGCTTTTACGACTATGAGGATAATATTAAGCTTTATCTAAAAGCGGCTCTAGCGGAGCAGTTGTTCGATGCCAATATCCATGCTAAAATAAAAAGCAGCGAAGATCCTATGCTAAAGAAAGTTTTACAACTGGACAATCCCACTGTTAAGCAGGGAAAAGCCCAGGTTATTCAGAGTGCTAACTAATCCTCAATTTTTTTCTGAACTTTCTTACTGGCGTTGAAAATTAATAAAAGAACTATTGCGCAAAATGATGCCATAATTCCAATGAGCGCAATTATACTATTGCCCTCTAACAGGTTCTCAAAGTCTATCAAGGTCACGTTATAGACGATAAGCCCAAGCGCTGAAAGAATTAAAATAATTGTGAGTGTTCTGCTCATAACATGATTTTCTACAAAGATAAAGTCATTGGGACTATTAAAAAAGTTGATTAATGTTCGAAGTAAACAATTTTACCGCAATAGCCATAAGTATTACGCCAAAAACCTTTCTTATAACACTAACACCAATTTTGCCTAGAATCCGCTCCAACTTTACGGAAGATTTTAATACCAAGTACACGAAAATAATATTCACGATTATGGCTACGATAATATTCTCCACATAGTACTCTGCCCTTAAGGAAAGCAAAGAGGTCAAAGTCCCGGCGCCAGCTATTAGAGGAAAGGCTATGGGTACAATGGAAGCGCTTTCCGGTTCATCATCCTTATACAGTGATATCCCCAAAATCATTTCTATAGCTAAAAAAAGATGATAAAGGCTCCCGCTACGGCAAATGAGTTTACGTCTATCCCAATAAGGTTTAATATCTCTTCGCCTAAAAAGAGGAACGCCACCATAATACAGGCAGCCACTACTGAAGCCTTTTCAGATTGAATATGCCCCACTTTGTTCCGTAGCCCTATGATAATGGGAATACTCCCTAATATATCGATCACTGCAAAAAGAACCATACTTGCAGTGGCAATTTCCCTAAAGTTAAAATGAAATTCCATGACTGAAATTTTTTTGCAAAGCTAAGATTATAAGAAGGCATTCTTAGCTTAATTTAAAAATAATTGCGGCGAATAAAGACCTAAAAAATGTATCTTTCCTCAAAAAAAACGAATGTTCCAATTAGGAAAGACCATTGTTTCTGAAGAAATTATAGAACATGATTTTGTTTGTAATCTAACCGCCTGTAAAGGGGCATGTTGTATTGATGGGGATGCCGGAGCACCTCTGGAAGATAAGGAGACAGAAATATTAGTTGATATTTATTCCAAAGTAAAACCTTTTCTTAGTCCAGAGGGGATTGCCGTTATAGAGGATCAAGGCGCATTTGTGAAGGGCGAGGATGGTGAATGGGAAACGCCCTTAGTAGGAGGTAGCGCATGCGCCTACGTTATATTTGACGAGAGGAGCATTGCTAAATGTGGAATAGAAGAGGCTTATAATCAAGGGAAAATAACGTGGAAAAAGCCCGTATCCTGCCATTTGTATCCTGTAAGGATTCGTGAATATACCGGATTGACAGCGGTGAATTACCATAAATGGCAAATATGCGATCCCGCCTGTGCCTTGGGGAATGAACTAGAGGTCCCGATCTATAAGTTCGTAAAAGAGGCATTGATAAGGAAATTTGGAGAGGCTTGGTATGCCGAGTTGGAAGAGGTGGCCAATGAGTACCTTAAATAGTAGGAATGTGCAGTACTATTTTCGTACCACTGGCTTTATTTTTCTCATCAAATAAATCTATAATTTCGACATGAAATGAGTTTTGGTAATCTCTGGAAAAGTTGGCAAGTCGTTCTTTGGTAATATCAATGCCCACTGATTTTCTTTTTAAGACTTTGCTTTCTTTAATTTTTTCTGCCGCGTCCCGGCCCAAACCATCATCGGTAATAGCGATATTTATAAAACCGTTCTGACCTTTTTCTACATCTAGCGTAATGTTCTTTTCTCCTTCTTTTAATGAAAGTCCATGCCATAAGGCATTTTCCAAAAAAGGCTGTAGTATCAGTGAAGGTATTTTTATGTTATGTACATCCAATTCAGCGGCAATATTGATCTTGAAATTTATTTCATTGGAGAATCTTATATTTTCTATGTTCATATAAAGTTCAACTGTTTCCAACTCTTCGGCTAAAGATATTTCTCGCTGTGAGGAAGCTTCTAAAATTTTCCTAACCAACTTTGAAAACTTGTTTAGATAATGTACCGCATTTTTCTTTTCGTTGTTAATGATATACAGCTTTATAGAATTTAGGGAATTGAACAGGAAATGCGGATTCATCTGACTTCTTAACATGGTCTGTTCTAAAGTCAACAATTTCTTTTCGCTGTTTAATTGATATTGTCTGTAGAGAATATATAAAATTCCCGCTAAGAGAGCTAAGGCTATCCCACTTATTAGCAACATGGTCCTGTTCTTGCGTAATTTTTGGCGGACGCTTTCATTTTCCTTGGCAAGCGTTTCAATTTGGTTAGTTCTTTTTTCGGATTCATAACGCACAATCATATCGTTTACATAACGTAAGTTGAGATTACTTGTTATTTGCTCCTCATATTTCTTGAACTCTTTATAGAATTTCATTCCCTTTTCAAAGTTGTCTTTTTTGATTTGTAACTCGGACAGAAATTTATAAGACTCTGCAATCTCCGCTGGTAAGTTATACTGTTTGGCCAATGACAGGCTCTCGTTTAAATTATATTCGGCGTCAATATAGTTCTCATTTTTGATATAGGCGAATCCCAGATTTACGTAGATAGATGTAATGATTTTTTGATCACCTAATATTTTTGCTTCTTCCAACGTTTTTTTGAGGATTGCGATAGCTTCATCTGTTTTTCCCTGGTGTACTAGAACATGGGCAATGCTATAATTGCAAATGGTTATTCCTCTTTTTGAATTGATTTCCTTGTTGAACTTTAGCGACGTCTCAAAGCTGTTCAAAGCCAAATCCAATTTGCCTTGGGCTTCATAACATTCCCCTATATTCTGATGGTTTATGGCCAAGCCCAACTTATTGCCCAGTTCGCTTTCCAAAGCCATGGACTGGGAAAACTTGTCAATAGCCAAATCATATTGTTCCAAAACTTGGTAAATATTTCCAATACTGTTCAAGGAAACGTTTATACTTCTTTTTAAACCATCGGAGGGATTTTCAACCGTTTCGGCCAATTCTAGTGCCTCTTGACTATAGTCCAAGGCAGATTTTATGGCATCACTACGCCTAAAAACAACACTGATCATGTTTAGACTGTATACCCTAAACTCAGTATTGTTGGCATCTTCAGAAACTATTAATGCTTTTTGGAATAGTTTTAGGGCTTTTGAAAATTCTGAAACGTCTCTATAAGCCCTACCTAATTGATTTAAGGCATAGGCCTGCCCGTCTAGATAATTGTTTTCTGCTGACAGTATTACAAATTGACGCATCAAAAATGTATCCTTTCTAACTGGTCTTAAAACCTTGTCCAATTCCTTGTAGGTTTTAGGTCTATTTTTCAACAAACTATCTACGGCTATACTAAATGTTTGAGGAATTTCTTGGGACCAACACTGTACTGAAATCAAGAAAAGGAAAGCAAGACAAGCACTCTTTCGCATAACAGCAAATAATAGGTAATTGCTTTTTAGGGTATTGCTGTGATGGGATTGCATAGATTAATTAAAGCAAATCCAGAAAATCCGATTTTTTCTGACGCGATACAGGAATTTTATGATTGGATTTAAGAACAACGTAACCATCGGTCTTTAAAAACTCTTTTATTTTATTCAAGTTGATGATAAAGGAATTATGTATCCTAAAAAAGGAATCTTCCGGTAGAAGCGCGTTTACTTCTTTTAATTTTTTAGTCAATACTATTTTTTGTCCATCGGCTAGGAATATGGTACTATAGTTTCCATCTGATTCCGCGTATAGAATCTCATCGCTTTCAAGAAAAAGTAATTTGCCATCGGTATTTAAGGTAATCTTTTTATTCAGGGACTTGGAATTAAAGTTCAAAAGAATTTTCTCCAGCCGTTCTGCCGTAAAGTTCTTGGAATTGAATTTTTTGATTTTTACGATTGTTTCCTGAAGGTCGTCGGTATCTATCGGCTTAAGTAGATAGTCAATAGCTTCATTTTTTAGGGCCTTTATAGCGTATTGGTTGTAAGCCGTAGTGATAACAACAGGAAAATTCTTGTTCTTCAGTTTTTGTATGAACTGAAAACCGTCCATAGTAGGCATTTCAATATCAAGAAAAAGACAATCAGGGGTATTCTTTTCAAGATATTCCAGGGCTTCTAATGGATTCGTAAACGAGGCCGAAACATGTATTTCGTCGCTGAAATTCGTCAGCTCCCAAGATAGGCTTTGGAGCGCTTTGATTTCATCATCAACAATAACCGCTTCTAACATAATGCACAGGAATAAAATAGAAAGTTAATTAAAAAATAGACTTAAGAATCTTTTGAGGAAAACTTTTGTATCAATGGATGTTAATTACGTATAGTCGGTAAATAAACCGACAAGAGTTACAGGAATTAAATTAATACATGAAATGAAAGAAAAGGATTACAATATAATCTCAATGAATATAGGGGTTTGGAAGCATTTGTCCAATTATACAGTAAAACGGACAAATTATACATTATGCCTTAATCCTCCCTCTTCCTAACCCTAATTTAGTGGATATAATTTAATTATGGTCTATTTATTAAGTATTCAACAAGGATATAATGAAAAAGTGTTTGTTAATGTTCGGGTTACTGGTTCTAGTTTTGATTTTGGCTGTTTTGGCTGGAATATCGGATAGCAAATCAATAAATAATCAAACTATCGTAGAGGCCAAAACTGACGCTCCAGAATTATTTATGGAATAAGATTATAATCACCTAGTGTAAATAGTATGTATCAATTAATGATTAAATCGTTCAAACTTATCTTCTTGGGTTTTTTGCCGTTGCTATGTATTTCAAGTATAGATAGTGATCAGGGTGCTGAAAAAGATTTTGTGGAAGAAAATTGGATACAACTGGTTGTTAAGGATTCCGTTCAGGAACTCGATGGCAAAATGTCATTTGAGCATACCAGCGAGAATTTTAAAGATGGTCAATACTTTAATTCTCTAAAATTGAGATTAAAAAGTAATTCAGGGCAAGTTCCAAACGATGTGGAATTTATAATTTCTAAAGAAGATGAAATAGCCAGACTTCCTGTTGGACATTATCAAGTGAATCCAATAGATGGTTTTATCAATCACTTTGACGGCGTTTTTGGTGTTGCGAATATTAGTTCAATGGGGGAGAGACCATTTTTTGCGGCCGATGGCACGATACATATCTTAAAAATGGAAGAAAATAATATTGCCGGCAGAATGAACATGACCCTGTCAAATGGAGATGGAAGCACAATTAGAATAGTGGGAAAATTTGAAGCTGAATTATTATAGAAAAGATTTACATCAATAAAGACGTACGGCTTAAGACATATGCGTAAGGTATATTTCCGTCCATTGTTTTGGCGCCAAAACAGTGACCAATTAGGGTCGCAAGTCTAATGAAAGGTTTCGGGGGAACTACCTGAATTAGAACTTGGTGGGCAGTTAAGAAACATTGGAGAGCCGTACATTTGATGTGAACTACATTAAAAAAGAATATTCCACGAATAAACCAAAAGGTATTTATTATACTTTTTGGTTTATTTTTTTTGTGTTGCATTATGGGGAAAAATACTCAGGAGCTTTTAATGTCTCAGAAGGCAATGAACATCACTTGCCAACCTAGATTTCAACATTTTGTGTTAAAAACTTTGTAACGGAAAAGGCTAAACATCCTTTACAGATCGCTTCTAATTTTGAATCTTTGTTAGTCCCTACAAGAGGGTAATATTTGTCCTCTTATCACTAACTTTTTTAAAAATTAAGAATTATGTCCGTAGCCTTAGAGCCTATATTGGAACAAAATGACGACCGCTTTGTAATATTCCCTATCAAGCATGACGATTTATGGGAATGGTATAAAAAGTGCGAAGCATGTTTTTGGACTGCAGAGGAAATTGACTTGCATGAAGACCTAACGGATTGGAACAACAAGTTGAATGACGACGAACGGTATTTCATTAAGCATATTTTAGCATTTTTTGCAGCTTCAGACGGAATCGTGAACGAGAATTTAGCAGAAAATTTTGTCAGCGAAGTTCAGTATGCAGAGGCAAAATTCTTTTATGGTTTTCAAATTATGATGGAGAATATTCATTCCGAAACTTATTCTTTACTTATAGATACTTATGTAAAGGACGAGAAGGAAAAAAACATGCTTTTTAAAGCAATAGAGAATTTCCCTGCCATTAAAAAGAAAGCGGATTGGGCACTAAACTGGATAGAGTCACCAAGTTTTGCGGAACGATTGATTGCTTTTGCAGCAGTAGAAGGTATCTTCTTCTCAGGGGCTTTCTGTTCCATCTTCTGGTTGAAGAAAAGAGGGCTTATGCCAGGACTTACTTTTTCCAACGAATTAATTTCAAGGGATGAAGGAATGCACTGCGATTATGCCGTACATCTTCATAACAAGCACCTAATCAACAAAGTTCCAAAGGAACGAATTACCGAAATTTTGACAGATGCCTTGAATATTGAAAGGGAATTTATAACGGAATCCCTGCCTGCAAGCCTTATTGGGATGAATTCAAAATTGATGACCCAGTATTTGGAGTTTGTAACGGATAGACTTTTGGTAGAGTTGGAATGTGATAGGGTATACAATGCTACCAACCCTTTCGATTTTATGGATATGATTTCGCTACAGGGAAAGACCAATTTCTTTGAAAAAAGAGTTTCGGAATATCAGAAGGCCGGAGTTTTGAATAAAGAAAAAGACGAAGATGCGCAAAAGATAAGTTTCGACGCAGATTTCTAAACACAAGAACACTAGGACCCCTGGTCATATAGATCAGGGGTTTTTGTGACCTTTATAAAAAATGTTAATTTTTTTAACAATGAATTAATTTATTAATCACAATTAAAATAGTAGTTGCCAATGTATGTAGTTAAAAGAGACGGGAGAAAGGAACTTATCATGTTCGATAAGATTACCGCAAGAGTTCGTAAATTATGCTATGGCCTTAACGGCTTGGTAGATCCTTTAAAAGTCGCTATGCGAGTGATTGAAGGACTGTATGACGGGGTTACGACCTCTGAACTGGACAACCTTGCTGCGGAAATTGCTGCAACAATGACTACGACACACCCGGATTACGCCAAATTAGCTGCACGTATTTCGGTTTCAAACCTACATAAGAATACAAAAAAATCCTTTTCGGAGACTATGAAGGATCTTCACGAATATGTGAATCCTAGGACTGGTAAAAAGGCTCCCCTTTTATCTGATGAAGTTTACGACGTGATTTCCAAGAACTCTGAAAAATTGGACTCAACCATTATTTATAACCGTGATTTTGGCTACGATTATTTCGGTTTTAAAACATTGGAACGTTCCTATCTCTTAAAATTGAATGGGAAAATAGCAGAACGCCCTCAGCATATGTTAATGCGTGTTTCCATAGGGATTCATTTAAGTGATTTGGACTCTGCCATCGAAACATACGAGTTAATGTCCAAAAAATATTTTACGCATGCGACACCAACTTTGTTTAATTCGGGTACCCCTAAGCCTCAGATGTCTTCTTGCTTCTTACTAGCAATGAAGGATGATAGTATTGACGGTATTTACGATACTTTAAAACAGACGGCAAAGATTTCCCAATCAGCTGGCGGCATAGGGCTATCTATACACAATGTGAGGGCCACTGGCTCATATATTGCAGGAACCAATGGAACGTCTAACGGAATCGTACCGATGTTGCAGGTATTCAACGATACGGCTAGGTATGTAGACCAGGGAGGCGGTAAGCGTAAAGGAAGTTTTGCCATTTATATGGAGCCTTGGCATGCGGATATCTATGAGTTCTTGGATTTGAAAAAGAACCATGGTAAAGAAGAAATGCGCGCACGCGATTTGTTCTATGCTATGTGGATTTCGGACTTGTTCATGAGAAGAGTGGAGGCCAATGAGGAGTGGACCTTAATGTGCCCCAACGAATGTCCAGGTCTTTTTACAAGCCATAGTGAGGAATTTGAAAAATTGTACACCAAATACGAAGCAGAAGGAAAAGGAAGAAAAACGGTAAGGGCAAGAGAGCTATGGGAAAAAATATTAGAATCCCAAATCGAGACAGGTACGCCATACATGTTGTATAAGGATGCAGCTAACCGCAAGAGTAACCAGAAGAACTTGGGAACTATTAGATCTTCTAACCTATGTACTGAAATAATGGAATATACCTCTCCAGATGAGGTGGCGGTTTGTAATCTGGCGTCTATCGCCCTACCCATGTTCATAAAAAATGGTGAATTTGATCACAAGGAATTGTTTAAAGTGACCAAACGTGTAACCAAGAACCTGAACCGTGTTATAGACAGGAACTACTATCCAGTAAAAGAGGCGGAGAATTCAAACATGCGCCATAGACCTATTGGACTCGGCGTTCAAGGACTGGCAGATGCATTCATTATGTTGCGTTTGCCCTTTACAAGTGATGAGGCAAAGAAACTGAATCAAGAAATATTTGAAACACTTTATTTTGCTGCGGTAACCGCCTCCATGGAGTTGGCAAAGCAAGAAGGTGCTTATTCATCTTACAAAGGTTCTCCTATTGAAAAAGGTGAATTTCAACATAACCTTTGGGGTATTAAAGATGAAGAGCTTTCCGGTAGATGGGATTGGGCAAAATTGAGAAAAGATGTAAAGAAAAATGGGGTGCGCAATTCACTTTTGGTCGCACCTATGCCGACTGCATCTACTTCTCAGATTTTGGGCAACAATGAGTGTTTTGAGCCGTACACCTCTAACATTTATACCAGGAGAGTACTGTCCGGAGAGTTTATCGTAGTAAATAAACATCTGTTGGAGGATTTGGTTGAATTGGGGCTTTGGAACGAGAATATGAAGCAAGAATTAATGCGTGCCAATGGATCCATTCAACATATTGAGACTATTCCTCAGGACATAAGAGAACTTTATAAGACGGTTTGGGAGTTGAGTATGAAGGACATCATAGATATGTCTAGACACAGAGGATACTTCATTGATCAAAGTCAGTCATTGAACTTGTTTATGGAAAATGCCAACTATTCCAAACTAACCTCTATGCACTTCTACGCATGGAAGAGTGGGCTAAAGACAGGGATGTATTATCTAAGGACTAAAGCCGCTGTGGATGCCATTAAATTTACTTTAGATAATACGAAGAAGAAAGAAGTTCCGGTTAGTATTGCCGCCGAAGCAGAAGTAATAGCGGCATCACCTAAGGAAACTACATCGTCTATGGCCGTGTCGGCTAAGCAGGTTACTGCACAAGCTGAGGTGGATATTCAACCTATGACACCTGCTGAGATGAAAGCAATGATTGCAAGGGCTAAGGAAGGTCAAGCGGATGACGATTGTTTGATGTGTGGATCGTAACCAAGGTAAGGTTAAGGAATCGGATCGTATATAAGTAAAAAAAGAACCGCCCATAAGGCGGTTCTTTTTTTACTTATATATTTTTTGAAATGCTATTCCTTGTTTTTAATGTAGGGCCTTAAAACCCCTGTAAACACAAGCGCTACTGCGTATATCATTAAAATAATTATATGTTTGTCCATGGCAAAAGTCTCAGTAACCTAATATAGGTACGTATGAATAACGTAAATGGATTACCAAAATTTTATCAAATAGTTAAAAAAATTGTTAAAAGTTCATGTAAATCTATTTTTTTCTTGAAATGCAAAAGAATTACTTGGTATATGGTCATTCTTAACTTTTCTCACTTTCCTTATTTGATATAAATAGAAAATTACTTTAGAAAGGCAAAATAATGCCATATAGACGATAAGAAGGTATAGATAGGGGAACATACACAAATAAACGAATAAGCAGGTAAAATCTTACAATCGACGAATACGGTTCAGCGAAATGTTTGTTTTATTCGATGAACTACGTAGTTTGAATTAAATATAGATATCAAAAGTTGTAGCTAAACATGGTAACTTCCCAAAATCTCGAGAAATGTGAAAAAGTACAAAAGCAACTACGGTAGATGTAGATTTTAATTTTCAGAAAATAAGAATTTATAGAAAATCGTCAACTTTTTTGTAGGCATCTATAACCGCTTGTTCCCCGGCCCTATCTGGTTTGGAATTGCCATGTTCCATCCCTAGGATTCCAT
Source organism: Maribacter aestuarii (assembly GCF_027474845.2). Taxonomy (NCBI): domain Bacteria; kingdom Pseudomonadati; phylum Bacteroidota; class Flavobacteriia; order Flavobacteriales; family Flavobacteriaceae; genus Maribacter; species Maribacter aestuarii. Next base: position 1,993,629 of record NZ_CP107031.2, read on the forward strand.
TATAACCCTTTTCATGAATAAACTTGAATACATTCCGGTAATTAATTTCACCTGTAGTCGGTTCCTTCCGTCCAGGGTTATCACCTATTTGTATATAGGCAATCTCGTCCCAGCATGCGTCCATATTCGGAATAAGATTTCCTTCTTGGATTTGTTGGTGATAAATATCAAAAAGAATTTTACAGGCAGGAGAATCCACCGCTTTACAAATCTCATAGGCTTGAGGGGATTCTGAAAGAAAAAGACCTGGATGGTTGCGAAAATTCAAAGGTTCCAAAACCATAGTAATGCCATGAGGTTCAAGTATTCCAGAGGCCTGTTTGAGCGATTCAATGACGTTTGCTGTCTGGTAGCCCATATTTAACTTCAAATCTACATGACCAGGGACAACGGTCATCCATTTGGCATTTACGCGCTTGGCAACCTCAACGGATTTCGTAATGTAATCCAGAAATTCTTCACGCTTTTCAATATCTCCCGAGGCAAGATTAGGTTCTGTCCAATAGATTTCATGGGCAACAAATACGCCCATCTGCAGATTACGTTCGCGCATCGTTTTAGCCATTTGCTCTTGTAAGGTAATGTTCCTTGTTCGCATACCGTTGTCCTCAAAGGCAGTGAAGCCTTGGTCCGCCATAAAATGCAGTTGGTCTATAGGATTAGCACCAGCCAAATTCTGGAACATACCAATATGTGGGGCATACTTAAGATTAAAATTATGAGCCAATTTTCCTTTGAGCTCAAAAGGATTTGCATACGAGAAAATGCCGCCAAGTGAAATAGCCCCACTTGTCAGCGCCGTTTTTTGTAAAAAACTTCTTCGCTCCATATTACAAGGACCAAGCTTTGCCTCCCGTTAATTCTTGAACATCCCCACAGGCAATATATTCCCCTGGAACAGGTAAATAAGCCAAAACTTCTTCTCCAACGTACTCGGAAGCCTTGTAGCCCCATATTGTCATGCCCCTTAGGTTATTTGCAAACGCAAATCGCGAAGTCTCATCATCAAGTTCTACCTGTTCTCCATTTGCTATGGCCTCGGTATAAGAGTTAATGGATTCGAACATTTTTGTTTGGTCATCCTTAGAGTATTTTAAGGCGCTTGCTAGTACAGGTTCCAAATCGTCAGCAGTCAAATCCTCTATTTTTTCCTTTCCGGAATCTTGAATTGCCTTATCTATAAATTTCCCCATAGACATCTTTACAAAATCCTGCTGTTCCTTTTCCATAACTTCGTTGGCAAACTTATCAATGAATAAGTCTACCTGAACTTCCGATGCGGATGGGGTATCCGTTTTTGGTAAAATTAAATCTACCAATTTGGTAATGGTCGAACCTTCTTCTTTTGAGAAAAAATCCGGTGTCCATACCACTGCGGGCTCACCTTTACAACTTTGTACAATACTAATCAATGTTGGCGTTGCCACTACATAACCTAGTGACAAGCCCATATTTTTAAGTGCTTTTCTTCTATTCATTATATATTTCCTTTTTTAAGTTCTTTAACCGCATGGTCTGCAGCCCTGGCAGTAAAGGCCATATAAGTTAATGATGGGTTTACACATGCGGCAGAGGTCATAAAAGCCCCATCAGTGACATAGACATTAGGAACGTCATGTAGGGCATTATTGCCGTTTAATACTGATGTTTTACGGTCTCGTCCCATACGTGCAGTTCCCATTTCGTGTATTCCCAGACCTAGTCCAGTTGGCCCATCATGACCTTTTACATCGCGAAACCCTGCCTTTTCCAACATTTCCACCGCTGATTCCTGCATATCTTTTCGCATGGCGAATTCGTTTTCTTGTAAATCGGCATCAAAAGTTACCGTGGGGAGTCCCCAATCGTCAACTTTGTCATAATCCAAAGTCATTCTGTTATCTTCATAAGGCAATACTTCGCCAAAACCACCGATTCCCATTGTCCAACCTCCTGGTTTTAGAATGGCGTCTTTGAGTTCCTTTCCATGGGATAGTTCTGCAACGGTTTCCTCCCAATCACCTCTACTGGCACCACCTTGGTAACCAAAACCACGCTTGTAATCCGTTCTATCGGATGCTCCTCCTAAATTCCTAAATCTGGGTATATAGACGCCGTTGGGTCTTCTTCCCTTATAGTATTTATCATCGAAGCCATCGAATTTTCCAGAAGCTCCCACTCCTAAATGATGGTCCATTATATTTCGTCCCAACTGATCCGAATCATTACCCATTCCATTTGGAAAACGATCTGATTTGGATTGCATTAATATTGAAGTGGATGCAATCGCAGAGGCACACAGAAAAATCACTTTGGCCTTAAATTCATAGGCCTCTTTGGTAACACGATCTATCACCTTTACTCCAGTGGCTCTCTTGGTATCTGCATCGTAAATAACCTCGTGAACAATGGAGTCTGGTCTAAGTGTCATGTTTCCGGTAGACTCTGCAGCAGGCAACGTGGAAGACAGACTGCTAAAATAAGCCCCAAAAGGACATCCACGTATACACCTATTTCTATATTGACATTTAGAGCGCCCGTCGAAATTTTTTGTACCAGTAATATGGGCAACTCTTCCTATTGTTACGGGGCGTCCATCAAAGCCCTGCATCACTTTTTCCTTGAATTCCTCTTCAACACAATTCAATTCCATTGGTGGTAAAAAATTACTATCGGGCAACTGCGGCAGGTTTAGTGCCTCGCCACTTACGCCTATGTAGTCCTCTACCTTTGCGTACCAAGGTGCAATATCCTTGTATCGTACTGGCCAATCTACTGCTATACCATCCTTTTTATTTGCACCAAAATCAATGTCACTCCAACGGTAACTCTGACGCCCCCATTGCAAAGAACGCCCGCCTACGTGATAGCCACGCATCCAGTCAAAACGTCTAATTTCATTGTAAGGATGTTTAAGGTCGTTAACGAACCACATGTGATTTGCCTGACTCGTAGTATAACCCGTTCTATTCTGTTTTGGTTGTTTTTCAAGAATTTCTCTAGTGGGCTCGCCAGCATTTGGAAAATCCCATGGATCTTTGTTGGCCGTTACATAGTCCTCAATATGTTTTACCATGCGTCCTCTCTCCAAGACCAAGGTTTTTAATCCTTGTTCACATAATTCTTTAGCGGCCCAGCCACCACTGATACCGGTACCCACAACAATCGCATCATACGACTCCTGTTCTTGATTGTAATAAAATTTACTCATAGAAATTGTTTATTCTCTAAATTTATTAAATATAAAATTAATTCTCTACATTTAATCCCTATTCTTCTTGTGAATACCGTATACCAACTATTTGGAAGATTTCTTAGATTTACCTAAGAATAGTCTGTGATTCACATCATTAAAAAATCATAATACAACAAACAACTATTTACCCATGAAAAGAAGAAAATTTATAAGAAACGCTTCCGCTGCTGGAATATGTGTTTCCATACTAGGAACTTATGCGTGTAAGGAAACCAAAAAGAAAGAATTGGAAACAGCTGATCAAGAGCCCGAAATGGCGTCCCCGTTCTTTAAACTGTCACTTGCCCAATGGTCAATGCATAAAATGATTAGGGAAGATGGCGTAGATCCGTACAGTTTCGCTGAAAAAGCTAAGAACTGGGGTTTTGAAGGCCTAGAGTACGTAAGTCAGCTTTATAATCCAGAATTGTCCGATGCCAATTATTCTGATGAAGCCATGGCTGCCTTTGTGGAGAAATCAAATGCCGAAGCAGAGAAATATGGTCTTAAAAATGTACTTATTATGATCGATGGTCAAGGAAATCTCGCCGTAAATGATGTGGCAGAACGGAACGAGACCGTTGAAAAACATAAAAAATGGGTGGACGCCGCTGCGGCCATGGGTTGCCACGCCATACGGGTTAATCTCAACGGCAGCAATGAGCCTGAAGAATGGAAAAGCAACTCGGTAGATGGTCTTACGAAATTAGCAACATATGCAATGGATAAGAACATTAATATTCTTGTAGAAAATCATGGTGGATTATCTTCCAACGGTGCATTGCTCGCAGAGGTAATGGAGACCGTGGGTATGGAAAATTGCGGTACGTTACCGGATTTTGGGAACTTCTGTATAACCAGAAAACCGGATAGTAGGGACTGCGAGGTCTCCTATGACAAATATAAAGGCGTCAAAGAATTAATGCCTTACGCAAAAGCCGTAAGCGCCAAATCAAATGATTTTGACGAAGATGGCAATGATACCGGTATTGATTATGTTCGAATGTTGAAAATCGTAAAAGATCATGACTATACTGGATATATTGGAGTTGAATACGAAGGAAACATACTGGGCGAGGAGCAAGGTATAATCGCCACAAAAGAACTATTGTTGAAGGCTGCTAAAGAAGTCTAAAAACTAAGTAAGAATCGTTTATGAAAGTCTTTTTTAACGAGTTGTTCGATTATAATTTCTATTGTAATAAAAAGATAATCGATTTGTCCATAGACCTGGACAAAGTGCCTGAAAATAGCCAAAAATTGTTTAGCCACATCTTAAATGCGCACCATATTTGGAACTGCAGAATTCTTGGAAAACCATCGGAATACGAAGTTTGGCAAATGCATCCTATTAAAGATTGGGCGGATATCCACTATGAAAATCAGAGGAGCTCCTTTGAAATTACAACCAATGCGGATGGGTTCGATAAACGCATCGATTACGAAAATACAGAAGGCAGGCTATTCACGAATACGTTACAGGACATGTTGTTTCATATTATTAACCATTCAACTAATCACAGGGGACAAATTGCCGTAGATTTCAGGAATAACAAGTTGGAACCTGTTGTTTTGGACTACGTATACTATAAGAGATAAAAATTTGGGAGCATGAGTACACGCATACGATTTCAACTCTGCCTCATGATGTTCTTAGAATTTTTTATTTGGGGTGGTTGGTTCGTTACGTTAGGAACTTTTCTGGGAAATAATATAAATGCATCCGATGGGGAAATTGCATTAGCTTTTTCTACGCAATCTTGGGGAGCTATTATCGCTCCCTTTGTAATTGGACTGATCGCCGATCGTTATTTTAATGCTGAGAAGATATTGGGGATACTCCATATCCTTGGAGGTGTCCTTTTATATTTGATGTACGGTACTACAGCGTTTTCTGCTTTCTATCCTTATGTACTTGTATACATGGTTTTATACATGCCAACGCTTGCCTTGGTGAACTCGGTTTCCTTTAATCAAATGAAGAATCCGGCAAAGGAGTTCTCTGTGGTCCGGGTCTTTGGTACATTGGGTTGGATAGTGGCAGGCCTTTTAATTAGTTATATCTTTCATTGGGATTCCGAATCGGGAATTTCCCAAGGCCTGTTAAAAAATACGTTTTTGATGACCTCCATCGCATCGTTTGCTTTGGGCGTTTTTAGTTTTACGCTACCGAAAACTCCACCAAGGGCTATGAGCGCTAGCAAATTAAAACTATCGGAAATTATTGGCCTAGATGCACTAAAACTTTTAAAGGATAAAAATTTTCTCATATTTTTTATCTCTTCAATTTTGATATGTATCCCTTTGGCATTTTATTATCAAAATGCGAATCCTTTTTTGGTGGAAATAGGTATGGAGAATCCTACGGGTAAAATGACATTAGGTCAGATTTCCGAAATTTTATTTATGCTCTTACTTCCCTATTTTTTCACTCGATTCGGTTTTAAGAAAACGACTCTGGTTGCCATGCTAGCTTGGGTAGTTAGGTATCTCTTATTTGCCTATGGAGATGTTGGTGAACTTGGATTCATGCTTATTATCGGGATTGCACTTCACGGTATTTGCTACGATTTTTTCTTTGTATCAGGTCAAATTTATACAGATAGTAAGGCTGGTGAGAAGTACAAAAGCTCCGCTCAAGGGCTCATAACTTTAGCAACTTACGGGGTAGGTATGCTCATAGGGTTTGGGGTCGCGGGAGAAATTTCTAAAACTTACATTCTTAGTGACGGTACTCATATATGGGAATCAATTTGGTTATATCCTGCTGGTTTCGCTGTTGTAGTGTTGGTTTTGTTCGCGCTTTTATTCAAAAAAGAAAGAGTAGATTACAATTCTTAAATTTTTTATATAAATTGAAATTCAAAATAAAATTATACCATGCCAAAGAAGATTAGGTTAGGAATATTAGGCGGGGGCGGAGACTCCCTCATTGGAGTTTTGCATAGGGTCGCCGCTCATATAAATGATAACTATCAGATTACGGGGGCAGTTTTCAACCCAGATTTTAAAGACAGCAAGGCCTTTGCTCGGGAGATAGATGTGCCTCTAGACAGAATCTACCAAGATTTTGATACCATGATAGAGGAAGAAATGAAACTTCCTGAGAGTGAGCGTATTCAGGTATGTTCCGTACTTACTCCCAATTTCTTGCATTTTCCAATGGCCAAAAAGTTGCTGGACAATGGATTTCACGTAATATGTGAAAAGCCTATGACCACTACATACGAAGAGGCCAAAATCCTCCAAAAGGCACATAAAAAAGCGGGGACCGTTTTTGCGTTGACACATACGTATACGGGTTACCCCATGGTACGTCAAATGCGGGAAATGATTAAGGCAGGTGCTTTAGGAAAAATCCACAAAATAGATGCCCGTTACTATCAAGGGTGGATAAATACCATCATCCATGATAAGAAAAAACGTTCATCGGTATGGCGTTTAGACCCTAAAAAAGCAGGGATTAGTTCGTGTATGGGAGATATTGGGGTGCATGCCTTTAATTTGGTCGAGTATACGACTGGTCTCAAAATAGACTCCTTGTTATGCGATTTCAATTATTTGTATAAGGATAATAAAATGGACATTGATGGAACAGTACTGATTAGAATTGGAGAACATGTAAAAGGAGTTATTCGCGGAAGCCAAGTAGCGACCGGAGAAGAAAACGGACTAGCCATAGCCATTTATGGTGAAAAAGGAGCTTTTAGATGGGAACAGGAAAAACCAAATTTTCTTTACAAACTAAGTGATACTGAACCTACACAGATTTATAAACCTGGCCATGCCTATAATTCAAAATTATCACTGGAGGGCACCAAATTACCGGCAGGTCATCCTGAGGGTATTTTTGATTCTATGGCTAACATTTATTTAGGTGCCGCAAAAGCGATTAGAGGAAAAAAATACAACGACGGTGAGTTTCCTACCATGGAAGATGGAGTTAGGGGAATGAATTTCATTGAAGCTACGGTTGAATCCCACAAAGGGGGAAATGTATGGGTGAAGTTGAAGAAGTAAACCCTTTCGATAATTTTAAAAAATAAAAAGCCGCTTTAAAGCGGCTTTTTTAATTCATTACTATTCAAATTGTCCGATTAAAAAACTTTCTCAAATTCTTGACATACGATTATCATACTTTCTCTGGGAACCCTGCCAAAAGGTTCTAGTTCCCTTGTGTAGTAGTCCCAATGCACTTTTTTCCAGTATTCTAAAGACTTGTCTCCCTCTCCTTCCAGCTGGGCATATTTATCGTCAATGCTAAAAAAAGGTTTAAGAGTAACGGATTTAATCCGAACAATACATTGTGCTTTTCCGTCCCAATTTGTAATCACTTTGAAATCACCAATTTTTGGTAATGGTTCATTTCTGTACTGTAGTCCCAATAGTGAATCTGATGTTGCCCTTTTAATTTCTTTTTTGGTCAAGTCGGCGCACGCATTCGCATCTTCCTCGTTATCGCAAAAATGAATTACTTCCGGCGCTTCATGAAAAGCATGTTCCAAATGTTTATCCAGATAATCTCCCCACATATTTCTGGCAGATGTATTTTCCATAGGCTTTTAGATAACTTCCAATTTTCGGATTTTGAATTAAGGAAATGCTCAAAAAAGAACATAATTAAATCGTTACGTTTTCACTACTTTCCGTTATACGGGTCTTTCTAAGAGAACTTACCAGCTTTAAACTGTTCCGCTGCATGATTTGCTGCTCTTGCCGTAAACGCCATATAGGTTAGAGAGGGATTTACACAACTGGATGAGGTCATAAAGGCTCCATCGGTCATATATACGTTAGGAACAAGGTGCACCTGATTATTTTTGTTAACGATAGAGGTTTTGGCGGAATGACCCATTCGTGCACCACCCATTTCATGAATGCCCAATCCAGGTCCCGAGGATTCCTCGTAGGATTGCACATCCTTAAAACCAGATGCTTTGAACATAGCCACAATTTCCTTTTTTATATCCTCTCTCATCCTGTACTCATTTTCCTTGAATTCCACATCAAAGGCCAATTGGGGCAGCCCCCATTTATCCTTTTTGCTTTCACTTAATAGTACTCTGTTATCATCATAGGGCAGGAACTCTCCAAATCCGGTTACGCCAATTTGCCATTGACCGGGTTTTAAAATTGCTTGCTTAAGTCCGCTTCCATAACCCATTTCGGCAACAGAGCTGGACCAATCTCCCCTACTTGCAGTTCCTTGATATCCAAACCCACGCAAGTAACCCTCACGTTTGGTTTGCTCGTTTAGGTTAACGAACCGAGGAATGTAGAATCCGTTTGGTCTTCTTCCTTTATAGTATTTGTCCAGATGGCCATCTATTTTAGCAGTTGCTCCTAATTTATAATGGTGATCCATAATGCCTCTACCCAAAGCATCGGAATCGTTCCCTAATCCATTGGGGAATCGCTCAGATTTGGATTGTAACAAAATGCCCACAGAAGCCATGGCGGAGGCACAGAGGAAAATTACCTTGGCATTGAATACCATTTTTTCATTGGTTTCAGTATCGATTACCCTAACCCCGGTTGCTTTTTTGGTCTGGTCGTCATAAATAACTTCATGAACAATGGAGTTTGGGCGGAGTGTCATATTTCCTGTGCGTTCAGCAGCGGGCAATGTAGAGGAATTACTGCTAAAATATCCCCCGAACGGGCAACCCCTCCAACATCTATTTCTATACTGGCAAGGATTTCTGCCTTCTACTTTGGCATCTTTGTCCGTTATGTGTGCTACCCTACCAATGGTAACTAATCTGCCGTCATCAAATTTATCGGCGACGGCGTTCTTAAAATCCACTTCCGCACAATTCAGTTCCATTGCCGGCTGAAACTTACCGTCTGGCAGTTGCGGTAATCCTAAATTTTCACCGCTTACACCAATATATTGCTCTACCTTGTCATACCAAGGCGAAATGTCTTTGTAACGTACCGGCCAATCTACGCTTATACCCTCTTTCTTATTGGCTTCAAAATCCAAATCGCTCCAACGGTAGCTCTGCCTTCCCCATGTAAGTGAACGGCCACCTACATGGTAACCTCTTATCCAATCAAAACGTTTTATTTCCTCATATGGGTGTTCCAAATCGTTGACGAAAAAGTGTTTCACATCCTCTTTTGGGGCCCAGTTCACCCTTTTTTGAACATAGTATTTTTTCTTATCCTCTTTGGATAATTCACCCTTTAACGGATAATCCCAAGGATCATCGTTCATGGTTTTGTAGTCTTTTATATGTTCTACCATGGGGCCACGTTCCAAGACCAAGGTCTTTAGACCATTCTCACACAGCTCTTTGGCAGCCCATCCGCCACTTATTCCTGTGCCCACTACAATGGCGTCATAGATTTCGTTTTGATTCATTCCGGAATATTTATCATTTTATATCGGTATTCCCTATATTTATAACTTAACCTCGGAAATATTGAAGTATCCATTACAATTCTCTAAATATAGGGTTAATTCCTAAATTTCTCAAAGCATATTGACGTAACGTTTCTTTATAATTAAACTATTAATAAGTATGAAAACAATAAAAGGACCCGCTGTATTTTTAGCCCAGTTCGTGGATAGCAAAGCCCCTTTCAATTCATTAGATGGTATGTGTAAATGGGCCTCAGATTTAGGGTATAAGGGCATTCAAATCCCTACTTGGGAACATTTTCTAATCGATTTGGATAAGGCCGCTGAAAGCCAGACCTACTGTGACGAGCTAAAAGGAAAAATCAATTCTTACGGCTTGGAAATTACTGAACTATCCACACATCTTCAGGGGCAGTTGGTGGCAGTGAATCCGGCTTACGATTTAATGTTCGATAATTTTGCTCCAGACAAGGTGAAAAACAACCCAAAGGCGCGAACGGAATGGGCGGTAGATATAGTGAAAAAAGCTGCTACGGCCAGTAGAAGGTTGGGACTCAAAGCACACGCCACTTTTTCCGGAGCACTATTATGGCACACTATGCATCCATGGCCGCAAAGGCCTGCCGGACTGGTTGAAATGGGGTTCGAGGAACTTGCCAAACGGTGGATGCCGATTTTGAACCATTTTGACAAGGAAGGTGTAGACGTTTGCTATGAAATTCATCCGGGAGAAGACTTACATGATGGAGATACTTTTGAACGTTTTCTGGAAGCGACCGGTAATCACAAACGTGTGAACATACTATACGACCCCAGTCATTTTGTGCTACAGCAACTTGACTACATAGAGTATATTGACCATTATCACGAGTTTATAAAATCGTTCCATGTGAAGGATTCAGAATTTAATCCTACCGGAAAAAAAGGAGCTTTTGGAGGGTATAATGACTGGGGTAATCGTGCCGGTCGATATCGTTCCTTGGGTGATGGCCAAATAGATTTCAAGACCATTTTCTCAAAGCTAACGCAATACGGCTGTGATGTATGGGCCGTAATGGAATGGGAATGTTGCATAAAAAGTCCGGAGCAAGGAGCACGGGAAGGAGCTATTTTTATCCAAGACCGTATTATAGAGGCTACGGAGAAAACCTTTGACGATTTTGCCGGAGCAGAAATTGACAAGGAAGCATTAAAAAAAATATTGGGACTCTAACAAAAAATAAAATCGGACCAAATGAAAAGCGTTATTTTAAGCTTGCTTACCTGTTTAGTATTCTTTGCATGCAAGGATAAACCAAAGGATAACAAGGAGGAAGTCGCCTCGGAGCAAGTTGCAGAAATGGAAACAAAGACTATTGAAAACGATTGGGAAATTATTTTTGATGGTACTTCTTTTGAAAACCTAAAAGGTTATTTAGCCGATGAGGTTTCCGAACAATGGAAATTAGAAGATGGGGCCATGGTATTTTATCCGCCGAAGGACAGGAAAAAAGGAGAGGCCCATAATCTGGTTACCAAGAAAGAGTATACCGATTTTATACTGTCCTTGGATTGGAAAATAGCGGAAGCAGGAAACAGTGGTATTTTTTGGGGAGTTCATGAAGATCCTAATCTACCCGAAGCCTATCAAACGGGACCGGAAATTCAGGTGTTGGATAACGACAAACATCCGGATGGTAAAAATGGCACAACACATCAAGCAGGCGCATTATATGATATGGTGGCACCGTCAGCGGATGTGACAAAGCCTGTTGGAGAGTGGAACTCTATTGAAATTACCATCAACCATAAAACAAATGAGGGGAGTGTTGTCCTCAATGATGTTGAAATTGTAAATTTTCCCGTGAATGATCCGGGATGGAGCGAAATGGTAAGTACATCCAAATTTGCAGACTGGGAACACTTTGGAAAATACAAGACCGGTAAAATCGGATTTCAAGATCATGGCGATAAAGTAGCCTTTAGAAATATTAAAATAAAAGAACTATAAAAATGAGAGTGAAGCAAATTAGTCTATTGTTCATCTTTTTATCGGTATTCATTTTTTCTTGCAAGGAAAAAGTAGCGGTAGAACCTTTAGAGGAAATAGAATCGGAAAATGACGGTGTTATCACCTATTCCGAATATGCAGGAGAGGAGCCGACAACGCCCGAGGAAACCGAGTATTATAAACCTAAGGTACCAGTTGTAGAGCCTGGAAAAAATGGCGCTCCGCCAAGCGATGCCATTATTTTGTTCGATGGGATTTCCTTTGACGGGTGGATGCATACTCAAGATAGTACAGCGGTCAAATGGCATTTGAACGAAGATGGGAGCATGACCGTAGCGGACAAAACTGGAAATATAAGAACCAAGCAAGAATTTGGGGATGTTCAATTACACATTGAGTGGAAATCACCCTTACCCGTACAACGTGATGGTCAAAACAGGGGGAACAGCGGAGTGTTCTTGAACGGCATGTATGAAGTTCAGGTTTTGGATAACAATGACAACGACACTTATGTAAACGGGCAAGTGGGTTCAATATATAAACAGGGTCCGCCTTTGGCTATGGCTTCTGTTCCTACGGGAGAATGGAACGTCTATGATATCATTTACCATGCCCCGGAATTTAATGAAGAGGGTGGCAAGGTTAAATCGGCTACAGTAACGGTATTACATAATGGTGTGTTAATTCAAGATCATACTGAAATTAAGGGAACTACGCCATACATAGGCTGGCCTAAAAATCCACCGCACGGAAAGGGACCACTTATGCTTCAAGATCATGGGGATGACAGCCGTGTAAGCTATCGTAATATCTGGGTAAGGGAATTATAGCTTTGAAACTTTACTGTCAGAAGATATTACTGGAAAATTTTAGGTACAGCGAATGAGACACCATATTGTAATTATTGCAGTGTTATTTATGTTAAGCGGTTGTCAAGAACAAGGCAAGAATATAATCGCGAAAGAAATTGTTTCTGATCTCGAAGGCATAAGTCAGAAATACGTAGGAGAGGAACCTACGACACCAGAGGCAACGGAAACTTATGAGCCTATCCCTCCCAAAATCTTTTTGAATGACAACTATGTGCCCAGTGATGCTATCGTGCTTTTTGACGGGAGTGGGCTGGAGGAATGGGTATATGTATCGGATAGTTCGGCCGCTCAATGGCATGTGATGGAAGATGGTAGTATGATGGTGAAAGACAAATCTGGTGACATCAGAACCAAAAGGAATTTTGGGAGCATGCAGTTGCATATTGAATGGAAATCTCCTGCCGAGGTGATTAATGAGGGACAAAGTAGGGCAAACAGCGGAATATTCATTCAACAACGCTATGAAATCCAGATTATGGATAATAATGACAACGCTACATACACTAATGGTCAAGTTGGTTCTGTTTATAAACAGGCAGTACCTTTGGCAATGGCTTCCGCCCCATCTGGAGAATGGAATACTTTCGATATTATTTTTGAAGCTCCAGAGTTTAATGGAGAAAAACTAGTCAAACCCGCTTATGTGACCATTCTTCACAATGGTGTACTTATCCAAAATCATTTTGAGATAGAGGGCTCTGTTAAACATGTTGGTTGGCCAATTTATGAAGCACACGGTAAAGCTCCGATTCAATTACAGGATCACGGGGATAATAGTCGTGTAAGTTATCGTAATATATGGGTCAGGGAATTGTAGCCTTACTATTTCTTTAGTAAAAGAATTACCTTTGCACCATATAAATTCAACCTATGATTCAATCCATGACTGGATTTGGAAAGCATGTAATACAGCTTCCCACAAAAAAAATAACGGTAGAGATTAAATCGCTTAATAGTAAAAGCATCGATTTGAATGCCCGGATGCCTTCTGCCTATAGGGAAAAGGAACTGGAAATCAGGAAATTGATTGCCAACTCCTTACAAAGGGGTAAAGTAGATTTTAGCCTTTACATAGAATTGACCGGCGATGAAACTTCCGCTCAAGTAAACGAAGCAGCGGTGAGGCAATATATGAAGCAGTTAAAATCCATCGCGGACGGGGACGATCTTCGCTTATTAGAAATGGCATTACGCTTTCCGGATGCCATGCGCACGGACAAGGAAGATATTGATGATGAGGAATACGCTACCATCTTGAAGGTTTTGGACGGAGCACTAGTTGAAATAAACAAATTCAGATCTGAGGAAGGTAATGTCCTTGAAAAGGATTTTTTACAACGTATAAAGGAATTGCAGGAATTACTCGCAAGAGTAGTGGCGATGGATCCAGAAAGGCAGGCAACGGTCCGGGAACGTTTGGAGAAAGCTGTGGAGGATATCAAAACAGATGTCGATGCCAATCGTTTTGAGCAAGAGCTGATCTACTATTTGGAAAAATACGACATCACAGAGGAAAAAGTACGCCTGGCCAATCACTTGGATTACTTTGCCAAAACCCTACAATCCGATGACAGCAACGGAAAAAAGTTAGGTTTTATTTCCCAAGAGATAGGTAGGGAAATTAATACGATAGGGTCCAAGGCCAATTATGCCCCAATGCAGCAGCTAGTAGTGCAGATGAAAGATGAATTGGAAAAAATTAAGGAACAAATGTTAAATGTCCTTTAGATGAAGGGAGGAAAATTAATAATCTTCTCGGCCCCATCGGGAAGTGGAAAAACAACCATCGTAAGACATCTATTGTCCAGACCGGAGCTAAATTTGGCATTTTCGGTATCGGCAACATCAAGACCTAGAAGGGGAAAGGAAAAAAATGGAGAGCATTATTACTTCATGTCGGTTTCGGAATTTAAGAAGCATATCAAGAACGAGGATTTTATTGAATGGGAGGAAGTGTACAGGGATAATTTCTATGGTACGCTAAAGAGTGAAGTGGAGCGATTGTGGAAGCAAGGAAAGAACGTGATTTTTGATATCGATGTTGTGGGTGGACTCCGTATTAAGAGCAAATTCCCAGATAAAACATTAGCCGTTTTTGTAAAGCCACCTAGCGTAGACGAGCTTAAAATAAGGTTGAAAAAAAGGAGTACGGAGAGCGATGATAAGATAAACATGAGAATTGCCAAGGCATCGGTAGAATTGGCCACCGCCCCGCAATTTGACAAGATTATTAAAAACTACGATTTGGACATTGCCCTTAAAGAGGCTGAGCAGTTGGTAGCGGATTTTGTCGGAGCTGAAAAAGAAGAATGACCATGAAAAAGGTTGGTCTTTATTTTGGAACTTTCAATCCTGTGCATATTGGCCATATGGTGATTGCAAATCATATGGTGGAGTTTTCTGATCTGGACGAGGTTTGGTTCGTGGTAACGCCGCAAAGTCCCTTTAAGGTCAAGAAGACCTTGTTGGACAACCATCATAGACTTCAAATGGTACAGGAGGCCACAAAAGACTTTCCTAAACTGAAAGCAAGTACTATTGAGTTTGACCTTCCGCAGCCCAATTATACCATTAATACGCTTGCCCATTTGATGGAGAAGTACCCAGATGGGCATCGGTTTTGTTTGATTATGGGCGAGGACAATTTAAAGGGCTTTCATAAATGGAAGAATTACGAAGCCATACTTGAGGATTATGAACTTTATGTCTATCCTAGAATTTCTGACGGGGAGGTGGTGCATCAATTTGAAAATCACGCCAGTATAAGCAAGGTTGACGCCCCGATTATGGAAATTTCGTCCACCTTTATCCGTACCCAACATAAAAAAGGCAAAAACATTCGTCCAATGTTGCCCTACTCAGTTTGGAGATATATGGATGAAATGAACTTTTATAGAAAGTGAATTAATCAAGCACAATCAGTTCCTCTACCCAGTTGATCGCTTCGACCAAACTATCAAAAATTCTAACATTCGTATTCAAAAACGATTTTTCCATTTCTGCAATGTCCTTGTTCATATGGTCGTAGATAACAACGGCATAACCTTTTAAATTGGGAAACATTTGTGCCGTTTTAAAATGTGCCGTAGGATTAAAGGAATAGGAATTTTTTCTATTGGTAATGTATACGAACGGCGTAGAATTCCCATAGTACATTTTTGTAAGTTTGAGCATTTCCATAGAATTTTCCAAAGAAACGGCAATACCCTCCTTTACCTCGGCTACCATATAATTTTCATAATAATAAAACGACCCGATCTTTAAATCGTGCTTTCTGATCAGCGTTTTATTAATTTTAGAAGACATTGATTGTTAGGCATATATCTTCTAAATTACAAAATATATTAAGGAATGTTTAAAATTTAACGAACTAATAGAAAGGGAATTGAAACGACAAGAGGTTTGAATTAAGTACTGATAATGGTTTCTGGGTTGTCGACTACTAATTAGAGGGCTCCCAGTTTGTTCAGGTTGTCAGTGCCAAGATATTTGTCGTTTTTATTATAATACCAAGCTCTAATTTTAGGTATTTTTAGTGCGTTTAACTCCATCATATCTGAGAGTAGAATGTATTCGCCGTCATTCTTTGACTCATCATGGAAAAACTGGTATACTTCCATGGCATAGGTCTTTGGGTCAAAATAAAAGTACCATGTATCGTTCCCTATAGATTCATCATAAGTTACTTTGAGAACTAGGTATTCCTTGCCCTTGAACGTTTTCTTTTGTACGTTAGGGTTAATCAAGGTTCCAGGGTCTTTCAACTTCATTGGTAGCCCATATAGATAAGTGTAATAGTTCTTCATCATTCTGGCCCTTTCACAACTAATACGTAGACTGTCCCGGTAAACTTGGGCAATATTGGTACTCCCGTTCAATTTTAGAGTACAACTATCCTTTTCAATGAGGGATTCAATGGTATGATTTCCCTTTCTAACTGCCGATTTAAAATATTGGGCAGGTAAATTCATAAACAAAAGGGTATTACGGTCTTCCGCGTTAGGGGATTTCATCGTAATGGACATTTTCCCTTTGAAGTTTTTCCATTTCCCATTTGGGTCATGATAAGCTATGGCGCTTTCCAATAGCTCGTTACCGGTAATTTCTTGAGCAGTAGCTATGCATCCTAAAAGACCAGCAAATAATAAACAAGAGTGAAATAAAAAACGATTACTTAGTGGCATATTTCTCGTAAGTTTCTATAAGGTTCATGGTTGCCAGTAATAAATCTTTAGTTTCTAATAAAATACTAAAGTAGAGTGCCGTGTTCTTAGGGCTGGATTCATCTGCTCTGGTTCTTTCTACCTGTTTCGCTATTTTATCATCTACTTTACGCAATAATTCCTCTTTACCCATTAGTAAGGCAGTAAGTCCTTGAAGATTATTGGATTTAAATATGGTTTCTACTTCGGCAAATAAATTTTCTACGTACTGGTCAGTCTCCTTAAGATCTTTAATCTGATTAAACCGTAGTTTTTTATGATTATTGTTCACGTGCTTATAACCTGCTTTCGAAATATATTCGAGGGACTGTGTCATGTCTTGAAGATAGCTCAGGGCCGTTATGTAAAAGTTACTGGTATCTACGCTCGATTCTTCCAGGTTCTTAATAAAATAGAAAATATTATCCCGTAGTTCCTCTACTTCTTTATCCAATTTTGAAATACCCTTTTTACCTTTTTTAAGCGTATTCAAATCATGTCTGGCGAGTCCATCAATACTTTGAGAATAAATTTTATTACCTCTTTTCATAGCCAAGGCAATATTGGAGGCACTTTCTTCTATAATTCCGATAATAGTCTTACTCTCTGCTTTCTGAAGCTTTTCTTCTAGTCTGGTCTCCTTAATTTTTTTTGAGTGGGACAAGTAGTTCTTACCTATCAATCCAAAGGCCAAAATCAGTAAGATTATAATGGCGACTACACCTCCCAGATGAATAATATATGCAATTATTGCAGCGGCGGTAAAGGCACTAAAAGCTGTAAAGAACCAACCGCCAATAACATTGAGCACTCCTGCTACCCTATAAACCGCACTTTCAGGCCCCCACGCACGATCAGCAAGCGAACTTCCCATGGCAACCATAAAGGTTACGTAGGTTGTTGATAGTGGTAATTTCATGGACGTTGCCAAAGATATGAGAACACTTGCCACCATAAGATTCACGGATGCTCGTACCAGGTCAAAAGCAGGAAGGTCTCTAACCTTGCTTTTGGACATATATACATAAGGTTTATCGAACTGCCTGTCTATTCGTTTTTTAAGACCTGTAGGCAATATTTCAGCGAGGTTTTCTGAGGCTTGAATACTAAACTTTACGATTTGACGTGATAAAAAATTAGGTTCAAAACGTTCATCTCCCTCATCTTGTCTGGAAAGGTCCACACTGGTCTTGACCACATTCTTGGCTTTGGACGAAAACCATAAAGTAATGACCATAATGACCCCGGATGCCAGTAATAAATACGTCGGTGTTTGAACCGCCGTAGTCAATCCCCTCATATTAAATTCTGAAGCCAGAATACCAGAACTTTGCCAGCTATTATAAGATTCTAGTGCGGCAAGGGGAACACCAATAAAATTCACGAGGTCATTACCCGCAAAGGCCATTGCTAAAGCAAAAGTCCCCAGTACAATTATTATGGTATATATATTCCAATTTAGGAATCTTGTAACTATATAGGATAGAACTGTCCATAGGATTATATTGGCAAGAATAAAAAGCTCTGGTTTTGTGCCAATAAAAGTCAAAACTTCAGGACTTAGGATTGCTGTTCCTTTTAGACCTTTAACTAAAATAAAATATATGATTGCCGAAATGGCCAATCCCCCAAAAAGGGAACCAACCCATTTAGGCTTTTCCTCAAATTTGAAAGAAATAAGAACTCGGGATACAAACTGTACCAAGGCACCCACCGTAAACGCAATGACTACAGATAAGAGAATACCAATGATGATTTCGGTGGCCTTATCTGTGTTGATGTAATTGGGAAGGTCTATGAATCCGTTGCCCGAAGTATATATTTTGACCAAGGAAATTGCGACAGCTGCGCCTAAAAGTTCAAAAACAATAGAAACCGTCGTCGAAGTAGGCATTCCTAAGGTATTGAAGAAATCTAGGAGGAGTATGTCGGTAATCATGACAGCCATGAAAATGATCATAATTTCTGCAAAGACAAATTCACTAGGATTAAAAATACCTTTCCTTGCCACCTCCATCATTCCGCTAGAGGAAATAGCACCAAATGCAATTCCCACACTGGCCACAATCATAATTGTCCTAAAGGATATGGCTTTGGAACCAATAGCTGAGTTAAGAAAATTTACGGCGTCGTTGCTAACACCTACGACCAGATCTGTAATCGCCAATATGGCCAAGGCGATGATCATGAACAGATAAATATTTTCTCCCATCAAGATAGATAATGACAAAATTGAGGTTATAATTACAGATTAAGGTTAATAATGGCTTGTAAAGTAAACACAAAGTATTAACCAACTGAATAATAGTTTCATTTTAGTGGCTGAAAGTACTAAAATTATTTAGGATAGAATTGCTTAAACTTAAAGTTGATAATGCTAATGAACTATTCAAGTTCAAAAACTACTTGTGAAGTTTAAAATTGCTTGGGTCAGAAGTCAATTCTCCTACTATTTCTTTTTCAGTAGACTCTGAAATTAGTTGAAGAGGTAAAGCTTTCGCCTTTATGGATTGATAAACTTCTGCTTTTTTATCCGCGCTCACTTCAATTGGTAAGGTTGTACTTTCATAACCCAAAAATCGAATTTCTAAAATATAAGATCCCGGAGCTACATCTAAAATTTCAAAATTTCCGTTGAAGTTCGTCTGAGTGCTCCAGTCTGTTTTTTGTAGGCTTACTGTTGCCATTGCAAGAGGTTCGTTGAATAATTCAGCGTCCAATATTTTACCACCAACTACGCCAGTGGACTGTGCATAAGAAAATGCCGTTACCAGCATCAGTAGAGTAATTAATATTCTTTTCATACTGCGTTTTATTTGCACTGCAAATAAAAACAAGCAAAGTAAAGTTAAGGTTAATCCCAAGTTATTTATATATTTTTAAAAAGTTAAGAATGGGGTTTCAATTCGACGCTACAGGCATTCAATTGACTGTTATCGGGAAATCAAAAGATGTATCTTGCGTTCATTAATTATCTTACATGAACTGGGAACAATTACTATCGTTAAGAAGACACGGAGATACCAATAAAAGACTTAGAAACGAGCAAGCCGAAACCCGCTTAGGTTTTGACGTGGATTATGATAGAATTATATTTTCGTCTGCTTTTAGAAGCCTACAGGATAAAACCCAGGTCATACCTCTTTCTAAGACCGATTTTGTTCATACCCGACTTACCCACAGTTTGGAAGTCTCCGTTGTAGGACGAAGTTTGGGCAGATTGGCCGGAGAGAAGATTTTGGAAAAACATCCGTATTTAAGTGAAATACATGGATATAAATTCAATGATTTCGGGGCCATTGTGGCTGCCGCGGCCTTGGCCCATGATATCGGTAACCCGCCTTTTGGGCATAGTGGTGAAAAATCTATAGGGGAATATTTTAAAACGGGTAACGGTCAAGTTTTTAAGGACAAACTTTCCGAGAAGGAATATCAAGATATTATCGATTTTGAGGGCAACGCCAATGGCTTTAAACTTATGACACAAGATAGGGCGGGAGTCCCGGGCGGGCTTCGATTGAGTTATGCCACGCTTGGGGCCTTTATGAAATACCCGAAAGAATCGCTCCCTAAAAAACCTTCCAAGCATATAGCCGATAAGAAATTTGGATTTTTTCAGTCCGAAAAACAATCCTTCACATCGGTGGCTAACGATTTAGGCCTTCTACAAACCAGAAAGGGTGACGATATTTCATTTTCTAGACATCCGTTGACATTTTTAGTGGAGGCTGCAGACGATATTTGCTATACGATAATCGATTTTGAGGATGGTATAAATTTGGGCCTGATTTCTGAGGACTATGCCTTGGAATACCTCATAAAACTGGTCAAGGATACCATTAACACCAAAAAATACAATTCGCTGGCGTATAAAGAGGATCGGCTAAGTTATCTAAGGGCGTTGGCCATTAATACCTTAATACAGGATGCGGTAGCCATCTTTATGAAGAATGAGGAGAAGATAATGCAAGGTGAATTCGATATCTCACTAATGGATAAAAGCAAGTATGACGCCCAGATAAGGGATATCATAAGTTTAAGCGTTCAAAAGGTATATCAATGCCAAGAGGTCATAGAGAAGGAGATAGCCGGCTATACCATCATCTCAGATATACTGGACGTTTATGTGAATGCTCTTGTGCGGGCCACTGAAGGGAACGACTCCAATTACCATAGATTGATAATTAAAACCCTTCCGGAATTCTATCAAAGGACGGATATCCCGCTTTATGATATTTTGTTGAATACCTGTTGTTATGTAGCTAGCCTCTCCGATAGTTCAGCGGTTCATATCCACAATAAAATAAAGGGAAAACAACTTTAAAAATCGTATGCAACACCAATACCCAAGACCTGTTTGAATTGGATGCGCGGCTCGCCTGGATCTGTTATGTTACCATTTTCGTCCCTAACCTCACCAAATAGAATATTATCGTCATAAATGACCTGTGTTCCCAATGTCGTGAGGATGTATTTGTTTACCCGAAGTTTTAAATTCAGCTCCCAGTCCACATCTATGTTTCCAAAACTGGAGAGGTAGTCCGTATAAAGACTTAACCTGCTCTTCAATTCGATGTCTTCTGCTATGTTCCAATTCCAATTATTGGTTATTAAGAACCCAATTTCCAAGAGATGGTTTTCTCCTGGAGTAATTACATTTCCCTCAGCATCCTGAACAGCTTTTTCAACACCAAATGAACCAATGTCCGCCAGTCGCTGATCTAATACAAACGTTGATTTCTGCGTTAAGGGGGATAGGTATAGATTAAAACTTTGATCTGGGGTTATGTAAGAAGTACCTGCACCAAAAAAGAGATAACCCGGGGCCATGAATCGTGAAATTGGGGTCTCCCTATCTGGATATTTGTATCCATTGGAGAATTGCGTATTAAAATTTAACTGGACTGAATAGTACCAGTTGCTAATGGTATCGCGTCTATATCCCAAATTGGAACTTAAACGAATTACATCCTCGGTCTTTCTTAGTTTTCTTCCTTCTTGGGCATTTAATCCGTAGCGCATCTCCAAATTGTTGTCCCATTGGAAATATCTAAACTTATAATTCCGGACAAATTTGAAAAACCCCAAACCGCTTATGGCGTTATCACCACCGGCATTCCAATTAACGAAGGCAACTTCACTTACATTTAACCCTAATAAATTCTCTTTGGTCCAAAATGAAGGCACTCGGAACCGATTATAGCGGTCTTTTAATGGTTTAGTTTTTTTAAAGGAAATTACCGGATTGGTGAGGTTAACACCCCTTGGGATATGCTTTATTTTATCTTGGGTTTTTCGGATGACAATAGTGTCTATAACAGTGGTATCCGGAACTATGGGCTCAGGAATACTGTCCTGTGCGAATAATACCGATTTTGTAACAAACAGGATGCACAAGCAAAATATACTGCGTAATAAAACAAAGTTTCTCATAAAATACTTTGTAAGTAGTCTTTAATGGATTCCTTATCTATACCTCCTAACTTATAGAGTTCATCAACCTTGCCATGACTTATGAACCTATCCGGCAGTCCAAATATCTTGATATTCTTTATTATTTTGTTTGCGTTTGCAAATTCT
Organism: Maribacter aestuarii; assembly: GCF_027474845.2. Classification (NCBI taxonomy): domain Bacteria; kingdom Pseudomonadati; phylum Bacteroidota; class Flavobacteriia; order Flavobacteriales; family Flavobacteriaceae; genus Maribacter; species Maribacter aestuarii. The sequence goes on from NZ_CP107031.2 coordinate 2,015,854, forward strand.
AGAATTGCGCTTCCAAACCCACCTATGGCTACCCCGTCCTCTACGGTCACTACAAACTCGTAATCATTAAAGATAAATCTCAATTTGTCTTCGTCTAGGGGCTTTACGAACGGAAAATCATAATGGCCAATTTTCTTGCTGTTTTGGAGTTCCTCTAAGATTTCCGTAATTGTATTTCCAATTGGGCCATGACTCAAAATGGCTATCTTTTCCCCTTTTTTGAGTTCATTTGCCAGACCTATTTCCAATCTTTGCATCGGTTTTTCCCAATCCTCAAACGTACCTCTACCTCTTGGATAGCGGATAGCGATGGGGTTGTTTAAGCCTAATTGTGCCGTATACATGATATTCCTCAAGGCGATCTCGTTGATTGGCGAAAAAAGGATAAGGTTTGGAATGCAGCGTAAATACGCAATATCAAAAACCCCATGGTGCGTTGGCCCGTCTTCTCCAACAAGACCGGCCCTATCCAAACAAAAAATTACAGGAAGGTTTTGGAGGGCTACATCATGTATTACCTGATCATAGGCCCGTTGTAAAAAGGTAGAATAGATATTGCAAAAAGGAAGAAGTCCATCTGCGGCCATACCTGCCGCCAAGGTTACAGCATGTTGTTCGGCAATACCCACATCAAAAGCCCGTTCCGGAATTTCTTCCATCATAAACTTTAAAGAACTTCCCGTTGGCATGGCTGGGGTAATACCTACAATGTGCTTATTTTTACGGGCAAGTTCTACAATAGTTCTTCCAAATACGTCTTGATATTTTGGAGGTAATTTTTCGAACGATTTTTTCTCCAATTCCCCTGTCAGCTTATCGAACTTGCCTGGCGCATGATAGGTAACCTGATTTTCTTCTGCTTTTTGAAGACCTTTCCCTTTTTTCGTGATAACATGGAGCAATTTTGGTCCGTGTACCGACTTTAATCTTTCTAGCTCATTAAGCAGTTTGTCCATATCATGACCGTCTATTGGCCCTGTATAGTTCAAGTTTAGACATTCAAAGATATTCTCGTCTTTTGCCGTACCTTTTTTAACGTTGGTCAAGTACTTTTTCAACGCACCCACACTAGGGTCAATACCTATGGCGTTGTCATTCAGTACAATGAGCACGTTGGCTTTGGTAACGCCTAAATGGTTAAGACCTTCAAATGCCATTCCGCTGGCAATGGATGCATCTCCGATGATGGCTACATGCTGTAGTTTGCCGTCCCCTCTTTGTTGAGCTGAGATGGCCATACCCAAAATAGCGGAAATGGATGTAGAACTATGTCCTGTTCCAAAAACGTCATACATACTCTCCTCCCTTTTAGGAAAACCACTAATACCATTTAATTGCCTATTGGTGTGAAAAATGTCTTTTCTGCCAGTTAATATCTTGTGTCCGTAGGCTTGGTGTCCAACATCCCAAATGAGTTTGTCGTACGGGGTATCAAATACATAATGCAAGGCAATGGTCAATTCAACGACGCCAAGGCTCGCCCCTAGATGACCTTCTTTAGTAGCAACAATATCAATGATAAAATCCCTAAGTTCTTGTGCGAGCTGAGGTAACTGCTTTGGTTTAAGCTTTTTAAGGTCTTTGGGCAGATTGATATGGTCTAAAAGACTGCTCATGAAAACTGGATAAGCCACAAAAATACTTCTTTTAAAAAGCAAAACAATTGTTTTTCAGCCTTCTTCTCAAGTGTACTATTATCGTATTTTTGAAATTATGATAATTCCCTACGATGACACTTATTTTATGAAGAAAGCCCTTCAAGAAGCGGAGTACGCCTTTGAAAATGATGAGATTCCGGTGGGTGCTGTAGTCGTGGTAAAGGATAGGATTATTGCCAGGGCACACAACCTAACCGAAAAATTGAATGATGTTACCGCCCATGCGGAGATGCAGGCCATTACCGCAGCAGCAAATTTTCTTGGGGGCAAATATTTAAAGGATTGCACGTTGTACGTTACGTTAGAACCTTGTCAGATGTGCGCAGGGGCCCTTTATTGGAGTCAGATCGGGAAAATCATATTTGGTGCTAGCGATCCGCAGCGCGGTTGTATCGCTATGAAAACAACGCTACATCCAAAAACAACAATAATAGGAGGGCTACTAGATCAGGAAGCTTCTGAATTATTACTTCGTTTTTTTGAAAAAAGACGGAAGTAATGCTAGCCTTTAGTAATTCCCAAAATCCATTGATTCTTGAGCTATAATAACCTCTAAAGAGTTTATCTAATTTGGCTCCGTAACAGGTTACTCAATAAAACTTTTAAAAAAGACCGGAAATGGGACTCTTAAGAAATTTCTTGTCAAAGTATTCCTATAAAATAGACAATTAAAGAAACTCTTACCGTCCCGCAGTAACTAGGAATAATTGTATTATTAATTGGATTATAAGAGTAACAATTTATGGGCAAAGACAAATCATCCCTGTAAAATAAAGTAGGGTTCTTTGCGTTCCAGTTGTTACAATAAGTCAGTAATCAAATCTTACAATGAGTATGAAACTTACAAAGTTATTCTTTACGATTCTTACAGTTGCTATAGCCACAACCTTTGTTGGTTGTAGTAATGATGATGATAATACCATGGCTCAAATACGGGTAAATGGGGTGGTATTCGATAATGGCGACGATTTCAATGGTGACGTGGATGGCGACTTCACAGGAAACGGTGGAAGCGCCACTAGAACGTTCGTCTGGTTCAACAATTTGACTACCGCGGACTATAATGCCGACATTACCGCTACTGTCCAGGGCACTTTCAACATGGTTGTGTTGGATGCCGATGGCAATACCGTTTTGAACAGATCTTTGGACGGAGCGGTTGAGCCTGATTCCTTTTCTGGGGTAACCGATGCAGGAACATCTGGGGTATGGTCGGTAACAATTACGGTTAACTCTTTCACTGGGGACGGAAGTTTTTCTTTGAGCGAGGGCAATTAAATCCTTAAATTCATTTCTAAAGTAAAAGACCCTCTTAAGGGTCTTTTTTTATTATTAATTGTGAAACATCTTGAAGTGGCATCAAATAAACGACGTTTTTTGCAACCTATTTACTTCATTGACAGGCTAGAAATACTATATACTTTGCCGAAGACCTTAACTGATTATAATAAAAAACCACGCTGCAGCGTGGTTTAAAATTCTTCAAAATATAATACTTTGATTACAGGACCTGTACCTGTCCTGCAACAGTTCCTTTTCTTCCTTCTTCTTCTACGTATTCTACTTTGTCTCCTTCTCGTATCTCAGTTCCGTTAAGAGCGGTCGCATGAACAAAAATGTCCTTCCCGGTGTCGTCGTTGGTAATAAAGCCATATCCCTTGGATTCATTAAAAAATTTAACTGTGCCAGTCATTCAATTAAAGATTAGATGTTAATATCTCTAATTTAATAAAAATTGCTTAATAGACCTAGTAATGAGGGAGTTAAATGGCTTCAAATTATTCGAAACCCTCTTTTTTAGGCGGTTTTCCTTGCATTTTACGAACGTTTTCATCCGTCAACATATAGTCCTTCATCTTCTTGCCTTTGCTCTCTTTGATCAAAAATAAAGGCATGGCAACAAGGAATAATAATAAGGTTCCTGAACCAATATATTTATTGGCCAAATCTTCCTGATTTTCATCCAGCGAGAAACCATAAATCATCAGGCCAAAGGATAGTAGGACCAAAAGTGTAATAAAATACTTCATACCACAAATTTAGGAAATAGGTCTCAAGTTCCCGTAAAATTGATCAATTCCCTACGGTAGGCTGTCAGTAATTTCGATTTGGAGACAAAACCATAGTAGCTTCCTTTTTTCACTACGGGTAGGTTCCAAGCGCCACTCTTTTGAAATTTTTCCATAACCTTTTCCATACTATCCTGACCATAAAAAATGACATCTGGGGGCTGGTTCATGAAGGTGGCTACGGTTGTTGTGTCATATAAGGCAGTGTCGAACATGAACTCCCGAATATCGTCCAAAAGAACAATACCGACCAAAACGTTGGCCTCGTTAACTACGGGATAAAGATTTCTAGTGGATTTGGATACCGAATCATGTAGCATTTCTCCTAAAAGCATATCAGGATGAACGACTTTGAAATCCTTTTCAATAACATCGTCAAGTTGCATAACCGTCAGCACGTTTTTATCCTTGTCATGTGTTAACAAGGCCCCTTTTTCGGCTAATTCACGGGTATAAATTGTATGGTCCAAGGTATTTTTGGTAATGAGGTAGGAGATGGCGGCAGTAATCATTAAAGGAACAAAAAGTTCATATCCACCGGTTATTTCGGCAATCAAGAAGATAGCCGTCAATGGCGCATGAAGTACTCCGGCAATTAAACCAGCCATACCGATTAGTGTAAAATTACTTTCGGATACGGCAAACCCGAGGCCAGAATTATTTATGACCTTTGCTACAACATTACCCAAGGCACTGCCCATAACCATGGTGGGTATAAAAATTCCACCGGCACCCCCGGCTGCGAACGTAGTGGTCATGGCCACTGCCTTGAAAATCGTAAGGCCGAAAAGCAATGCAATTACCACCCAGATGTTATCCATATGCGTTTCAAAAGGAGTAGTTCCCAAGGCTTCGATATGATTTCCTTTGAGGAGGTTGTTTATAAAACCAAAACCTTCCCCGTATAACGGAGGGATAAAGTACAACATGATTCCTATGGCTATACCCCCAACTAGTAACCGGTATTTAGGACTTTTTAAAGGTTCAAATAACCGAAATATTCCAAAGTACATTTTAGTAAAGTAAATGGAGGCTATAGCCGTACCTACACCTAAAATAATGTAGAAAAAAGTATCGGCTATCTGAAAACTATCTGTTAGGGAAAAATAGAAGAGGACTTCGTTGCCAAGAAAAAAATAGGATGTAAGTACGCCAGATATGGAGGCTAATAGTAATGGGAGCATGGACAGCATCGTAAAATCCATGCTAAAGACTTCAACTGCAAAAATAATAGCGGCTATGGGTGATTGAAAAATGGAGGCTATGGCACCAGCGGATGCACAAGCGATCAATAGGGAGCGGGTTTTTGCATTTATGTGTAAAAAACGCCCCAGGTTTGAGCTTATGGCAGAGCCTGAAGCTACTGCTGGCCCTAACAAGCCTACCGACCCTCCAAACCCTACAGTGAGGGGGGCTGTAATCAAAGGCGTGAATATTTTTTTGAGGTCAATGAGACCCTTCTTTTTGGAAAGCGCAAACAATATGGATGAAATGGCATGCTCCAGTCTTTCCTTATGTACAAATTTTACATATAGAAAAACCAAGGTAAGCCCTATGATGGGAAGGATAAAGTACAATTGGTTTCTAGAAACTATAATTCCACTTTCTAGGGAAGACTCGATAAAATAGGTAAGGTTTTTAAGCGTAACCGCAGCTAGTCCAGCCAACAAGCCAACTACCACCGCCATGATATGGATAAAAGTCTTGTTGGAGATATTTTTATATCTCCACTTTATAAATTTGGTGAAGAGCTTTTGCTGTCGGGTTGGCATTGGTGCTAAATAACTTAAAGATGAGTAAAGGTATTTAATTCCCCTTTACTATGGCATCCCTAAGTTCCTCTAAATCTTGCCTGTAAATCTGACGGAGTGTTTCTACGTAGGCACGATTATTATAAAATTCTTGTTCAAAGTCCAGAATTGCTTCATCGACTAAGGCCAAAGCTTCTTCATATTTTTGTTGCTCCATGAATACTAGGGCTTTGTAATATTTAGCGTCCGCCGATTGTTTAAAGTAATGAATAACCTTATCAAAATTTTCCAGCGCTTTTTCGCTGTTCCCAGATTCATGATAAGCGATTCCCCTGTAGAGAAATGCTTCTAGTTCTACCCAATCCTCACCTGTATCCTCGGTTTCTTTCGTTATATGTTTGTCCCAATATGCAATGGAATTATCATAGTCCTTTAGTCCTAAATAGGCTATGCCACGCCAAAAATACACACTATGCCCTTGGGGATAATCTAAATGTGGAGTTAAGGTATCCGTTGCGTCAAAATCAGCTATAGCCTTTTTATAATCGCGGTAAAACCATAAATATAAATAGCCTCTATATCCCTGCCATGTTTTTGGATCATGATAAACCGCTTTATCAAATTTTGGTTTCCATTCAAGGGGCATACCCCTTTTTAAATTAGCAACAGAATACTCCCTCAACGCCTCGGCATATGTTGAATCCAATTCTATGGCTTCTTCTAATAATTTCATGCTCTGGGGTGAGCCTTGAAGAAAATTATGCTCTTCCTTAAATTTAAGCTCAGCCAGCTCTCTGTTTAATTCACTTTTTTGCTCTATTTTCTTTTCATTACAAGAAAAGACCAATAAGGCACTAAGGAATAATTTCAACCACTTTTCCATCCTCAATTTTATAGATTAAATACATATACATATCACGAGGTTCTTTCGCTTCCACTAAATTCCAATTTTCTTTTATAAAGGAAAGTTTATATAATTCCTGAACTAAATTTGAGTCCAGCTTAGTTGGGTTTAAATCAACGTCCAGCTCATTTGTTTCAATATCACCGATATTTCCATTACAATCAATTAGAAATCGAAAATTTAAAAACCCGCTGTCATTGTATTTTTCTTTTGAAAAACTGGATTCTATCAATTTTCTGAAAGTGGGTTTCCCTCCTTTGTAAATATTTGAGGCAGAACTGTGGTAGAATCCTATAGGTAATTTATCACTACAGCGTTTAAAATTAGAAGAGGCATCGGGATTGGTCGGGTTCAAATAGCCTATATGTCCTTCATGATTACTATTAAAAGGATTTTGATACTTAGAGAAAGACACACTGAGTGTAACGATACAAATCAATAAAACTAATAACGACGTTTGATACCACTTTTTCATACACAAGGAATAAGGCGTTCAATACGATTTATTTCAAATTCTCTTTTCGCTTGTCAAAAATGCTTACAAGGCATAGAGCCTCAATAATATAACAAACAAATCTAACCTTTATAAATCCAACTTCAGATTCAGTTCCTTTAGCTGTTCCTCATCAATAGGGGCAGGAGCATCAATCATCACATCTCTACCACTATTGTTTTTCGGGAAAGCTATAAAATCACGGATGGTTTCCTGCCCCCCAAGAATTGCGACCAAACGATCTAATCCAAAGGCGATTCCGCCATGTGGTGGTGCTCCATACTGAAAAGCATCCATTAAAAAGCCGAATTGTGCTTTTGCTTCTTCCGGAGTAAAACCTAAATGCTTGAACATGGTTGACTGCGTCTCTTTATCGTGAATACGGATTGAGCCACCTCCAATTTCATTGCCGTTCAAAACCAAGTCATAGGCGTTAGCACGTACAGCACCTGGGTCTGAATCCAGTAATTCCAATTGTCCCGGTTTTGGAGATGTAAAAGGATGGTGCATGGCGTGGTAGTGACCCGTTTCTTCGTCCAGCTCCAACAATGGGAAATCCACGACCCATAAAGGAGCGAATTCATTGGCATTACGTAAGCCAAGCCTTGTGGCCAGTTCCATACGCAAAGCACTTAATTGTGCCCGTACTTTATTGGTTTCCCCAGAAAGCACACAAATTAGGTCGCCTGGCTTGGCGTTCGTGGCTTCCGCCCATTTGGCCAAATCCTCTTGGTCGTAAAATTTATCTACGGAAGATTTAAAACTACCATCCTCGTTGTACCTGCAATAAACCATGCCCAAAGCTCCTACTTGCGGACGCTTTACCCAATCCACTAGCGCATCAATTTCTTTTCTAGTATAGGTATTGGCTCCGGGAACTGCTATACCTACAACAAGCTCGGCCGAGTTAAAAACGTTGAAATCTTTATGCTGGGCCACGGCGTTGAGCTCTCCGAATTCCATTCCAAAACGGATGTCTGGCTTATCGTTACCATATTTTGCCATGGCTTTATCATAGGTCATTCTTGGAAAAGAAGCAACATCGATTCCCTTAATTTCCTTAAGCAAGTGCCTGGTCAGACCCTCAAAGGCATTCAGGATATCCTCCTGCTCCACAAAGGCCATTTCGCAGTCTATTTGGGTGAACTCAGGTTGTCTATCAGCTCTAAGGTCCTCGTCCCTAAAACATTTTACGATTTGAAAATATTTATCCATGCCGCCCACCATCAATAATTGTTTGAAGGTCTGCGGGGATTGGGGAAGGGCGTAGAACTGCCCCTCGTTCATACGACTGGGTACTACAAAGTCCCGTGCACCCTCTGGGGTGGATTTAATAAGATAGGGTGTTTCTACCTCAATAAAACCTTGATCAGAAAGATATTTTCTAACCTCCATGGTTACTTTACTCCGGAAGATAAGGTTGTTTTTTACCGGATTTCTACGAATGTCCAAATAGCGGTACTTCATACGCAAATCTTCACCGCCATCCGTATCATTTTCAATGGTAAAAGGAGGTGTCTTGGATTCGTTCAAAATCTGTAGTTCCTCCACCAATACTTCTATATTCCCAGTAGGGATATTATCATTTTTTGAGGCTCTTTCAATGACCTTACCCTTTACTTGGATAACAAATTCGCGTCCCAGGTTTCTTGCTTGTTCCAAAAGAGGGGCAGCGGTTCTATCCGCATCAAACACAAGTTGCGTAATACCATACCGGTCACGCAAATCTACCCATACCACAAAACCTTTATCCCTAGTTTTTGCTACCCATCCAGACAAGGTTACAACCGTATTTATATGTGTTTCTCTCAATTCACCACAGGAATGGCTTCTATACATGATAATTGCTTTAAATAATGGCCAAATTTAAGAAGTCTAATCCATTAAATATGTATAGAAGCTCGGTGTTTTGTAAGTAGAAGAGTGCTTTGGACAATGTTAAAGTTAATATCTTAAAGTTTTGATAATCAAATATATAAAGATTTAATGTAAATTTAATGTAAATTAAATGTTAGGTAATAATTGAATTATTGTAAAATAATCTTAACTTTGTAACGTTAATGTAATGTAGTACAAATTTTGAATTTATAGATTATGAAAAAATTCCTATTTATAGCGTTATTCGCCCTTTCTTTTGGAGTTTATGCACAGGAGGTGGAACCGAAGTTTGAGAAAGAAGGTGATAAAGTGAAAGCTACTTATTTTCATGCTAATGGGGAGATATCTCAACAGGGATATTTTTTGAACGAAAAGCTAGAAGGGCAATGGAAGATGTTCAACGAAGAAGGTGAAAAAATTGCCATGGGGAATTATACTAACGGTATGAAAACTGGGAAATGGTTATTTTGGGAAGGCGATATCGTTAAAGAAGTAGATTTCGATAATAATAGAATTGCTGCTGTCACAAATACTAAAAACAAGAAACCAGTAGTGGTGAACAAATAATAGTACGGACCTAAAATTAAAAAGCCCGAATCCTTAGAGGACTCGGGCTTTTTAATATTCCAATTTTTAACTATGCAGCAGTTTCTAAATCTTCCGTCGTTTTTTCTTCCCTGTCCTTTGTTCCCCGTACGGCCAATTTAATTCGGTATACGATATTAAATAGAACGGGTACAATAATGAGGGTAAGGAATGTGGCTACAATCAGCCCGAAAATTACGGTCCATGCCAACGGGCCCCAGAAAATCACGTTGTCCCCACCCATATAAATCTTAGGGTCAAACTCCGAGAATAAGGAAAAGAAATCAATATTTAATCCAATAGCCAAGGGAATAAGTCCCAGGACCGTTGTAATTGCCGTTAGGATAACAGGGCGTAACCTTGCTTTACCCGCTTCCGTAATGACTTTTGTAACTTCCTCTAAGGATAATAAATCGTTATCCTCTAAATCCAATTTCACTTTTTTACGGTCGATAAGAATCTGTGTATAATCCAGCAGTACAACACCATTATTCACCACAATACCGGCTAATGAAATGATACCCATCATGGTCATCATAATGACAAAGGACCACCCCGTAATCATCAGTCCGCCAAAAACACCAATGAAGCTCAAAAAGATAGCGATCATGATAATCAATGGTTTTGAAATGCTTCCAAATTGGAATATTAAGATGAGCATGATTAAAAAGAGTCCTCCAAAAAAGGCACCGATTAGGAACTGCATTTGTTTGTTCTGTTCTTCAATTTCTCCCGTAAAATCTACTTTTACAGAATCTGGAATACCATCAAAGTTTTCCATTTCACGTTTTATTTCATCAACGACCTGCGCCGGGTTACCACCGGCCTTTAAACCAGAGTAGACCGTAACCACACGATTACCATCCCTATGCTTAATAGAGCTGAAACCCGAGGAGTTTCTTTGCTTGGCAACGGCAGATATGGGAATCTCCTTAATCTGTCCCGTGGCCTGATCCCTAAAAATAATATTCTGGTTAAAAAGGGCATTCTGGTCAAAACGCAAGTCTTTGTTAAAGCGAACATTAATGTCGTAGTCGTCACCATCTAGCTTATAAACCCCAGCTTTTTCACCAAAAAGTGAGCGCCTTAGTTGATTTCCCACTTGGCCAACAGCGACACCTAATTCCCCCGCTTTCTCGCGATCAACGACAACTTGCATGGAAGGCTTACTTTTATTAACGTCTATTTTTAATTCCTCAATAAAAGCGATATTCTTACTGTTAATGTAATTCCTGATATCCTCTGCGGTACTTATCAACTGGTCGTAATCTTTACCCTCAAGTTCTATGTTCACCGGATACCCTGCTGGTGGGCCATCCGCATTTTTTTCTACGGAAATGGAAACTCCCGGATATATTCCAGTAACATGTTCTTGCACGGATCCCCTAAGTTCTTCGGTGTCCAATCCGTTGCGGTACTTGTATTCTCGCATAGATACTGTAACTTTTCCCCTATGTGGCATTTCTGAGGCAGAGCCACCATCTGTTTGTGGATTCCCTGCGCCTTCACCTACCTGGGATACCGCTGATTCGACGAGATAGTTATAGTCCTCATCTCTTTTGTATTTGTCGCGGTTAATTACTTCATATACACGTTTTTCAATATCCTTGGTGATTTTATTAGTTTTTTCAATGGACGTGCCCTCAGGATATTCTATGTAGACGTAAATCTCATTAGGCTTATTCTCAGGGAAGAATTCAATTTTTGTACGGCCAGAGTTAATAGATAGACCAAATAACATGAACGTAACTACCAAAAGCAACACCGTTAAGCCGAAATACCAATAAACGTTTTTTCCTCGCAAGGAGTGTTTTATTCTGCGCTCATACCAATTTTCAAAGCGAGGCATAACGTTGTTTTGAAACTTATTGGCCCATCCTTTGATACCGTATTTATAGGCCCAAAACAGTAAAGCTGTAAAAATAAGCACGGTTCCTAAACCTCTTACGGGTCCGCCTATAACTAAAATGAGTATACCAAGACCCACTAGTATGCCAGTAGTTCTGATAAGTCCTTTTTTACTGATTTCTTTATCCCCAATTTCCATATATCTGGATACCAACATCGAATTCATGAATATGGCCACGAATAGGGAGGAACCAAGTACAACGGACAAGGTTACGGGAAAATAGATCATGAACTGACCAAAAATCCCAGGCCACAGTCCTAACGGCACAAAAGCCGCCACCGTGGTAACCGTAGAGATAATAATAGGATAGGCGATTTCACCAATTCCCTTTTTTGCCGCTTCGGTGCGGGACATGCCCTCGCTCATTAAGCGATATACGTTTTCTACAACAACGATACCGTTGTCCACCAACATGCCCAGACCCATAATCATCCCAAAAAGGACCATGGTATTCAGCGTAAAGCTGACCCCGTCAACGACGTAACCCAAAGTATCCAGTACAAAGAATGATATGAACATGGACATGGGTATGGCGAAACCTACGAATAAGGCGTTCCTAAATCCTAAGAAAAACATAAGAACTGTTACTACCAAAATGATTCCGAAAATAATACTGTTGACCAAGTCATCCACTTGGTTCAATGTACGTTCCGAAGAGTCGTTTGCTATGGATATATTCAAGTCGGCAGGATAATATTCGGCTTGCGCTTTTTTTACGATTTCCCGTATTTGCTGTGTAGCCTCAATCGTATTCTTTCCAGAACGTTTTTTGATATCCAACATAACCACACTTTCACCGAACTCCCGTGCGAAGGTGGTTTTATCTTCCTCATCAAAAGTTACTTTGGCAATGTCCTTAAGGTATACTGCACCTTTTTCAGATTTGACGACAAAATTGTTCAGTTCCTTCGGGTCTTCAATTTCGCCCAAAACCCTTATCGTTCTTCGCTGTTCGCTCGTTTTGAGGTTACCCGCGGACATGGTCATATTGCCATTCGCAATAGCTCCGATTACATCTTGGAAACTAACTTTTGCCGCCATCATTTTATAAACGTCAACAGCCACTTCCACTTCTTTCTTTTGTGCTCCCCGGATATCTACTTCTTTAATCTGTGGTAGATTCTCAATTTCTTCTTCAAGGTATTCTGCAAAATCCTTCAGTTTTTCAACGGGATAATCTCCTGTAAAATTGATGTTCATAATGGGGAAGGACTCGGCAAGGTTCAAGTCAAAAACATTAGGTTCCACTTTGGCTCCGTTAAAGGTTGGCCAGTCCTCGCTCGCTTTTTCGCTGTCAACCTCGTCCTTTACCTTTTGTTTGGCCTGTTCCACCGTGATGTCTTCATCAAATTCTATGGTTATTATAGAATAATCTTCTTGTGAGGTTGAGGTCGTTTCCACTACGTTACTCACATTTGTCAACCGATCTTCCAGTGGGTCCGTAATTAAACGTTCAATATCCTCAGCTGTATTTCCAGGATAGGGCGTACTCACATAGATCTTGGTCTCAACGATTTCTGGATAATCTTCACGGGGCATCGATTGGTAAGCACTATAACCCACCCATAAGAGAAGGGCTATCATTACGAAGATGACAGAGGGGTTGTCTATCGCCCATGAAGAGAGAGCAAATTCTTTATCAGCGTTTTTTTTCTGTTTACTCATTATGTTGTTAGTCTTTAGTTTGATTTTTGATGTATAAAAGTCCCATTGTCTGCAGATGAAGATGCATTTTCGTCTACTTACTTAAAATTTTTACATTTTGGCCTTCCTTAACGCTCCTTGCCCCTTCTTTTATCAGCACATCACCTTCCGAAACTCCGGAAAGTATTTCAACCATGTTGCCTTGTGTCCTTCCAGTGGTTATAATTTGCCTAGAAGCCAAAGCCTTGTCATCCTCAATATTTTTAGCCACATACAAATATTGCTGTCCATCTGCATTTTCAGATATAATGCTCTGTGGGACTAAAATGGCATTTTCACTTGTATAATCGTTAAGGCTCACTTTGGCAGTAAGATTAGGTTTAATGTTACCGTTTTTATTAGGTACCGCAACTTCTACGGTAAATGCCCTGTTACTTGGGTTGATGAAATTTCCTGTCTGTCTTATTTTGGAGGTAACCGTATCCCCTAAAACAGGAAAATAGACGATGGCTTCTTTACCTTCTTTGACACTGCTCAAATAATTTTCAGGCACTTCTACTTCAATGTACATATCCGAAAGATTTACAATCCTAAAAATCTCGGATCCGGGTCCTGGAGCAACGACCGTACCTTGGTCTTTAATGACATTATCGATAATTCCTGAAAAAGGTGCTCGGATAGTTGATTTCCCTAATTGACTCTGTGCTTGTCTAACGGCACTTTCAGTAGCCTCGTAATTTGACTTGGCCTGCAGGTATTGTATCTCAGAACCGATCTTTTGATCCCAAAGACGTTTTTGACGTTCGAACGTTGTTTTAGCCAAGGCGGCCTGTGTCTTTAATTGGGCCAATTGGCTACCCATTCCGCCATCATCTATAGATGCTAACAGTTGGCCTTTGGAAACTCTTTCCCCCTCTTTCACATAAACACGTTCCAACGTTCCAGCCATTTCCGGATAAATAAGGACATTCTGCTTTGTTTTGACATCGCCTTGCAATTCAAGAAAATGATAAAAGGTTTCTGCTTTAGCGGTAATTGTAGTTATTAATGGAAGATTTCCTTCACCACTCAAGACAGATATAGCAGAATCTAGTTGTTTCAAGTCTTCGTTGATAGCTTTTTGCTTTTCCGAAATTTCTGTTTTTTTGGCCCTTAGCGTTTCCAAATCACCTTCTGCGATTAAATCACCAATAGTTGGTTCCGAAGAACTTCCACAAGAGGAAAGGAGTAGTGTAAAAGTGAATAGGTAGATTATGTTTTTCATTCTTAATAATTATTTAGTTCGATACTTAGGATTTGTTGTTCAGTATAATTTCAAGTTCTGTTTTCTTGTTGATGACCTCCACCATAGATTGCAGATATTCGTTTTGCGCAGTGTAAAGTTGTGTTTGTGCCTGTCTGAGGTCAAAACTAGAGGCTATGCCTTCAAAATATTTAATCTGGTTTTTATTTTCTATACGCTCCGCGAGATTCAAATTACTCTTGGAGGTTTCATATTGTTCAATAGCCAGGGTGTAATTACTTTTGGCGTTTTCCAATTGGAGACGAATTTGCTCTTCGGCTTCCGTCAATTGGGTTTTTGCCTTTTCAAGGGCGATTTTTGCACGTTGTGTACTTGCGCTTCGTTTAAACGAACTGAAAATAGGGATACTCAAATCTACCCCTACGGTAGAAAATTCAAACCATTGCTGGTCCCTGTCAAAAAAACTGAACTCCTCTCCAAAGGAAAGGCCTCCGTAAGTAGCGAAAGCATTCAATGTGGGCAAGGCCCTGCTTTTTGCCAGTTTCCATTCAAAATAACGCTGTTCGTTCAGGTTGGTAATTAATTTGTAGTCTACATTGTTCTCTATGTTCAATTCACTCTCTAGAAGATTTAGGTCTATTTGTTTTTGTGCAAGGTTATCCAAATTTTCTTCCAGCTTGGTAGGAGCATCCAATGCAATTCCCATCACTAAATTGAGCATTTGATGCGTAATATCCTTTAGGCGAATAGCATTTTTAAGCTGATTCTCTATGCCTGAAAGTGTAATCTGTAACTGATCTACACTCTCCTCGTCTCCCAGCCCATTTTCATAAATCTTCGTCGTTTCAAAAAGATTTTTTTCCAAAGTCGCTTTGTTCTTTTCAAGAATCACCACACTTTCTTCTGCCAGTAATACATTGCCATAGGCCTCAACTACAGCCTTTCTAACCTCCTGTTCGGTTTTCTCCTTGTTATTTGCGCTATAATTCAAGAAAGCTTTCGTTGCTTGGACCCCTACGATATATGAACCATCAAAGAGTTGTTGTTTCAAGGTTGCCGCTGCATTCACCTGCTGGGGTTGCCCAAAGACCACTTCAACGAAAGTTCCGGGTTCCCCACCTGCAATCTCCCCGGGCAATTGTACCACTTGCTGAATTAATTGGTTCTGATAACTAACAGCTCCACTAATTTGAGGTAGTCCGGTGGCTATGGTTTCCCATTTCTGTTTACGGGCGTCCAGAACATCCCTATCTGCGTTTATGGCGCTATAATTATTTTCTAATGCGAAGTCAATAGCCTCCTGTAAGGTGAAACTATAGCTTTGTTCCTGACCAAAGGACCAGCTACTAACAAGCATAGCTATAAGTACGTATTTAAATGATTGCATTTATTCCTGGTTTGAGTTGATGATAGTATTTAATATTTTTCTACCCTTAGGTGTTACGATTCCCCTTAAATGGTATTCCAAATAAACATCCATAAGTTCCGAAATTGGAAATAGGCTTACTGGAAAAAGCTTTTGATCCTTAACACTGGTAACCCCTGAAAAATAAATTCTGGAAACGAAATCAACATTTAGGTTTTCCCTGTATATCCCCAAATTAATTCCCCTTTTCACATTGTCCAAAACACATTCCTGCATCATCTCAAAATGTTTGGTTTTTAAAGCAATGTGGGTTTCCGGATAATATTTCTGTAATTGATATTCTGGCGAAGATTTTTCTCCTTTCAAATGCATCATTACGAACTTTTTAATTTCGTAAAGCTCCTCGATCGGGTTTTTTTTAAGAGCTATGATTTCATCGATTCCTCCTCTTATAAAATGGAAAAGTTCAAGGGTACATTCTTGTACTAATTTGGTCTTGTTGTCAAAGTGGGCGTAAATGGTCTTTTTGGAAATACCCATTTCATTCGCCAAATCATCCATAGTCACACTTTTGAAACCCTGTTCCAAAAATAGTTCTGTCGCCTTCGTTAAGATATTTTCCTTCATAATCGACGGCAAATGTACATCAGGAAACTTTAAAAACATTAAAAGTTTCCTGAGTTTTACAATTATTTAACATTTATTTCTCGATTACGAACCGTCTTCGCCAGGGCTTTTGTTTTTACCTGCACTTCCATCACCAATAGTCGTATCCGTAGCCTTCATATGAAGGCTCCAGAAAAATGGCCGGTAAGGATAGTTGTACTTTCGCTTCTTTGAATTGTTTTTGTAAAGGGTCATCAGTTCTCTTTTTTAATTCTTTCCAAATAATTGTGGTATGCCTCTTCTCCTTCTTCTTTCCAAAAGGCGTCGTAATGTTTCCATTCGGAAAAGTCTTTTCTAATGGGGCCGCATTTTTCTGAAATTGCTTTTCTTTTCGATTTCGAACTTTTGCCAGGACCATCACCACCACCAAAGCCAAAAATGATTTTGGCCAAAATAAGAATTCCTACTGCCTGCCAGTACCCTAACATTGGTAGTCCAAATAGTTCTGGCATTAGCCAATTCCATAAGCGCATAACGATGTACCCTACTAAAAAGGCAATGGCGATACCAAGTACTATAAAGAACAGTACTTTAACTGCTTTGGTTACATAGTGTTTTACTTTTTGCTCTACGTGTCTTTCAATGTGATCTTTATTTTCCATGATTCATTTTTTTTACTGGTTGCTTTCTAAATGTTTTAATAATAATGATATGGCCCTATGTCTTCTGGACATAAGGGTTCCTGGAGAAATACCTGTTTCTTCCGAGATTTCCCGATAAGTATAGCCTTCAAAGTCTACCGCTACAATGATATCACGATAGGCCGGTTTCAATTCTGTTATCGCGTATTTTAACTGTTCTTTAATATGTTCAGGATACGTGTCCTGGGTATCTTCATAGAACATGGCGGTAAAATCCGTCCAAAGTTCCTCTATATCCATTTCACTGTGTATTCTTTCCTTTTTTGTTCGCATTACATCAATAATCCTATTTTTAATGGCATGGTACACAAAGCCTCCAATGTTGTTGATGGGAAGCGCATCAGTAGGTCTTGAGAAAATTTTCAACGCCACATCTTGAATAATATCCTCCGCATCGCTCTCCGTAGTATGCTCAATTTTTGAGCGTACGAAACCTTTTAAAGCATGGTATTCATCTTTAAAGAAATTGTTTAGGTTGCTATGCTGTTGTTTCTTAGAAACCATTAAAGGTCTTTAGGTTGTCTTCATTTTTAAAGACGACGGTTTTTAAATCTATTGCATTTTTCTGCTAATTTTCTATATATCGTTTGACGGTTATAAAAGGTATTTGTAACAATGGATGTATTTTTGAAAAAAATAGAACTGTGCACTCCATAGAAAAGTATCGTAGTGAATTTATCTCCTACTTGGAATCCAGAACCGAAGTCAAAGAGCCTAAAAACCTCTATGCACCGGTTAATTACATTTTAAATTTAGGGGGAAAAAGGTTGCGACCTGTATTGGTCCTACTAACCACCGAACTCTTCGAAAAAGATTATAAGGAAGCATTGGACGCCGCCTTGGCCATTGAAGTGTTCCATAATTTCTCCTTGGTTCATGATGATATTATGGATGACGCACCCAAACGAAGGGGCAAGGCTACGGTACATGAGAAATGGGATGTAAACACAGGAATTCTATCGGGTGATGCCATGCTTATTATGGCCTACCAACTTTTTGAAAATTATGAAGTCGAGATTTTTAAGGCCTTGGCAAAATTATTCAGCAAAACGGCACTGGAGGTTTGCGAAGGCCAACAGTACGATGTTGATTTTGAAACTAGGGACGATGTTACCCTGCCCGAGTACCTTAAAATGATTGAGTATAAAACAGCAGTATTGGTGGCAGCCGCCATGAAAATGGGTGCTATCGTTGCGGAAGCCTCACCAAAATGCCAAGAGGATATCTATTCCTTCGGATTAAATTTGGGTATTGCTTTTCAACTACAGGATGATTACCTAGACGTTTTTGGAGATCCAAAAACGTTTGGCAAACAAGTAGGGGGTGATATTATCGAAAACAAAAAAACCTACCTGTATATAAAGGCGATGCAATCCGGAACAGAAGAAAATAGAAAACAGTTACAAGACCTTTACTCCATACAACCTAAAGAAACCGATAGCAAAGTAAGTGCCGTAAGGAATATTTTTCATGAAACTGGAGCGGCCACAGCAACGCAAGAAGCTATCGAAAATTACACCCAAAAGGCTTTTTTCATTTTGGATGAACTGGATTTGTCCAATGAGAAGAAAGGAATATTAAGAACTTTCGGGGAGAATTTGATGCGCAGAACAGTCTAGAATAATCGCTTTAGTAAAGCTTTTAAAAACGGAAATTTTGGAGAACCCATAATGTAATAGAAATCCTCTGCTAGACTTGTTTGCTCGTCCAAGAACTTAAATAATAATTGTGGTTTTCTTTTCTTAAAAATACGTTCAAAAATCTTATGTCCTATCGCATTATTATGATGTAAGACATCCAGCAATAACATGTCGTAATACCAAAATCGATTTTTGAAGTGCAATGCCTTCAATGGTTTCCCTGTCTTAAGAAACGAAACCAGTTTAGGTATTTTTTTGGAAGTACTTAAGAAGGTGTAACCTGTACTTGGTTTTGCCCATCCTCCGGCAGTGCCAATGTATCTTATCCTATCCGTATGGTGTTCCATAAAATCGTAACAGGTCATTGGAATACTTCCTTTCTCCTTGTCCAAGATTTCATATTGGGTACAATCAAATTCACTTTTCAGATAGGTTTTGATAGCTTCCTCATACTCCGCTTTGGGCAGCAGTTTTTCGGAAAACAGCGTGTACTCTATTAAGGCTGTATCGTTACTAAAGGGGAGTACATACATAAATCTAGTATTGCCTTTTTGTGGGATGGAAAAATCCATGTAAGTAGCTAGGTCAATTTCAAAAGTCGGCTTATCGGTCTTCACGACCCAACCAATAAAATGCTGTTGTAACACGGGGTACTTGTCTTGATGCATGACCATATCGTAATCAAAAATGCTATTCATCACGCTGGCAGCAGAATAGGTTTCCTTTGAAGTTTGAACCTTTACGGCATCATGAGATTCATTTATTGATGTAACCGCGTCCTGCTTAAAGGTGATGTTCGAGTAGTTTTTTATACGGTCCAAATAGGTAGTGTAGAAATCAATGCCACGGACCATTTTGTATATATAGGGGGCTATTTTGTAGCTTTTGGCCAACTGTTGCCCGGCAAAGTAGATGTGATGCCATTTTTTGTGTACGATAGCATCAAACTGTCCTTCTCCTTTTTCCCAAAAGCACCAAGTGCGGTCATTTTCTTTTTTAGTGTCCTTATCCAGTAGCAGGATAGATTTATCCGAGAAAAAATCATCCTTACCCATAGTATCCGCTAGCATAAGTCCGGCAGCACCTGCTCCAATAATGATGTAATCATAATGCAATATGGCCATCCCCCAAAAATAGGAATTAATAGCTGTATGCCTTTAAAGCATACTCAAGTTTATTTAATTGATGCGATAGCGGATACCAAAAAACCCACGGATACCTTGGTTGGGGCCATAAACGTAAGAGGGGTCAAAGGTAAGTGCGTTGGGGTTATTGGGCGTGGCAATGGCGTTACCATTACCATCAAATAATACTTCTTTGTCAAAAGGGTCGTTTGCCCTGGCAATTATAAAGGGATTTCCCCTATTCGGCGTCCAATCCAATAAGTTCTTTATGCCACCATAAAACTCAAATCCATTTAATCCCTTGTAGGTGAACTGTATGTTTTGAATGCTCCATGTTGGTGAAAAATCACTTCGTGGGTCGGTTTCTCCCAAGACAGGCAAACGCATTGGGCCATAAAGGTTTCCGGTATAATCAACACTTAGCTTAAGATTTCTAAAGGTGTACCCAACATTCCATGTAGCAGTATAACTTTCTGTTAGGATTTGGCGCCTTTTGATGCCATCTTCCGTTTGGGCTACATCTTGAAATGTGGCACCGATTAAAAACTTAAACCCATTAGGAAAAACAAAATCTACGTTGGCACTTAAACCTTGCGACACAGATTTGCCGTTTAAGTTGTCGTATATAATTTGATTGGGGTTGGTATCATAATCCGGTAAAATGGCATTGCTGAAATTGGTATAAAAAGCGGAAGCGTCCAAACTGATAAAAGTGCCGTCATCCGCATATATCTTTTTGAGGTAATTTAGGTTGAGGTTAAATGAGCGCTCCGGATTTAAATCTTCGGTCACCACTACATCACGTGCTCCGGTAAGGGCAGCATGTTCTTCCGTAAACAGGTTCACCACCCTGAAGCCTGTACCCGCATTGAGGCGAAGAATGTCATTGTCGGTGATTTTCCATCTATATGCCGTTCTTGGAGTAAAAATATTCCCGTGCCTTTTATCATAATCATAGCGTAGGCCAAGTAACAGCGAGTGTTTTTTGGCCAGTGCAATTTCATCCTGAACAAAAATACTGGGTATGACCACTTCATCTGCCGTTAGCGTTGCCGTGGTGTTGTCATCATAATAATTATAGCGCACCGCAGAACCGAACAATAAATCATGCCTTCCTACTTCTTTGTCCCACGTAAGCTGGGAAAAACCTATTCTTTGATCGGCCAGATAGGGAATGTCCCCGTAGACTGAGTTTTGATCATGGTCATTATAGGAGAACGAGAGCATCACTTTTTCATCAATTGGAAGCTGATATTTTCCCAAGACTTCCCATCTACGGGTGTAAATACTCTCTCCATATACCTCATCTCCGCCTCTAAACTCAGGTGTCCATTGAAGTTCTCCACCCCATCGGTCTTCATAGAAAAAACGTCCGGCAAGAGAAAGAACCCTATCCTTATCCCGCTTAAAATTCCATTTTTGAAAAATTGAAATTCGGTCCTGAAGGGTAAGGTCCGTGAAATTATCGCTATTGTTATCAATAAGCTCATCGTATTTAAAATAGTTAATGCCTAGGAGCACATCAGTATTTTTACCAACTTCTATCTTTGCTCCTACATCCATATTGTATTCTCCCCATCCCGTAGCAAAGGCATCCGCAAAAAACTCCGGTGCTTCCAACGAATTTTTGGTAATGATATTGATTAGGCCGCCAACCGCTTCACTACCGTATAAGCTAGATGCCGGGCCTTTGACAATTTCTATTTGTTCAATTAGGGAATTTGGTATTCCGGTAAGGCCGTAAACCGTTCCCAAGCCACTTACGATGGGCATCCCGTCTATTAAAACCAAAGTGTAAGGTCCTTCCAGTCCATTTATATGTATGTCTCCTGTATTACACACGTTACAATTTATTTGTGGACGGACACCGTTCACATTTTGTAAAGCTTCGAAGATACTTGCGGTTGGATTCTTTTTCAAAAACGTAGGACTGTAGACCTCCACCGGAACCGGACTTTCTGAACGGGAAACCGCTTTAAGGGTTCCAGTGACTACCATTTCATCCAGGGCTTGGGTCGACGGGAAAAGCTCAATGTCCATCACCTTCATTTCTCCTTTAGTTACAGATATAGTACTGCTAAACGGGATATACCCAATTATCGAAGCCACTATTTTGTGTGTTCCTTCGCTAATACCTGATAAGTTATAGAAGCCGTTCTCATCTGAAGAGGTACCAATTTGGGTACCTTTTAGATAGATATTGGCAAAAGGTATCGGTTCCCCCTCAGAAGAAACAGTACCCATAATAGTGGTTTCTTGAGCATTGCATAGAAATGAAAAGAAGCATAGGAGTCCAAAAAGCCTTATTATTTTCATGAAACGACCAAAATATTGTTTAAGTAAATCAAAATTATAATTTAGACAAATCTAAAAATATGTTTTTACATATAAAAATGTATTTTAGCATAAATTTTTAAAAGGATTGGATGACACTTTCGGAAGAGGACTATATAAAGGCGATTTATCATCTTGGTAAGGGTGAGACCACTCCTGTTTCTACAAATGCCATTGCTGCTCAGATGGATACTAAGCCTTCTTCTGTAACGGACATGATAAAAAAACTATCCGATAAAGACCTTGTTTTTTACAAGAAGTATAAGGGGGTTTCTTTAACGGAAACCGGTAGATTGTCTGCTTTGGCCATCATACGAAAACATAGGCTATGGGAGGTTTTCTTGGTTGATAAGCTGGATTTTGCCTGGGATGAAGTTCACAGTATTGCAGAGCAATTGGAACATATAAAAAGTGAAAAGCTCATTGATAAATTAGATGGTTACCTGGGCTCTCCAAAGGTGGACCCGCACGGCGATCCAATTCCTTCCAAGGACGGAAAATTTAAAACATCGGTTAAGAAATTGGTCAGCGAACTTCCGGTCGGGAGCCAGGGTATATGTGTAGGAGTAAACGATTCTTCCGCCGCGTTTTTAAAATTTCTGGATAAAAACAAAATTGCATTGGGAGATTCGTTTCAAATATTGGACAAGGAAGAGTTTGATGGCTCCGTGCAATTAAAAACGCCTCATGGCAACATCCGTATATCTTCTCAAATCGCGTCCAACTTATTTTTAGAAGTTTCTGAAAATCAATAGTAGTAATAACAAAAGAATATAAACAATGCTAGAAGTAATCGATTATTTTGAGTCTATAAATCCAATCTTGGCAGCTTTGTACGCCACGCTTTTCACTTGGGGATTAACGGCCTTGGGAGCAAGTTTAGTTTTCTTTTTTAAAAGCCCAAATAGGGCAGTAATGGATGGGATGCTTGGTTTTACGGGAGGAGTTATGGTCGCCGCTAGTTTTTGGAGCCTGCTGGCACCAGGAATAGAACTGAGCCCGGGAGAGGGTTTTGTAAAGGTGATACCTGCTGCTGTCGGATTTTTATTAGGTGCGTTTTTTCTGTTTGGATTGGATAAGGTTTTGCCCCACCTACATATCAATTTTAAGGAAAGTGAGGCGGAGGGTGTTAAAACCCCATGGCACCGGACCACACTACTTACGCTGGCAATCACCCTACACAATATTCCCGAAGGTCTTGCAGTAGGTGTTTTGTTCGGTGGAGTTGCGGCCGGTTTTGAAGGGGCATCCATTGGGGGGGCGGTTGCCTTGGCTCTAGGTATCGGCCTACAAAATTTTCCCGAGGGATTCGCAGTCGCGATGCCCTTAAGGCGTCAAGGACTAACTCGCCGGAAAAGTTTTATGTACGGTCAAGCTTCTGCAGCTGTGGAGCCTATTGCAGCAGTAATCGGAGCTTGGGCCGTCATTACCTTTCAGCCCATATTACCTTATGCACTGGCCTTTGCGGCAGGGGCTATGATATTCGTAGTGGTAGAGGAGGTGATTCCGGAAACGCAACAGGACAAACATTCCGATGTAGCCGTAATGGGTTTCATTGGCGGCTTCATAGTGATGATGACGTTGGATGTAGGATTGGGGTAAGAAGTATATTTATTTACTAACCTCTTTTTATACCTCTTCGTCCTCGAATACACCCCGTTCTACTTTTTTCTGTTTCCATACTGTTTTGATTTTTACATTTTCGTAATCAATCAATTAAAAAACGAACAGTATGAAACTCAAAGTAAGAAAAGTCATTCCAATTATCCTCATCCTAGTCATGCATATGTCCTGTAAAATAATCAAAGGGCAGCAAACGGGGCAAAGTAAAACTTTGACGAATTTGATAGGTAAAAAAATCTCATCTGACTCGCTTGATATCTTTTTGGAAGGCCAAATGAAAGTATTGGACGTTCCGGGAGTCTCAGTCGCAATCATCAATGACGGAAGGGTAGTTTACCACACTGTTAAGGGGTATGCCGACAGTGAGACCAAGAAGAAAGTAAACGAAAAGACCATTTTTGAAGGAGCTTCACTTTCAAAACCATTGTTTGCCTATTTTGTTATGGGTTTTGTTGAAGAGGGTAAATTAGATTTGGACAGACCCCTATATGAGTATTTGCCCTATGATGACATTGCGAATGATGAACGTTATAAAAAGATTACCGCAAGAATGGTACTTTCCCATACGACGGGTTTGCCCAATTGGAGATTCTGATTTTAAAGACAATAAATTGTTCCTAAAATTTGAACCAGGAAGCAGCTTCGAGTACTCCGGAGAAGGTTATCAATATTTAGCGAAGGTTTTGGCCCACATACTAAAAACAGATGATGCTGGTTTGGAAACTATTTATCAAAAGCGAATAGCCCGCCCTTTAAAGTTAAACGTTACTAAGTATCTTCAGGACGGCAAAAACATGGAGAACAAGGCCAAAGGATATATCGAGGGAATAGCCGTAAAAGAAGATGATGACCCTGCAATTTTTGGGGCGGCATTTTCAGTTCATTCAGAAGCATTAGATTTTTCAAAGTGGCTTATAGCCCTTTTGGATGAAGAAGGACTCACCAAGGAAAGCTATAGACAGCTTTTTGAAACTCAAGTTGAATTACCAGAGGACCATCTTCAAAGACAAGAAGGCATAACAGATTGGACATTAGGTTTTGCCAAGGCTACTCTTCCTTTCGGCTCGGCCTATGGTCACGGTGGAAATAACCCAGGCTACAGTAGTTTGTTCGCAATTTCGCCTGATATGAAATGGGGGTATGTTATTTTTACCAATGCGAATCAATCAAAATTGCCTTTGACACTATTGCAATATTTAATGAATCCATAAAGCAAGTGTATTGGCTAACTTAGTGTATAATGCCATCCAAAAAAGGACAATGAACAGTTTTAGATTCAATAATTCTGATTACCTACTTACTGCAATGTATTTTTTGATTGCTACTGCTTGGCTAGCATTTCGTTACACGGTTGAAGAATATACTAATTTTGAAATCATTACGGGATTATTGGGGTTCATTCTTAAAACGCTCGTATTGATAGTTGTACTAACTTGGCTCATACAAAGGTTTATCGTATCCCAGAAAAACTATTTCCTTTTCTTCCTGCTCGCGTTTACCACGTTAGGACTTGTTGGATATTTAGATCTTCTAAGAGATTATTTTACTGCAGACCCTTCTTGGGAATGGAACCCTTCTTTAGATATCATTCTGGTTAACAGTTTTTACAATTCCACACCCGATGTTGCGCTACCCTTAGGCATAATATTAGGTAAAAAATATTATGAAAATAAGTTGGATTACGTAAAGCTACAAAATGCTCAAAAAGAGTTGGAACTGAAAGTTTTGCGCTCACAATACGATCCGCATTTTCTGTATAATAGTCTAAATACGATAGATGCGCTTATAGACTATTCCCCAAAAGAAATAGTTAAACAGTACCTATCCCATTTAGCTGGACTTTATCGGCATTTAATCCAAACTAAAGATTTCGATATCGTAACCTTAGAAGATGAACTAGAATTGGCCAGAAATTATTTTTATTTGATTGAAACCCGATTTGAAAACGATTATCATTTTGAAATTATAGATATGGGCATCCCTAAGGTCAACTACTTGCCTAATGGAGCTATTCTAGCCGTCCTTGAAAACGTGGTCAAGCATAACAAGGCTTTAGATGGCAATAGTATTAGAACGGCGATTATAATAGAAGAGGAAACCATTTTGGTTACGAACACAAAAGCAAAAAGGCTAACTAAAAATAATACGTTGGGAACAGGCTTAGACAACCTGTCTAAAAGATACGAGCTTTTGAGCGATAAAAAAATTGAGATCCAGGAAACCGATGGTATTTTCAATATCAAATTACCTTTGTTAAAGGTTTTGGATTAAACTGATTTTTATGCATATTCTTATTTTAGAAGACGAAACTCCCGCCCATAAGAAATTGGTATCCTATCTTTTTGATTTTTTCGAGGGGTCCTGTACCATGGATAGTTCAAGAACTGTGGAAGAAGGTACTACATTATTAAAATTAAATAACTATGATTTAATATTATCGGACATCAAACTCTTGGATGGTAATTCTTTTGAAGTTTTTGGGAATGTCGCAACTACTACTCCAATTATCTTTTGTACGGCATATGATGAACATTTGTTAGAAGCCTTTCAGACAAACGGTATCGCCTATATTCTAAAACCTTACCTTAAAGATGATTTTGACAAAGCGTTAAAGAAGTTTAAAGACTTTTTTGAACCAAAAATGCTTGAGAAGGATATTTTCAAGAGACTTAATAATATACTTGACAATGGGAACGAAACCTACAAGAAACGGTTTGCAATAAAGAAACGGCAGGGCATAAAGCTTTTAGAGGTGGCGGAGATTTCTTTGATTCAAGCCAGTGGTGATTTTTGTAAGATAATCGATTCGCATGGCCAACTCCACAGTATTCCACAGAGTATAGGTTCACTTGTCAATGAGCTGAATCCAAAGAATTTCTATAAAGTCAATCGAAGCCAAATCGTTAGTATTGAATACATTGAAAAAATTGAATCGTATGCTAAAAACCGGCTTGCCCTAAAAATTCGAGGATTTAAGGAGTACGTAATAACAAGTTCTTCCATAACCAAGGAGTTCAGAAAATGGATTGAACAATGATTCTAATATGTTTGGAATGTTTGAAAGTAGAACATCAATTACCTCATTTACTCCCCCAACAAGTCAAAAGCTCCCTTAGTCAAGAATCGGTCGGAGGGTTTGAATTTATCGGGATTTTTGATTTCCGTAAACCCATTTCTCGTTGGACCAATTTCCACTTCCGTTTGTTCAAATTCGTACGTACTGTTCGCCTCATTCGTAAGGTGTAAAATAAAGTAGGCACCTGCAATTTCCACTATAGCGGTTTCGGGAAGAGCTTTACCTGCTTGTGAATCCGTTTCAATTTCAGCATCTATGAACATACCCGTCAAGAAGTTGTTCTGGGCTTCATCGTGCAGATGACCATGAACTTTAATCGTGCGATTCTCTCCAATGGAAGAACCAATTAAATGTACTTCCGCTTCATAGACTTTCTCAGAGGCTTCTGGAATCTTAAAGTGTATCGGTTGCCCTTTTTTGAGTTTCATGATGTCTTTTTCAAAGACCGAAAGTTCCAAATGAATATGGTCATTGTCGATGATTTCGAGAATAGCCGTTGCCGGGGAAACATAGGTACCCTTGCTAACGTTAATTTTGGTGACACTTCCACTTATTGGGGCGTAAATAGTGGCAATGCTGCTAATATTTCCTTTTTCTACTTCCGATGTAGAAATATGGAGCATTTCCAGTTGTTTTTTGAGTCCGTTATAGCGGGCGTTAGCACTTTTGTATTCGCTTTCTGCCTTCAAGAAACTCTTTTGAGAGGTAATATTTTCGTCCATTAATGTTGTCTGGCGTTGGTATTCCGATTGCAGGTACGCGAGTTGTTGTTTTACTTCCATATATTCTTGCTGCAGACGCACGAATTCCGGATTTTCAAGAGTGACCAAAAGTTGTCCTTTTTTAACCACATCGCCAATGAGCAGAGGGGTTCTTGTAATATAACCGCCCATGGTTGCGTTTACAACGGCCTTGTTTTCTGGTGGAACGTCAATCATTCCATTAACCTGTACGGTTATCGGGAATTGTTTTTCTTCCATGTTTCCCAAAGCCATACCGCTGTTTTCAAACTGTTCTTCGGTTAATTGAATAAGCCCTAGGACGGCATCCGTTTCAGATTCCATGGCTTCTGCAGATTTCTTTTCAGAATTGCCACAATCGGACAATCCCAAGCTTAATAAGATTAAAAAGATGATATATGATGTACGTCGCATAACGAAGATTTTATATGGTTAAATAGTTAAGATTGATGACGGTTTGATTGTATTGATTGAGATTGTCCAAATAATCCAATTGTATCTGATAAGCGTTCTCAAGACTTTGGATATATTGAAAAAAGTCAATTTCGCCATTTTTGAAGCTGATCAGGGCTGTTTTCAGAATTTCTTCCGAAAGTTGCGTGCCTTCATTTTCATAATATAATAGTGCTTTATCATATTTCTCTAATTGTGCTTGTAATTCTGAATTTCGTGCGTTCAAACGGATTTTATAATCCTTCGACTCTTCGGATGAAATTTGTTCCGCAATTTTTGCAGCTTTGATACGGGACGCGTTCGCTCCAAAGAATAACGGGATTTTTAGTCCTGCCTGATAGCCATAAAGATTGCCTTGCACAGCGCTGTTAGTACCTTGAAAATAGGTCAAACTAACATCTGGAAGTAATTGCTGAATTTCCAATTTACGTTTGGCCATCGCTAAATCAATACTGTTATCGTAGTACAATATTTCCTTGGACTCATCAATTTGAGTGGGGCTTAAGGGAACCCGACCAATCGGTATATGTTTAATTAATATACTGCCCGGTATTTGAAGTTTTTGGATTAATTTGTTTCTGGAGATAAAAACATCTTGCCGTGCTTGTTCCAAAGCAATTTGCACTTGTCTTTGCTTGGAAGACGCCGTTATTTTTTCCAAGTAGTTCGTTTCCCCCAATTCAAATCGTCGTTTCGCCATGTAGGCAAAGTTTTGGTATAGACTGTCCAAGTGATTATAAATAGCCTCCTTTTCTTTAGAATATTGTAATTGGTAATAGGAAGCCGTTATGTCACGTTTCAATACTTTTTGTTGTATATTATAAGCGATTGTATTTAGATTGTAATTGGTTTTGTTCACTTTCCTTTTAGCAAAGTATACTGTGGGAAATTCAAAATCCTGCTGTACACCAAAAACGTTCAAGGGTAAATTGCCCATGCTCAGGTTATTCTGGTCATAGTGATAGTATACTCCTGTTTTACCAAAGTCGAAAGCGTTTCCTATCATTGCATCCGAGCGGTCTACGCTCAAATCAACGGCTTTAAGCCCCGAATTATTTTCAATGGCCAGCGGAATTAATTCCTCCAATCCTAATGCTTTTTCTTGACTGTTTACTGTGAAGGAAAAGGA
This sequence comes from Maribacter aestuarii, assembly GCF_027474845.2. NCBI lineage: Bacteria > Pseudomonadati > Bacteroidota > Flavobacteriia > Flavobacteriales > Flavobacteriaceae > Maribacter > Maribacter aestuarii. Next base: position 2,044,780 of record NZ_CP107031.2, read on the forward strand.
AAGCGTAACCAAAATCAAAAGCATGGTCAGCTTTTTGTTTTTAGGTGTTCTCCAATGAGTATCCTCCAGAGAGCTATCCGAATTGAAAATCGAATAGAGGACGGGCAGTACCAGTAAGGTTAATATCGTTGCCGTGACCAGCCCACCAATAACCACCGTTGCCAAAGGACGTTGCACTTCGGCTCCAGCACTGGTGGAAATAGCCATGGGCAGAAAACCCAGGGCCGCGGCAGATGCGGTTAAGAGTACGGCGCGCAAACGGTCTTTGGTGCCTTGTTTAATAAGAGCTTCCATAGTTTCAAAAGATTGTTTTTTGAGTTCTTTAAAATGTTCTATTAATACGATGCCGTTGAGAACAGCGATACCAAAAAGGGCAATGAAACCTACGCCTGCCGAAATACTAAAGGGCATTCCACGAATCCATAGAAGTAAAACCCCACCCACTGCTGCAAGTGGAATTGCGGAATAAATAATCAGTGCTTGCTTCACGGATTTGAAGGCAAAATACAATAGAATAAAAATGAGTAACAGAGCAATAGGAACTGCAAACCATAAACGTTCTTTGGCGCTTTGCAAGTTTTCGAACTGCCCTCCGTAAGTAATTGAATAGCCTACAGGTAGTTTTACGTTGGTATTTATCAATTGCTGTACATCATCAACAACAGATTGCAAATCACGATTTCGGACGTTTATGCCGACTACGATTCGTCTTCGGGTATCATCGCGACTAATTTTGGCAGCACCCTTTTGATAGCTAATTTTGGCAAGTTCGTTTAAGGGAATTTTACCTCCTGAGGGAATATCAACATATAAATTTTTCAGGTTATCAATGTCCTTGCGATTTTCTTGGTCAAGACGCACGACCAAGTCGAACCTTTTTTCTCCTTCATATATATTACCTACGGTGCGTCCTGCAAACCCCATGGAAACCATTTCGTTGAGGTCTTGAATGTTCAGTCCGTAGCGTGCGATTTTTGCTCGGTCATAGTTTACGTTCATTTGCGGTAGCCCTACTATTTTTTCGACCGTTACATCGGATGCGCCCTCAACATCACGTATGAGGTCTTTTATTTCATTTCCTTTTTCACTGAGGATATCAAGATTTTCGCCAAATATTTTGATGGCGATATCGGCGCGCACTCCGGTAATCAGTTCATTAAAACGCATTTCAATAGGTTGGGTAAACTCGACCTCCATTCCGGGAATAATAGTAAGTGCTTCCTTGAACTTATTTGCCAATTCATCTTTACTATCGGCCGATTCCCATTCACTTTTTGGTTTAAGGGTAATAATGACATCACTTTCTTCCATGGACATCGGATCTGTGGGCACTTCCGCAGCACCGATACGGGTAACCACCTGTTCTACCTCAGGGAATGTTTCCAGTAGAATCTTTTCAATTTCCGTAGTGGTTTCAATGGTTTTGCTCAGGGATGTTCCCGTTTTAAGCACCGGTTGGATGACAAAATCACCTTCATCCAGAGTAGGAACGAATTCGCCTCCCATTTTTGAGAAGAGAAATGCTGTGCCGATCAACAGAATAACGGCCAGACCTAAGACAATCTTTTTGCGCTGTAACGCCCAATGTATTATTGGGCTATAGCGATTTTCTAACCATCGCATCAATCGAACCGAAACATTCTTCTCAGAGGGTCTTGTTGGTATCAAAAATAAAGATGCCGCTACAGGAACGTAGGTAAAGCAGAGCAACATGGCACCGATGAGTGCAAAACTAAAGGTCAAGGCCATGGGTTTAAACATTTTGCCTTCAACCCCTGTCAGCGATAAAATCGGAATAAATACGATTAAAATAATGAGTTGTCCGAATATGGCGGAATTCATCATTTTTGCAGCACTTTCAGTAGTTATCTCATCTTTTTGTATTTGTAATGCGGTTGGGGAAAGCGAGGACAATTCGGTACTTTTCGCCGCAATCTGAAAGGCGATGAATTCTACAATAATGACCGCACCGTCAATGATGATTCCAAAATCGATGGCTCCCAAACTCATAAGGTTTGCATCAACACCAAAAATGTACATTAAGGATAGCGCAAAAAGCAGACATAAGGGAATAACTGAGGCAACTACTAATCCCGATCGGAAATTTCCCAACAACAGTACCACAACGAAAATGACGATTAAACAACCCAAAATGAGGTTTTCCGTCACCGTGAAAGTGGTTTTCGCAATAAGCTCGCTCCTGTCCAAAAAGGCATTGATATATACGCCTTCAGGTAAGGACTTGGAGATTTCTGCAACGCGTTCATGTACCGCATCTATGACTTGCTTTGAGTTGGCGTTTTTTAGCATCATGACTTGGCCTAACACTTTTTCACCCTGCCCGTTACCCGTTATAGCTCCAAATCTAATTGCGCTTCCGTAGCCCACTTCTGCTACATCCTTTACCAAAACGGGAATACCATCTACGGTTTTGATGACGATATCTTTAATATCCTTTAAATCGGTAATCAAGCCCTCTCCGCGAATAAAATAGGCCTGATTTACTTTTTCAATATAACCACCACCAGCAACATTGTTGTTCATTTCCAATGCATTAAAAACCTCGTGGGCAGTAATGTTCATGGCGTTCAACTTTTCAGTCTTTATGGCCACTTCGTACTGCTTTAAATAACCGCCCCAAGTATTTACTTCGACCACACCTGGTATTCCAGATAATTGCCGCTTTACGATCCAATCTTGTATGGTACGCAGTTCGGTAGCATCATAGCGGTCTTCATATCCCGGTTTTACATCGAGAATGTATTGGTAGATTTCGCCAAGTCCGGTAGTAATGGGACCCATTTCCGGTGAGCCAAAACCATTGGGAATCTTCTCCGAAGCGGATTTTATTTTTTCGGCAATCAATTGACGTGGGAGATAGGTTCCCAAGTCATCCTCAAAAACGATCGTCACCACTGAAAGACCGAATTTGGTCACTGAGCGGATTTCCGTCACTCCCGGTAAATTGGCCATTTCCAGTTCAACGGGATAGGTGATAAACTGCTCCATGTCCTGCGTAGAAAGATTGCGGGAAGTGGTAATGACCTGCACCTGGTTGTTAGTAACATCGGGTACGGCACCTATGGGAATCTGTGTGAGGGAATAAATACCAAAACCTATAATAAAGGCAGTGAACAAGAGTACAATGAACTTGTTACGAATACTAAAATTGATAATGTATGAAAGCATAATCCATAGAACTAACGGTTGTGAAAAACACGATAAAACCTAAATTTTACCGCATAACTAGTCTGTAAAAAGTGGATTAGCCCTGTCTGGGAGGCTGTAAAAGGCCTTCTTGGGCCAAGGAGTGGTACGAAGCCTGGTAAAAGTAATTTGCTGAACCATAAGCACCAATTTCCGGCATGGATGAGGTTTCAATCGGAGTATTCAATACGAAGGCATAAAGCGATGCTGATTGCGTCTGATGTTGAAACGGTAATTGCTCGTGCTGTTCTTTTTCTTCTTGATGCTGTTCATTATGCTCCGCTTTTAATTCCCCATAATGTTTAGAAATGAAAACAAGGAAATTGTCACCGTATTCCTCCGCATGGAATTGTGCATGCTCTATTAATTCATCCAGTTCAATAAGATCGTTTAAATGAACATTGAAGCTCTGGAACAAAATGAGCATTGAAATCGCTATGGAAACAAGTTTAGTCATAAAATTATTCCCTAAGATAACAAATTTACGCGTTGGTTCCCTTTTCAAATTTCAGAAGACATTGTGTGACTTTCGAAATATCTCTTTGAAGCCTTAATGTTTTCAATTACTTTTAAAATCATAAAACCCTTTATTGTGAAAAACTATATTTTTCTTTTCGTTCTAGTGCTTTCAACTTTTGGTCTAAACGCCCAAAAGACAAACTTTTCGTATTTGGATGTCTATGATTTGCAGTACGTATCCGACCCTCAAATTTCACCTAACGGTGATTGGGTAGTTTATCGTAGAATGGGATTTGATATCATGGAGGATAAGGCTACCGGAAATCTTTGGATGGTTAAGAGCGACGGTTCCCAACATCAAAAATTAACGTCCAGGGAAGAAAGTGAATCCAATGCAACTTGGTCGCCCTCCGGAAACCAAGTGGCATTTACGAGTAACACGGACGAAGGTTCGGAGATATTTGTTTTTTGGATAGGTTCTGGGAAAATCGCAAAAATTTCACAATTACCTTTTAGTCCTAGTTCTTTGACCTGGTCACCGGACGGCAAACAGTTGGCCTTTTCCATGAACGTTGAAAAAGCCCCTCCGGTACTGGCCAAAATGCCCAAGAAACCAAAAGACGCCAAATGGGCAGACAGTCCCAGGATTACGGATAGGCTCTATCACGAGGCGGACGGCAGGGGTTACATTGCACCCGGCTTTAATCACATCTTCACCATCCCATCAAGTGGAGGAGCGGTAAGACAAATTACTTCTGGAGACTATCACCATAGGGGAACGCTTTCTTGGAGTGCTGACGGTAAACAGATTTTTTTTTCAGGGAATAGAAATGAAGATTGGGAATACGATTTTAGGAACAGTGAAGTGTATACCGTGAACGTTGATGACGGTTCCATCAAGGCCCTAACGGAAAGAAATGGGCCCGATACGAACCCTGTGGTTTCGCCCAATGGAAAATACATTGCCTATATCGGATTTGAAGATAAGGTACAGGCCTATCAAGTGAGACAATTGCATGTCATGAACAGCGACGGAAGCAATAAACACGTTATTTCCAATACTTTGGACAGGGGAGTTTCCAATATTGTTTGGAACGCAAAGAGTGACGGACTCTATTTTTCCTATGACAATAATGGCAACAGTAAAATTGCCCATATAAGTTTAAGTGGTAAGGTAGATGAATTGGCAGACAATATTGGAGGTACCTCGATAGGACGACCCTATGCCGGAGGTTCGTTTACGGTTTCGAAAGGTGGTACCATCGCTTTTACACAAACTAGACCTGAATATCCATCAGAGTTGGCAATTTTAGGACCTAAAGGAAAAACTCCATCCAAGATAACTGCCTTAAACATCGCCTTGTTGGATTACAAGAACTTGGGAAAAGTGGAGGAGGTTTGGTATAAATCTACTTTTGACCAACGTGATATTCAGGGTTGGGTGGTTTATCCACCGGATTACGACCCCAATAAGAAATATTCTTTCTTGGTGGAAAACCATGGAGGACCTATTTTAAACTATGGAGATCGTTTTTCTGCAGAAATGCAGTTGTACGCTGCAAACGGTTACATCGTTTTCTATCCAAACCCACGTGGGAGTACCAGTTATGGTGAAGAGTTTGGTAATTTGTTATTCAATAATTATCCCGGGGAAGATTACAATGACGTTATGGACGGCGTTGATTATTGCATCTCAAAAGGAATTGCCCATGAAGACCAGTTGTTCGTTACAGGAGGTAGCGCAGGTGGCATCATGTCCGCATGGATGATTGGAAAGAACAATAGGTTTGAGGCAGCTGTGGTCGCCAAGCCGGTAATGAATTGGATAAGTAAGACTTTGGTAGCGGACAACTATTTTGGTTATGCCAATTCCAGATATCCTGGTCAACCATGGGAAAATTTTGAGGGCTATTGGAAATTTTCGCCACTTTCTCTCGTTGGTAATATAGAGACTCCTACCATGGTATTGGTAGGAATGGACGATTTGCGTACACCACCTAGTGAAGCTAAGCAATTGTATCATGCCTTGAAGCTAAGAAAGGTGGAAACGGTCCTTGTAGAAATTCCAGGGGCAAGCCACGGAATCGCCAACAGACCTAGCAACTTAATTACTAAAATAGCACATACTTTGGCTTGGCTGGACAAGTATAAAAAACCCATAGAATAGTATGGCCGTTAAAAAAAGGCATTGGTTTTGGAATTTGCTGATGGTGATAACCGTAATCGTTTGTATCTCGGCACTGGTAATGCATTATAAGAATTGGATTAAACTAAAGCCGGAACAAGTTCAGATTTTATCGGGTTTTTACAAGGTAGATGTCGCCTATGCTGATCTAGATAGTGTGAAGCTCATAGAAAAAATTCCACCAATGCAGAGATTAAACGGCTTTTCTGCGCTAGAGAAGGAAAAAGGTATCTTTCAGGAATTTAAAGATTCTTTGACGGATAAAAAGGTGTATGTATTCGTGGACAACATTTCACAACAGAAAATAAAATTAGTCTATAGGGATTCGATTAAGTTGTATGTAAATCATAAGGACTCTCTAAAAACCTTGGGATTATTCGATTTTCTTCATAAAAAACTGGAAAGTGAAGTCTTGCCCGATTAATATTTATTCCTCAAATTAAAAAGAACCGAATCAATACTATTTATCGTAATTTATAGTTTTCTAATACAGTTAATAGTTGGTTATGAAAATTGAAAAATCATTGCTTTTGCTCATTGTTTCTCTAACCTGTTCGTTTGGGTTTGGTCAGCATAAGCTTAGTTTGGATATTAGTGGTGTTAGTTCAGATAATGGTAACGTATGCGTGGCCATTTATCAAGACCAGAATTCCTTTTTAAAGTTCGATAAGGTTTTTAAGATAGGCTCGGAAAGGGCGGTGAAGGGGAGTACCCATATAGAGATTGATGATATCCCTGTAGGGGAGTATGCTGTTGCCATTTTTCATGATGAAAATGGGAACGAAAAACTCGATACCAACTTTATGGGCATACCTAAGGAAGCAATAGCATTTTCAAGGGCAAAAATGAAAATGTTCGGACCACCTAAGTTTGACGAATGTGCTTTTGAAATAGTCTCCAATACCAATATTCATATTAATTTGCAGTAAAAGCAAAGCTACAAAGAAGTGATATATTTTAGTCGTATGTTTTTATGAGGATGACCCCGTTTGCTGCTTGGGTCCCGTAGGAAGCTGCCTCGGCTCCGCTCAATATTTCAATACTCTCTACAACAAAATTATCAACAATAGCATCTATAGATTTAAAGGAGCTACCTATAATTTGTGAATTAAGCACATACAGAGGTTCTTCCGTAGCGCTAGAGGAAAGAGAATTTGCCGTTTTATTAATGATTGGAACCCCGTTTCTAACAATAATTCCTCTTTTCTGACTTATTCTTTGCAATAAAGATATATTGCCCTTGTTCGTCTCCGTTAATTCTCTATTTAAATTGGATTTTGAAGTAGTGGTCTGTTTGGAGGAGTTACAACCTGTAGAGGATAGTAGCGTTAGTACTGTAAAGAAGATCAATACTTTTTTCATGTTTTGTTTTTTCTAATTCTTATAAGATATAAAACCTACAAATAGGAAACCTCATTTTATGTCGGGTATCATCTTTATTATAAAAGCAAGACGAATAAAACTCTTATAAAAACAAATGGACCTTACTCTTCATCAAAACCTTCCGGTCGTTTCCATTTAAGGGGCGGTGCAGGCTCAGATTTCATTTCAAATTCTTCGGTTTTTAATAAACGCATTGCTTCTTCAACGCCTTTTTCTAGCTGTGGGTCTTTACCTTGCAATACCAGTTTTGGATTTTGGATAACTTCAATATCGGGCGCGACTCCGTCTCCCTCAACAGCCCATTGGCCATTCACATCAAAGAAACCACCGCGGGGTGCTACCATTCTGCCACCATCAATAAAATTGGGAGTGTCCCATGTGCCTACAAGTCCGCCCCAGGTTCGTGTTCCTACCAAAGGGCCTATCTCTTTTGCGTGGAACATATAGGGTAACAAGTCACCACCAGAACCTGCATTTTCGTTAATCAGCATCACCTTAGGCCCCCATATTCCCGCCATTGGGGTGGTCCACGGTCTATTGGTCTCCGTTCTGCTATTAAAATATCCGAAGAGTTCCCGGGACATAATGTCGATCATATAATCGGCAGCGGAACCTCCTCCGTTATTTCGCTCGTCTATAATGACCCCTTTTTTATCTTGTTGAGAAAAATAATAGCGGTTAAAAGAGGTGAAACCACCTCCTCCGGTATTCGGCACATAGACATATGCCAATTTTCCGCCGGACAGTTCATCAACTTTTCTTCGGTTTCCTTCCATCCAATCATATGTTCTTAGACCACGTTCGCTTTCCACAGGCTTAATAAGAATATCTTTTGAGCCCGAAAGGCTAGGTGTTGAATTCACTTTGATCGTTATTTCCCGATCTGCCGTCTGTTCTAATAATTGGTAAGGATTTACACCTTCTTTAAGTTCTTTTCCATTGATGTGAGTAATAAAATCCCCGACCTTTACATTTATTCCGGGTTGGGCCAATGGAGCATATAAATCAGGATTCCAGTTTTCCCCATTGTATATTTTATCAATTTTATAAAAGCCATTTTCAATGGATAAATCGGCTCCTAAAAGACCAACGGGTACTTCCTTTACATCCGGGAAATCACCACCATAGACAAAGGAATGTCCAATACTTACTTCACCGCTGAGAATATCCACTACGTAATTAAGGTCCGTACGATGTCTTACGTGCTGAATCCAAGGGGAGTACCATTCGTATACAGTATCCCAAGGCGCGCCATGAACGTTATCTACATATAGAAAATCGCGCATAAAACGCCAGCCTTCTTTAAAGATTTGCTGATACTCTTGCGCAGGGTCTACTTTTACTTTCATGTTAATGGAAAGTTTGTCCTTAGCCGGATCTGGCTTGCCGTCGGTGGCTGAAAGCATCCAAGAACCATTTTGCCTCAATAGTATATTCTTTCTATCGGAAGAAACCACCATTTCAGAAACACCGGTAGCATATTCTTCGGGTTCCATTTTCTCGATATCATATTTATGGACCTTTACGCCTTCTTCGTTAGGAATCTGCTCCGCTATGAAAATTATATTTTTTGGTCCCACGGCGAGGGAGAGATAGTTTCGGCTGTCCAATTTCAAAGCAACGGTGCGGTTGTATATACCATCCGCATCTAATTTTACGGTAACCGGCTCTGGAGTTTCTTCTTCGTCCTTTTTATCTTTTTTCTTATTCTTGTCCGATATGGCCTCCTTATCAATTTTTTCCTCATCGGTTTTTGGCAGGCTGGGAGCTGCATCAGTTTTTGATAAAACGATGGTGTAGAGGCTTCGAGTAAGGTCGGTATCATAAGAACTCATATCCAGCCAACCGGACTGCAATCCATAATTGGTACTGGCCAGAAAATAAAGGTATTTTCCATTCTCGTCCCATACCGGACTAATGGCGTCCGCCATGCCATCTGTTAGTTGCACGGTTTGTTTTGTTCCGATATTATAGGCAAAAATAGCCTTAAAGTGACTTTTTAACTGCTTAGGGAAGGCGATCCATTTGCTGTCTGGAGACCAAACCGGATTCATGGTCCGGTTAGGATGGGCATAATTATCGGTTGCTACTTTTTCTACATCTCCACTAGCTAAGTCGATGACCCAAATATTATAATGTGTATCGGAATAGGCAATATAATTACCATCAGGCGACCAATCGGGCTGAAAATAAAAAGTGTGGTTTGGAAGTGGATAGTATTTTTGATTTGCTCCGTCTTGATCGGAAACCACCAATTGGTATTCACCGCTTTTATCGGAAAACCAAGCTATTTTATCCCCCTTGGGCGACCATATCGGTGCTCTGTCCGCAATACCAGGAGAACTGGTCAAATTACGCCAAGTACCGTTTTCTTTTGGGACTGTAAAAATTTCCCCCCGATGTTCAAAAATGGCACGTTTTCCGGTAGGGGACAGGTTTGGATTTGAAAGTTGTCCTGCAGTTACGTTTTCCCATCGTGGGCGGGCAAAATTCATATCCCCGTTTACCGTTATATTCAATTTTTTTGCAGCTCCGGTCTCGGGATTCAATAAATGGAGATAGCCTCCCTGTTCGTAAACAATATGTCGTAAACTTGCATCCAAACTTTTTACATCGAATTTTTTGTGAAAGGTGATTTGCTTCTCCTCTTGTGTATCTATATCAAAAGACCAGATGTTACTCGCATAATCGCGCTCGGACAAGTAAAATACTTTGTTTTTAAACCATACCGGATCCAAGTGACGTTCCTTCGTTGGCTGTGGAATCCTCTCCAATTCTTTGGTCTCCATATTCACGATCCAGATGGGTACGGCTTGCCCGCCTCTATAATTGCGCCATTCCGCATCCCAAGCTCTTAATGGTACATAGGCCATATGTTTGCCATCAGGTGAAATTTCACCAAAGGCCGCATTGGGCAAATCAATGGCGGTTGGAAAACCACCGCTAACCGGTACGGTGTAAAATCTATCGGTGAGGGTCGGTTTGGCTGTTCTTCCCGAACGGAACAAAACGGCACCTTCGGGTGTCCAACCTTGCACAAAGTCGTTGCTGGGATGATAGGTCAATCGTTTGGGCTCCCCGCCGTCTGATGGGATTACAAAAACATCGATGTTACCATCATATTCGGCCGTAAAGGCAATTTGTTTTCCATCAGGAGAGAAATGGGGCAGCATTTCATAACCCTCGTTGCTGGTAAGTCGAATTGCCGTGCCACCATTTATATTGGTTTTCCACAGGTCATTGGCGTAGACGAATACGATTTCAGTATCCGAAACCGTGGGCTGACGTAGTAATTGGGTGCCTTGGGCATTGCTTTGTATTGAAATGGAAAGCAGAAAAAGCATGAATATGGTTCTCATAACAGGTGGATTGTGTTGAGCCATGAAAGTATCGAAAATTGATAGAGCAGGCAACTTTATCAACACGTGAACCAGATTTTAATATTATGTTAATCTATGAGCATCGATTCACAAATTTTGTAATTTGAACCTAACAATCTAAAATCAAGATATATGGAAACAAAAGAGATTGCTGAAAAACTCGTAAAATGGTGTAAAGACGGAGATTTTGAAAAGCCCTATAAAGAACTGTACAGTCCAAACATCGTGAGTATTGAAAACGATGGAACCTCGGAAGGTGGTCGTGTTGAAGGCTTTGAAGGCATACAGAAAAAAGGGGAGTGGTGGCAAGAGAATTTTGAAGTACATAACACTTCCGTGTCCGAACCTATAGTTGCGGACAACTGGTTTTCGCTTCGCTTTGAAATGGATACTACGCACAAACCATCCGGACATCGATCGACAATGTCGGAAATAGCAGTTTATGAGGTCAAAGAAGGCAAAATTGTGAAAGAGCAGTTTTTTTATGATGAGGCATAAATTAAAATTGACATGAATAAACCCCGTTGGTTATTCCAACGGGGTTTTGCTTTACACGTATGAGGTGTTCAACCCAAATAACCATGTTTCCTTATGCTGTAATAATCCTATTGATGTCATTTGAATACCTATCTTAGGCCCAAAATTTAAAAAATGGTTCTTTTAGCGCAGTCCATAGGGGCATTATACGGTTTATTGGCAATTATCTTTGGCGCTTTTGGCGCACATATGCTGAAAAAATCTTTTACTCCGGAGCAATTGGCAAGTTTTGAAACGGGCGTAAAATATCAAATGTATCACTCGTTGGTATTGCTGATGCTCAGTTTTAATCTAAACCTAGATACCGATTTAGAGAAGTATATGATTTACTGTTTTGTAATCGGGACCTTCCTTTTCTCATTCAGTATTTATGGTCTGTGTTTAAGCGCATCAAAAGGTAGGAAATTAAAGTTTTTAGGCCCAATTACACCTATTGGCGGTTTGTTCTTGGTTATGGGCTGGAGTATGTTACTGTACTCTATTATAAGAAATCTTTTATAATCTTAAAGAGCAGAATAGCTAAGGATTATATTTTTGTCCATTAACAAAAATATCACCACCCAGTTCATCAATTTTATAGTTTATCCAAACCGATTTTCTTTTTTTCCATACTTCACGATGAGTTTGGGCTGTTAAAACCGTGTCTGTGGTAACTCCGTCTTTTTGAAACATGATACGTTTCCATTTTTGCGAAGTAAAAACCATGGCACTGTCACCATAGACTCTTAGGCTGTCTACTACATAATTATTGGATAATGTTGTATCTATAATGGCCCAGTCTCGCAAGGCATATTCCCGCTGCATTTTCTTGGTAATATAGTTCCCATTTTCATCCTTAATTACAAAATCATCTGGTATACCTTGCATATACAAATCAATATCCTTGGTCGTAACGGCTAGAACGCATTGATCTAATAATTTTTGGATATCCTTTTGAACTTGCTGCTCTTCTGATGAACAGGAGAATATCATGAAAAAAATCAGATAGATTTTTGAAATATTTGTCATGGATTAACTTAGAGCCTTAAATACATGTTGCCATTAATCGTGTTAAGGCGCAGCCTATTCTTTCCTTCCGCGATTTGCCCTGAGATTTTTTGCCCCACATGGCGATCTTCTGAATTAAATTTCAACTTTTCATCTGCGTAAATATCTCCATGAATGGTTTCTGCAACTAAATTGGCATTGACCATTTTTAAATCAATTTCTCCGTTGATAGTGGTCAAGTTTAGATTCCCGGAATAGGATTTTATGCTAATATTTCCATTAATGAGATCTGCAGTAAAATCACCCTCTAGAATATCTGAACTTAAATCCCCATTGATACTGCTGACCTTAAATTTGGCATTTTTAGGAACATAAAGGGCATAATTAAAAGTATACCAATCTCCTGAATTATAGTACCGTTTTTTTTTGTCTTTATTATTGGCGTTCCATTCATCTTGGAATTTTTTGAATACACCTTCAGCTTCTGAAATTATACTAATTCTATCGGACGTTTCTTTTAGGTCTAGCTTATAAGCATCCAAAAATTTTCCATCTTTCGTATTGATTTCGGCCTTAAAATATACCGTGTTTTTATCCCATGTTTTTACTGCTATCTCCGAAGCGAATTTTAGGTCTACCTCTACGTACTGATTTTTAAAATCTATGTTCTTTTCTATAATCTTCTGCGCATTTATTGTAAGACTGATGAGGCCTAACAAAAAAGTAATTTTTAAAGTTTTCATGACTGTTCGTTTTTGAATTGTTTTATTTCTTTCTGAGGTAGATATTTCCATTGGTGGACTTCAATGTGATATTTACTCCTCCATTATTGATAGCTCCTTTTATGTCCTTTCTGGACAGCGATGTTAAACCATCTTTTTTTGGTCTTTTTAGATCGAAGTTGGAATATACGTCCCCGTTCCAAGAACTTAATTCCAAATTTGCCGATGTGTTAGCGGGCAAGGTGACATCAATTTCCCCGTTAGTTGTTCGAATCAAAATAGGGGAATTTTGGTTTATGTTGTCAAACTCTACCCGTATTCCTTCGTTCAAGGAGTAGGCGGTTATTGGACCTGATAAATTGGTTAAATTAAGGCCTCCGTTAAGATTGGCATTGGCCTCTACTTCACCACTAAAACCCTCAATATAAATATCCCCGTCCCAAGTATTGGTCACAGAAACGTTTTGGGATTTGGGCAAGTATATTTCTGCACCGCCAGATTTCCTAACACTCTCTACAACGAGGTTGTTTCCAGATTGAATTACATTAAAGCCTACATCGGTATTGTCTTCACCACCTACACCCACAAGCTTAAGTCCTTGGGCTTTTTCAGGTTTAGGTTCTTGATTAAAAACTTTAATGAGCAATTCGTTTTTATCGTGCGTTTTTAAAATGATTTCGGATTTGGATTCAATTTTAACCCATTCTACACCATCCAATGATTTTGAATAATCATTTTGTGCCGGGAGGTTCCAAGCAAAAAAACTTAGGATTACAAGTAATGATAATTTATTCATGATTTTCGTTTTATATGATTTCTGATAGTACTCTATTTATTTCTTCTTTTACAAAAGGCTGGGTATCCTCCTGTTCCATTAGCTTGCGCATTGGAGCAGTAGCCTTACTTTCTTGAATCCGCACTAAATTTTCAATAATTGCGATTTGTACACTTGGATTTTTTTCCGTGGCCAACGCCTCAATAAAGGCCGATGTTACGGTTTCTGAACGCGTAAAGCGGGATAAGGCATCCACAGCGGTTAAGCGAACGTTGGTATTCTGGTCAAATAGCATCCTATCGGTCAAAGCTTTGATAATGGACTCGTCCGGACTTTCAAATTGGTTTATAAAATTCACACCCTGGATTCGTTTTCGAGCGGATTGATTGTCCATTAGGGATAGCATGGCGGTTTGCTTCATTGTCAAGGATTCCGTTTCTAGAAGTGCAATATCCCTATCGAATTTTTGCTTTTGCTGATAGCTTCCCAACACAAATGCACCGACAAGTAGCGCAATGCCTGCGGCAATTCTAAGGAACGAACTTGTCCAACTGCTTCCCTTTTTCGATTCATTTAGTGTAAGTAAATTGACCTGAGCTCTTTTTTCTTGTTCCAAAGCCTCAAGGAAATTATCTCTAAGTTCATCTGAAGGTTGCAGGACGGCTTCTTCCTTTAAAGATTGGAACAATTCTTTGAACCTTAAAAGCTTCTCCTTACAAGATTCACAAGCAATCAAATGTTTATCCACCGAGGCTCTTTTTTTAACGCTTAGTTCATCGTCTAAATATGCCTGAATTAATGCTACGATATGGTTTTCGTCTTTCTTCATAGATTAGAAAAGTATATTATTTTCAATTTTTGGATAGCTCTGCTTACCCTGGTCTTTACAGCGCCAGGGGTGCTTCCTATTATTTCGGCAATCTCATTATATTTTATTTCCTGAAGGCGATTAAGGACAATAAGCTCTCTATCCGACCGGTTTAATTTCGATAGTGCCATTTGGAGTTGGGAATACGTTTCAACATCATCCTCCTGCTTGGAAGGAAATTTGTATGCAACTGCATTTATATCCTCGTGATATTCCTTGTTTTTTCTAAAATGGGTGCTTAAGCAATTTCTGGCGATGGTAAATAGCCAAGAAATGAAATTGCCGCCATTATAAGAATTTCTATACTTCATAAGTTTATAAAAAACCTCTTGGGTCAAATCCTCACTCAACATTTTGTCCCCACACATTTTGTATAAGAAATTAAAAACGTGAACGTGGTGTCTTTCAAAGAGAATTTTGAGCATATCCAAGTCTCCCTTAGCCACAGTGGTCATCAATTCCTCGTTGGTTAATTCCTTCAAAAGGACACGCTTTAGTTAGTGTACATTCATATATAGTCAGAAAATTACAAAAGGTTACATCAGGATATAAAAAAAATCGCCCCGTTTCATAATAGGGCGATTTGAACTTAAGTTTTTATGTGATGATTTTGGGTAAATCTATTTCTCTAGCTGTACTTCGGAGGTGAATTCCTTAATAGCTGTATTAGGCTCCATGATGGTATATCCTTTCCAGAAATCTGCATTATAGTTGGGCATGTATTGTGGGAGCACATTGTTATCTTCTGAAAGACTTTCAAATTGCGCTTCGTTTATGGGCTCTGTGTCAAAAACCACAACTTCATACCTGTTAATACCACTAAAAGCGGCATCAATTTTTAAGTGTAGTTCGTTCTGTTTTCGCCTACCTCTAACATTTTTATTTTTCTCTATAATGCGTACCGGTCTTTTGAAGCCAACTTTATTCCCTTTAATAATTTCATAGTATTTTAAGCTGTAAAGGCCATTGTCGCCTTTTCCGAAAAGGATGCTTCCTTTTGCCAAATACTCGTTCAATGAAACCCCTAACAATTTAAATTTGCGAAGTGGTGTTACGTTTTCAAATTCCATTTTCACCAGGGCAAAGTCATCTGAATTAATGTATAATTTTCCCTTAAACTCCTCTGAACGCTTTGGGCTGAAGCTTATTACGTACAAGGCTTTGTCCCCGATATAGGTAAAATCTTCCAAAGTCAAATCATAACGTCCAGGTCGTTGCAGGACATTATAGTCCGTGTCCTTAAAAATGGGAAGGTTGGAATACAGATTTCCCAATGTTCTTCGTTTGTAGTTGGCGAAGAATTCTTTTTGATTCTCTTTCTCCTTTTTCTTTTCTTCTAGCTGCTTGTTCAAGGCATTAACATCGGTAGAATCAATATCCGCCTCAAAAAGTTCATCGGCATCTACTTTCGTCCCGAAAAGACCCGACTTTACCTTAAAATAAGAATCGGTTTTTACATTCTTTTTAATGATTTGATTAAAACGTTCTTCCAAATTTTCCAAATCCAGACGTTTGCTTTTGTCATACAGTTCTGAGGCTTTGATCAGGCTCAGTTTTTGTTCATCATCATCTTCGTTGCCATATAAGTCTCCAAGACTCTCGGTATAGTAGGTGTCATTCTTTGGAACCGTGCGCAAGACACTATCCAAAAATGATTTGTTGAACGCATCTATTGTGGATTCTTTTATGGAGTAATTGGTCTTATCAATCGTGTTTTGGTAAGATTCCCTAAGAAATAAACGTTTTTTTGTGTATCCGTATTGGTAGTTTTTCTCTAGATTCTCTTCCACCAAATCTATAATTTCCCTTGGGGTATAGTTCTTATTGGAAACGATTACTTCTTTAAGTTCTATAGCCTTTGGGCTTAGGTAAATTACTTTTCCGTCAAACTCGTTCAATGGTTTTCCAATGGATTCGTAGCCTATACAGGATACTCTAAGGGAGTCGTTCTCAGTAACGTCACCATTTAATTGAAACAAAAATCTACCTTCTTCATTGGTAATGACACCGCTGTTGTTCAATAAAACCGTTACGTAAGGAATGGGTTTTTGTGTAGACGAGTCCAGTACGACCGAGGTAAGTGTTTGCGCTTGGAGAAAGTTGAATACGAAACAGGTAAAAATTAAATAGAATAACGACTTGGAATTGATTTTCATACAATTGGGTTGACAGCACAAACTAAAGTATACCTATTATCAAAACCATATACTTTTTGATTTCATTAGGATGTATTTATTATTTCTTTAACGCCCGGAAGGCTTAAGTTTTGAGAAATGACGCTTTGGCCTATGAATTTGTTACAAGACCTGTGATTGGATCTGAACTTTATATCAATTTATGAAGTACTTCTAGTGGCAGCCACAGTCATCCTGTCCGCAGACCTTTTGATGGGACTTTTTAGATGCGAACAACGATTTAGGAAGAAAGAACTTTTTTACAATATATCCCACGGAAAGTATCAAAGTAATATAAACCAAAGTATGTTGCAAAATGTCCATATTTTATTTCAAGATTTGATATGCTATTAAAGCTACAATATAAGCAAAAAGACTCATGAATACCAACTGCCCGGCAGGCCATTTCCAAGAATTTGTTTCGCGCTTCACCACTGCTAAGGTACTCATGCATTGCATGGCAAATGCATAAAATAATAATAACGATATCCCAGAGGCAAGGTTGAACAAAGGCTTTCCGTTATTGGGATTTACCTCTGCCGCCATTCTGTATTTTATGGTTTCTTCTTCATCATTCCCAACACTATAAATCGTGGCTAAAGTTCCCACAAAGACTTCCCTTGCCGCAAACGAGGTCAGTACTGCAATCCCTATTTTCCAATCATATCCTAACGGACGTACAATGGGCTCAATTGCTTTACCCATGTAGCCCATATAAGAATGTTCCAGTTTATAACTGGCTATTTCTTGGTTTATGGCACGTTCTTCTAATTCGGTTTTTTCAAGGGCTTCGGAATCTTGGAGTTTACTCTGAATGTATGCTTGGCTGTAAGGGCTAAATCCATCTTTTTCTACTCTTTCGGAAACAATCTGTTCGGCATTCTTAAAATCGTCTGAAAATCCGTTAGAGCCTAAGAACCAAAGGATGATTGAAATAGCAAGTATGATTTTACCTGCACCAAAAACAAAGCTCTTGGTCTTTTCTAAGACCGTAAAACCAACATTTTTTAGTAGGGGAAGCTTGTAATTGGGCATTTCCACTACAAAAAACGGTCTACTCTGAATCTTGAGAATCCTGTTTAAGATCATAGCGGATAGAATGGCCGCTGCAAATCCTAATAAGTATAAAAGCATTAATGTAAGTGCTTTGTAGCCTAATCCTAAAAATCGCCCTTCGGGAATTACTAAGGCGATAATGATGACATAAATAGGGAGTCTGGCGGAGCAAGTCGTAAAGGGAGTAACCAAAATAGTTATGAGGCGTTCTTTCCAACTTTCAATAGTTCTTGTTGCCATAATCGCTGGAATAGCACAAGCAGTTCCTGAAATTAGGGGCACGACACTCTTGCCACTTAGTCCAAAGGGACGCATAATCCGGTCCATAAGAAAGACCACCCTGCTCATATAGCCTGTCTCCTCAAGCAAAGAAATAAAAAGGAACAAAAAAGCTATTTGAGGTATAAAGATGACTATGCCGCTTATACCGATTAGAATACCCTCTGCAATTAAATCGGTAAAAACCCCAGCGGGAAGATTGTCTTTTACCCACTCACTTGTTGAGGCGAAAAATGCATCAATTAAGTCCATCGGGTACTCACTCCAGCTATATAGGGTTTGAAATATAGTAAGCAGGATAATAAAAAAGATAAGATATCCAAAAACCTTGTGCGTTAGTATTTTATCCAGGCCTGCACGGAACCCCTTAGCGGCATTCGCATCTACTTTATAAGTTTCCTTTAAAATTCCGTTTATGAACTGGTACCTGAGAATGGTCTCCTTTTGTTGTAAACGTTTTAGTTCAGATTTGGATTTAGTGGCAAAGGAAGAAGTGTCCTTTATCAGTTTTTTCTCAATAGGCATAAAGTTCACATCCTGAGTGATAACCAGCCAAAGCTTATACAAGTCCTCTTTTGGGAATGTGGTCCTAAGACGCTCAAAATATTTGGGATCAATAACCGTGGTATCCACGTTAGGAACTTTGGATAAATTTTTAAAATCTCCAATCAGTTCTTTTAGCCTTTCAATTCCGGTACCTCTCCTTGTGCTTACCAGGGCAACCTTGGCATTTAGCTTTTCCTCTAATAAGGATATATCAATACTAATTCCTTTTCTGGACATCCTATCGGCCATATTAATGACCAGAATTGCAGGAATTTTAAGGTCCTTTATCTGCGTAAATAAAAGTAAATTTCTTTTGAGGTTTTCTACATCGGACACTACCACTGCTACATCTGGGTGGTCCTTTGCATTCTTGTTCAGCAGTAGTTCTACCGCAACACTTTCATCAAGGGAAGTGGTGTTAAGACTGTAGGTGCCGGGTAAGTCTAATATATGCGCCTTAACGCCTCTGGGAAGTTTACAGACTCCCTCTTTTTTTCGACCGTAATGCCTGGGTAGTTACCTACTTTTTGTTTAAGACCTGTAAGCTGGTTAAAAACCGAAGTCTTGCCGGTATTGGGGTTTCCTATGAGCGCAACTTTTATCTCCTTGCTCATAGTCCAACTGCCTCATCAACGATATCCAATGCAATGAGTAATGCCATCTTTCTGCGGATGGCAATATGGGTCCCGTTTACGTTAATATATATTGGATCCTTTAAGGGAGCTACCTGCACCATTTCGACTTCATTTCCTGGTAAACAACCCAATTCCAGTAATTTTATGGGAATGATATCCCCAGAAAATTCTTTGATGATTCCTTTCTGTCCACGTCGCAAATGAGCTACTGTAATCTCCAATTTTTATTTAGATTGATTATAAGTAAGAACAAAAGTAAGGGAAAAATCTTGAAATGTTCATGATAATATTTAAAAAAACCGAACAGTTTTCAGGGGTATTTGGTAGTGCGCGTCGCTGTGAGTAATTCCTCAACTAAAATGGCTACTCGAATCAATTTAAAGTTAAGTAACTACGAAGCTGCAGGGATTTTCTAATTCTTTCCACCTATCGGGTATAAACTAATCGGTATACGAAGCCTTAAGAATTTTAAGGTCCTCCATCAGTTTTTCAATATCCTCAGTTTTGGTGCCGTCGTAGAAGCCTCGAATACGGCGCTCCTTATCCACCAAAATAAAATTTTCTGTATGTATCATGTCAAAAGGACCACCGTCCCCATCGGTTTTTACGGCTAGGTACGATTTTCTGGCGAGTTCATAAATTTCCTTTTTATCGCCGGTAACCAAATTCCATTTTTTGTCATCAACCCCTTTTTCCAACGCATATTTTTTTAGCTGTTCTACCGAATCTATTTCAGGGGTTACGGAATGCGATAACAATAAAACCTCTTGATCATCGTGAAGTTCATTTTGGATAACGGCCATATTCTTGGTCATTATGGGGCAGATGGTAGGGCAGGTCGTAAAAAAGAAATCGGCAATATAAATACGGTCCTTGTAATCTTCTTGAGTTACTTCCTCGCCATTTTGATTTATTAATGAAAAGTCGGCAATCGTGTGGTATTTACGAATGTGTTGAATTTCTTCGGGAACCAGCTCAGAATTGACCATGGCAGGTGAATAGACCGGGAGAATTTGTTGAGGTTGAAGGGCGTTGTAGAACAAGTAAACAATTACTACGGACAGCCCAAAAAGCACCATCCCGAAAAACTTGTATTTACTAAAAAAGGAGCGCATCAATTTTTGCACAAAGATAAGCTACCCTTTGGAGTGTATCAATATTGGGGAATGTAATAGCTGCCAAAATATTCTTAAAATGAAGGTGGCTGGAACGGTTTCTTTTTTTAAGACTATGTAAAAACGTACTTTTGTCCGATTTTAATTTTAGAAGAAGCTGATGAGCCCCATTATTATAAAGACGATACAATTCTTTTTAAGTCTTTCACTACTTATAGTTTTGCACGAGTTGGGACATTTTATCCCAGCAAAATTGTTCAAGACTAGAGTAGAGAAGTTTTACCTTTTCTTTGATGTAAAGTTTTCCTTGTTCAAAAAGAAAATAGGAGAAACAGTCTACGGTATTGGGTGGTTACCCTTGGGAGGTTATGTAAAAATAGCCGGGATGATAGATGAGAGTATGGATACCGAGGCCATGAAAGAGGAGCCCAAACCTTGGGAGTTTCGTAGTAAACCGGCATGGCAACGACTCATTATTATGTTGGGTGGCGTTACGGTGAACTTCATTTTGGCGGTCATCATCTACATCGGATTGGCTTATGCCTACGGAGATCAATTTATAGCCAACGACAGTCTTAAGGATGGTGTTTATGTCAATGAGACTGCTATAGGAGATAAAGTGGGTATTCAGACTGGGGATAAAATACTTTCGGTAGATGGCGAGCCTATAGATGATTTTAATAAAATTATCCTTGAGCTGATCAATGGTAATACGTTTACCATCGAACGAGATGGCCGGGTAATAGAGAAGGAAATCCCCGTAGATTTTATCGCTACTTTATTGGAAGATGAAGAAAAAATGCGTTTTCTAAGTCCCAGATATCCATTCGTTATAGGTTCTATTCCCGAGGAGTCTTCCAACAAGGATTCCGGGATAGAAGTAAAGGATGAAATCATTGCCATAGGCGGCGATACCTTTACCTACTTTGATGAGGCAAAGGAAATACTTGAAAAATACAAAGGACAGCAGATTGATTTGAAGATAAAAAGAGAAGGTGCTGGAGAACTTCAGATTCCTGTAATTATAAGTGACTCTGCAACTATTGGCGTTGGTCTTGGAGGACTAAGTTTTGAAGATCTTGAAAATAGGGATATACTGAAATTGGAAACAACTACCTATTCCTTTCTAGAATCTATTCCCGCAGGTATTGAGATGGGGGTAAGTACCCTTACGGGTTACGTAAAGCAGATGAAAAAGATATTCAATCCGTCTACCGGTGCCTATAAAGGTGTCGGCGGTTTTGCGGCCATTGGTGGTCTTTTTCCAGATGGTTGGAATTGGCCCGCATTCTGGAGTGCTACGGCATTCATTTCCATCATTTTGGCTTTTATGAATATATTGCCCATTCCCGCGCTGGATGGCGGTCATGTTATGTTTCTATTATATGAAATAGTATCGGGTAGAAAGCCAAGCGACAAGTTTTTGGAATATGCGCAAATGATTGGCTTTTTCTTGTTGATAGCACTTTTATTGTTCGCCAATGGTAACGATGTCTATAAGTGGCTTTTTAAATAGGATTTTTGATCGTTAGCCCACCAAGAAGGAAACTAGCCCACGTTTTTTGGCAGTATATCGAGAATTTATCTTAGAATAGTCCTATCCACTTACCTTAGAGTAAAATAAGATTGTAGCAATACAATTTCCCAAATGTATACTACCTATGAAAACCTACAAAATAGCACTTCTTGTGCTCTCTTCTGTTGTTATTACTTTAGCTGCATGTTCCAAGTATGGTAATGAATTATCCTATGTGGAGTATGGCACACTCTCGGTACAACTTACGGATGCGCCCTTTCCCTACGACTTTGTATCTGAGGCCAATGTCACCATATTTAAAATAGATGCACGTCATAAGAATCCTTCTGACACTGAAAATCTGGATGATAACTCAAATTTTATAACCCTTTTTGAAGGTGAAATGACCGTTAATCTTTTGGAGCTTACAAACGGAGTAACCAAGAGTATGGGTGAGATTGAAGTTCCCGTGGGCACTTATGATTTAGTACGGGTTTACGTTTCTAATGGAAATGTACTATTGACGGATGGAACTATTTATGATTTAAAAGTTCCTAGTGGAGAACAAACCGGGATTAAGGTCTTCATAAAACCATCTATTGAAGTGGTAACCCAATTATCAAGCGATTTACTTTTGGATTTTGATGTAAATAAATCGTTTGTGCCGAAAGGAAACGTAAATGCTGTGTCCGGTATCACTGGATTCAATTTTAAACCTGTTATTAGAGCTTCCAATATGAGTATGGCGGGGAGCTTGTCCGGTATGATAAGCACTGTTGAGGATGAAGTTAGTATGCCCTTAGAAGGCGCAATGATAAGTGTTTTTTCTGGCGATACCCAAGTGACCTCTGCATTTTCAGATGCAACAGGGGGCTATACAATTCTTGGTCTTGAGGCTGGCAGTTACAGAGTAGTTGTTGAAGCTTTAAATTACGCTGAGGCGAGTGTAGAAGTAGTAACTATCGTAGTTGCAAATGAAACCTCATTAGATTTTGAATTGACTTTAAACTAAGAGTAACTTTTAAAAGTTAGGGCCGAGCCGTTGGGTTCGGCTTTTTATTTTACCAAAAAACAAAAAGTTACATTTTAATTATTTGGGGTATTTGAAAAAACGATTATATTTGCACCCGCTTTAAGAGATTAAAGCGGGTAATTTTCCTCCTTAGCTCAGTTGGTTAGAGCATCTGACTGTTAATCAGAGGGTCCTTGGTTCGAGCCCAAGAGGAGGAGCTAAAAAGACTTTACAGCAATGTAAGGTCTTTTTTTTGTTATTGTTTTGCTAGAAGTTTATGCTAAGCTCGGTCGAAGCTGGTCAAAGTGATGGAGCTTTAAACGGGATCTATAATATTCTTCGAGGTTTTTTTGTTTCATGACTTAATAGGCTCCATTATTTTTTAAGTGTTAAAAAGGGTATGGATTTATACCAAAACGTGCATTTCATCCGTTATATATGCATTACGTCCCAAATTCTATGCATTTATTCCCAAAACCTATCTCCACTTTGCTCGTGCATCGATTTAAAATCTTTGTAGGATATCTACTTGTCTTACTCTTATTTTTCATTACTATTTCAAGTGCAAGTAATCCGGCACCAGAGAAGGTGTTAGCTAAGCAGACACTGGCAAAAAATGGAGAGGATTTAGAGGTGATTATACCAGACGCCGCTAAGCAACAAGAACTAAGTACTGCACTCCAATCCTATTTTGAAAGGGCTATAGCTTCAGGAAAAATAGTTGGAGCGGGATTGAGTATTGTAAAGAAAGGTGCTATCATCTTATCAGAAGGATACGGTAAACGAGGTGCTAATGGTACTGCCCGGGTGGACGGGGAAACCGTCTTTAGACTTGGATCGCTTTCCAAAGGTTTTGCCGGAGTTTACATGGCCAACCTAGAACATGAAAACAAAATAACATGGGAGGATAAGGTTGTAGATTATCTACCTGAATTCAAGTTAGGGGATAGAAATAATACGAACAAGATAAATCTTTCGCATATTTTATCACATAGTACGGGAGCGCCCTACCATAGTTTTACCAATCTTGTAGAAGCGGACCTTTCGCTTGAAACAATTGCTGCCCGTTTTAAGGAGGTAACACCCATTAGCGAACCCGGCTTGCAATATAGTTATCAAAATGCGCTCTTCGCCCTTTCCGGAGAAATAGCGCAGGCAACGACTGGAAAAGACTTGGCAACAGGTTTGTATGAACGGATATTTAAGCCATTGGGGATGTGTTCCGTTTCTATGGATTATAAAACGCTTTCCGAAAGGGAAAATGTGGCCCTTCCACATGTAAAAAGGAAACGGGGATATAGAACCTTATCACTTTCAGATAGTTATTTTAATGCAATTGCGGCAGGCGGAATAAACGCCAGCGCCCACGATATGGGTAAATGGATGCGTTTCTTATTAGGCCATGATTCCGAAGTAATGGCTCAATCCGCATTTGATCAGGCATTTGAGCCATTTATAGAGATTCCTGGGCGGAACAAGTACTACCACCGCTGGCCAGGTCACATAAAATCATATTACGGCTTTGGATGGCGAATCCACAAATTTTCCGATGAATTGTCTCCAGATGAAAAAACCATCTGGCACCATGGAGGTAGCGTGAATAATTTTAGGAACGAAATTGCAGTATATCCGGAGGATGATTTGGGAATTTGTGTGCTTTTGAACAGTAATTCCAGATTGGCGAGAACGGTTATTCCGGATTTACGTCAAATCATAAAGGAGATTTATGAAAAACCTACTGCAAATATTGCCCAGAATAGTTCCACAACAACATCAGAACCTGCAAAGGGCTAGATTTCAATAAGCACCATAATCTAAGTGTTTACTTATCACTATTTGTCTTATTAAATACCTAATTTTAGGCTTGTGTAGCTCCTTGGTAAAGGAGCAAGAATATTCAAATGAATAATCAGTACAATGTCGGATAAGTTGTTTAGTGATTTCCCTGAGGTTTCCGCCAAAGCTTGGAAACAGCAAATACAGTATGATTTGAAAGGTGCGGATTACAACGAAACCTTGGTCTGGGAATCCCCGGAAGGTATTAAAGTGAAACCCTTCTACCATCAAGAGGATATTTCTAAATTAAATTTACAATCGGTAAATAACAAAGACTGGAAAATAGGTCAAGTTGTTTATGCCGGAAATGCCGCCATGGCCAATGCAAAAGCAAGGGACTTTTTGCAAAAAGGTGCAGAATGTATTTTATTTCAAATACCCTCGGCAGCTATAAAAATAGAGGAGCTTTTAAAGAACCTTAATTTTGAAAATACACCAATCTATTTTGAACTTCATTTTCTATCCGCAGATTATGTAAACGGAATTAAGTCCCATTTAGGAAACGCTGCTTCACCTATTTTTTTAAACATCGATATCATAGGAAATTTGGCCAGATCAGGGAACTGGTTCGAGGGTTTGGAGAAAGACCATAGTACTTTGACAAGTATCTTGGATATGGATTTGCGAAACACGCTTCAGGTAGATTTGTCCCTATATCAAAATGCCGGGGCCACTATAACCCAGCAGTTGGCTTATGGACTGGCACATGCCAACGAATACCTGAACCATTTTCAATCAAGACTTGAAAATAGTAGTGGGTTCACCATGCACTTTAAGGTAGCTGTAGGAACAAACTATTTTTTTGAAATTGCCAAGTTAAGGGCGTTACGAATTTTATGGAGTACATTGGCATCCGAGTATGGAATTACTACGGCTTGTCATATAAGTGCGTATCCTACCAAGAGAAACAAGACACTTTACGACTATAATACGAACATGCTGCGTTCAACTACTGAGTGTATGTCGGCCATTTTAGGAGGCGCGGATGTTGTGTTCAACTTGCCTTATGACGCCATCTATCACAAGAACAATGAATTTGGTGATCGGATTGCTCTAAATCAATTGATACTGTTAAAGGAAGAGAGTCATTTTGATAAAGTGGGAAACCCTGCGGATGGCACCTTTTATATAGAAAGTCTTACTCATCAAATTGCAGAAAAAGCATTACAGCTGTTTAAAAATTTGGAAAAACAGGGAGGCTTTTTAAAGCAGTTGAAGGCACACGTGATTCAAAAGCAGATTAATGAGAGTGCTGCAAAGGAACAGGAGCGGTTTAATACTAAGACTGAAGTGTTGGTAGGAACCAATACATATGTAAATTCTGATGACCGAATGAAGGACAACTTGGAACTTTATCCTTTTCTCAAATCGAATACAAGAAAAACACTTATAGCACCAATTTTTGAAAAACGATTGGCTGAAGCTATGGAGCAAAAACGATTGAAGGATGAGTAGAAAAGACCTTCAACATATCACTTTGAAATCAGAAGGCCTAGGGCATCAAGAAGAGCGTCGAACAACGAGCTATGATACAGGCGAGGGCATTTCTCTAAAACCCTCTTACTCCCCGAAGGATATTGAAGCAGCGGAACATATAAACTTTGCCGCCGGACTTCCACCTTATTTGCGTGGGCCTTATTCCACGATGTATGTAAGACGCCCATGGACGATACGACAGTATGCCGGTTTTTCAACGGCAGCCGAAAGTAATGCCTTTTATCGCCGAAATTTAAAGGGAGGTCAAAAAGGACTATCGGTTGCATTTGATTTACCCACACATAGAGGGTACGATAGTGACCATGAAAGGGTAGTGGGTGACGTAGGCAAGGCCGGCGTAGCCATAGATTCGGTAGAGGACATGAAAATTTTGTTCGATGGTATTCCTTTAGACGAAATGTCGGTTTCTATGACCATGAACGGAGCGGTTTTACCCATAATGGCATTCTATATTGTAGCGGCCCAAGAACAAGGCGCTTCCTTAAACCAGCTATCAGGTACGATTCAGAACGATATTTTAAAGGAGTTTATGGTGCGGAATACCTATATCTATCCACCAGAACCCTCCATGCAAATCGTTTCCGATATTTTTGAGTACACCAGTAAATTCATGCCCAAGTTCAATAGTATCAGTATTTCCGGATATCACATGCATGAAGCAGGTGCTACAGCGGATATCGAAATGGCGTATACGTTGGCGGACGGATTGGAGTACATTAGAACCGGACTGAAGGCTGGACTTAAAATTGATGAATTCGCCCCCCGATTATCTTTTTTCTGGGGTATCGGGATGAACCATTTTATGGAAGTCGCCAAAATGCGGGCGGCAAGAATGCTATGGGCAAAAGTGGTGAAGCAATTTAATCCGAAAAACCCGAAATCCTCAATGCTTCGGACACATTGCCAAACCAGTGGTTGGAGCCTTACGGAGCAGGACCCGTTCAATAATGTAGCAAGGACTACCATTGAAGCTGCCGCCGCAGTTTTTGGAGGAACCCAAAGCTTGCATACCAATGCTTTGGACGAGGCCATTGCCCTGCCCACAGATTTCTCGGCAAGGATTGCCCGCGAAACACAATTATTCCTGCAGGAGGAAACCAAAATAACAAAAACGGTCGATCCTTGGGCAGGTAGTTATTATGTAGAACATCTGACCCACGAACTCGTCCAAAAGGCATGGCAGTTAATGGAAGAAGTAGAGGAATTGGGTGGAATGACAAAAGCCATCGAAGCTGGTATCCCAAAAATGCGTATTGAGGAGGCAGCTGCCCGTAAACAAGCGCGTATCGACGGTGTACAAGATGTTATCGTGGGGGTTAACAAGTACCGTTTAGAGACTGAGGATGAGATGTCCATCTTGGAAGTGGATAACCAAGAGGTGCGTAGGCAACAGTTAAACAGGCTGGCGGAGGTTAAGAATAACCGAAATCAGCAGCGCGTAAATGAGATACTAGCGCAGTTGACTTCCGCAGCAAAAGCCAAAATCAATTCGAGAGTATCTGAAGATAATTTGCTAGCTTTAGCAGTAACCGCGGCAAAGGAAAGAGCAACTTTAGGCGAAATTAGTGATGCCCTAGAGGCTGCCTTTGGTCGCCATAAAGCAGAAATTAAATCATTTACGGGAGTGTATTCCAAAGAAATCAAGAATAACGAAAGCTTTAAAAAAGCGCAAGGGCTAGCAGATAAGTTTGCGGAACGAGATGGTCGTAGACCCCGTATAATGGTCGCTAAAATGGGACAGGACGGTCATGACCGCGGAGCCAAAGTAGTTGCTACGGGTTATGCGGATTTAGGATTTGATGTAGACATTGGACCGTTATTCCAGACCCCAAAGGAAGCGGCAAAACAAGCGGTGGAAAATGATGTGCATATTCTTGGGGTTTCTTCTTTGGCCGGGGGTCATAAAACCTTGGTGCCTCAAGTAATAGAAGAACTTAAGCGCTATGGTCGTGAGGATATCATGGTTATAGTAGGAGGTGTTATCCCCAAACAGGACTATCAATATTTGTTGGATTCAGGGGCGACAGCTGTTTATGGGCCCGGGACTAAAATCAGTGACGCCGCAATAGAGATATTAGAATTATTAATATCGGAAAAATAGAAAAGTTGAATTAAAAAAGGCCAAACATATATTAGTTTGGCCATTTTTATTGAATAAAGATCGATTAGGCTACTTCCACCTCTACCTCACTTTTTCTATTCTTCATCCAGAAATACAAAATAGTAAAAAGTACAATCAGTATTGCGGGAAAAATAGTCATTGTTTCTAGTGTTGCTTGTCCAGAGACTAATTCCAGTTCATCCCCAGTTAAACCCTGTGCCGAGGCGTCGGCTCTATCAGAATCAATCCACCCACCGATGATGGGTTGGAAAATTGACGATGAGAACATGCCAACGGCACCGACAATGGACATACCCAAGGCACCACTTTTGGGCACTTTGGTGGCTACTAAACCAATCATATTGGGCCAAAAATAGGCAATACCAAGTGCAAATATAATAGCTGCAACATAGGCCATAGCCCCTGTTTGCGTACTGAACAAGTAAATCCCGATTGTTGCTAAGATAGCAGAGCCCAGGAGTACTCCAGTCTGGTCGAATTTTTTTACCATATCTCCACCAAAATATCTGGCAACTGCCATTAAACCCGCAGTTAGCGCCAAAATTAAATAAGGATTTGCACCGCTTTTCGCTAGAATAAGACTAACCCATTGGTTAGGTCCGAATTCAGAAATAGCTGTTAGGGCCATACATATACCAATAAAAATAAATAATGGGGTAATCAAAGCTTTCAAATTGCTACTTAGTGTTGCTGCCTCCTGTACTTTTGCTTTAGGCCAATCCTGTCCATAAAACAAATAGGCATAAATTAGAGCAGGAATTAAAAGTAACCATACTTGATCTTGCCCTAATATTCCAAAATAAGTCATTAAACCTGAAAGCAAACTTCCTACAGCTATACCGCCTGGAAACCACATATGAAAACGATTCAGCATCTTACTCATTCTTGTCCCTTTGTATGCATCAGCAATCATCGGATTACAAGCTGCTTCTGTACAGCCATTACCTAACCCTATTAGTAGATTTGCTATCAATAAACCCATATAACTACCTGAGAAAATCAATAACAATATACCTACAGCATGAGCGAAAAAAGCAAATTGCATAATGGCTTTACCACCTACCTTATGGTAAATGAGGCCACCAATAACCATAGAAATGGGAAAACCTAGGAACCACATAGATGTAATTAATCCCGCCTGACTTGCGGTTAATTCCAATTCAGTTTTCAATTGATCCAAAATTCCAGCTGCAATAGCGAAGGAGAAAGCGGTGGTTATCAATGCAAAACAGCTACCGTAAAATAGTCTGTTGGCATTTACATTTGGGCTAGTCGTTGAACTTTCCATAAATTATTGGGTTTATTTATTGCTTTGGTTAACACGCTAATCTACTAAAAATGAAATTATTTTACTTATTTTTTATCGAAATCATATTGCTTCGTATAATTAATTGTTGAATTCTAAGCTTTTAGTGTTCTTCTAAAAGGTTAAGACTGCCTTGGAAGCAGGTGTTTAGGTAGATCTTCCACCCGTTCGCAGCACAACTGGTCCATGACCTGTTTAAACTGTCTCTTAAGGATGGCAATAGTATGTTCCCCTCCCTCATTTCCCAATGCGGCAGCACCGTAGGTAAATGCCCTACCCATAAAGGTGAATTTAGCTCCACTCGCGATTGCTCTGGCAATATCCGGACCTGAACGTAGTCCGCTATCCATCATGATTTCTATTTTGTCGGCATAATTGGCCACTATCCCTTCTAGGGAATGTATGGTGGATTGCGCGGCATCCAATTGTCTGCCACCGTGATTTGAAACGATGATGCCATCAAAACCCAAGCGTATGGCATCGGCCGTATCCTGTGGTGATGCCACCCCCTTCAGTACTAATTTCCCTTTCCATTTATCCCGAATAGGTTTTATTATTTCCTCGTTTAACCTGCCTGAAAAAGTCTTATCCATAAACTGTCCCAGTTGTTTTAGGTTTAACCCCTCTGGGGTATAGGGCTTCAAATTTTCGAAAGTGGGTTGACCGTATTTCAACGTGTTGTAGGCCCAAGTGGGTTTTCCAAGGATTTGAAGAATATTCTTAGCCGACATTTTTGGTGGAAGGGCAAGGCCATTACGAATATCACGGGGTCTATAACCAAAGGTCGGGACATCGCATAATAAGACCAAAACAGGGCATCCGGCTGCTTCCGCCCTGTCCAATAGATCGTTTCTTATTGCATCCTCTACCGGATTGTATAATTGAAACCAAGCCCTTCCTTCGGTCAGTTCGCTGGCTCTTTCAATATCCATGGTGGCCACGGTGCTTAAAATAAATGGTATGTTGTGGGCATGTGCGGCCTTTGCCAGGATTTCGGGCGAATTGGGCCAAATCAAACCTCTCAAACCAACGGGCGCAATTCCAAAAGGCGCATCAAACTCCATTCCCAGTACCTTGGTCTTTGTAGAACTGTTCCCATAATTATTTAGATATCTAGGTTGTAATTGTATCTCTCTTATTTCTGAAGTATTCCGAGCCAGACTTACATCTTCGTTACACCCTCCATCCAAATACTCGAATGCAAAAGCGGGCACCCTTTTTTTTGCCAGCTTTCTTAGGTCATCTATGGATGGATACTTGGTATTGATAGTAGAACTCATGAAATTTCAGCGGTTAGAAGATTTTTAAATATACGACATACGGATTTCTGGACTATGTAAATTAATAAAAGCGTCATATCTTCATACATAATATGAATGCTTTAAGTTTGACTAATATAAATAAAGTATAGCATGAAATTATATTCAATAGTGTTACTTACGTTTCTTATAGTATCCTGTAACCCTGTATCCAATACTGAGGATAAAAAAATGGGAGAGTCCGCCCAGGGCTCCGTTATCCCAAAGGGTTATGATCCAGAGGCGAACCTTGCAAAGTTAGATGTGGAGTTTCGAGATCAGGGCACTCCAGTTGCCAATTATGTACATGGCGTACAAACTGGCAATTTGATTTTTTTGGCGGGGAAAGGTCCCAAACAAGCCAATGGAGAGAATATTATAGGTAAGTTAGGGGTTGAGTTGACGGTGGAGGAGGGGTACGCCGCCGCACGTGAAGTTGGAATAAATCAATTATCGGTACTCAAAGACATGCTTGGGAACCTCAACCGCGTTAAACGCATTATAAAAGTAAAGGGAATGGTAAATGCCGCTCCCGATTTTACTGACCAATCCAAAGTTATCAATGGCTATTCCGACTTAATGGTAGCGGTTTTTGGTGAAAATGGTAAGCATGCACGCGCTGCCGTTGGTATGGGCTCTTTACCCGGGAACATGGCCGTTGAGGTAGAAATGATCGTGGAGGTTTGGGAATAATGACAGGACGCTAATTTGAAATAATATTACCTTGCCAGTCAATTTCTTTGTCGAACGGATTCAATAATCTGTCGGTTATAATACTGATAGTTCGTCGGTTTAATTTGGTGTTCCCGTCTGCAGATTGCTTAATGCCCCAAGACTCCCAATTTTCAAGTAAGCTTTGTTCTTGATAGTTGGGATTCAATGTTTTCATAATTTCTATAACAAATTTTAGTGTTACCCCTTTTCCTGATGCAGGTAAATTTTCCAATTGAGAAAAGTATGGGAGGAGACCATTTTTCCATTCGTATTCGGATACGATTTGCTCTGGATAAAACCAAGTTTGATTTGCCCATTTAAAGGGGATGCCAGTTCCTTTTAGAATTCCGCTAGCGCCAATACGCTGCATTGCTGCAAAAGCTACATCCTCTATTTTGACATCTATAAAGGGCATCAGGTAAGCATTGTATTCCAGTAGCGTATTCTGGACTTTTCTAATGGATATCTCTGAAGGCTTTTTATTCTCGGAAATAGCTATGGCCGCCAAAGCACCAGCGGCCTGACCAATTCCTAGTACTACGGGTTGTAATCGTGTAGCTCCATTAACGATATTGGAAACACTGATATTCTTTTCAGCAACAAGGAAGTTATCTACGTTTTCTGGAACCAAACTACCTATGGGAATATTATAGCTAGGGATCTTTATATTTATAAAATCGATTTCAGGTGCTTCCGGATTCTTATCATGATGATGATCTATAGGGTAATCCCCTACGGCAATGCCCGTTCTATAGAGGTTGAAATCATAGGGATGTTCTAAATGATCCACCGTTAAGAAGACCTTCCCTTTTATCCTCCTTGCCTCTCGGTCATAGGGAATCATAGGAAAGTTGTCGCCTGTAGGAAATTCTTCAGCCACTCTTAAGTTTTTGAAACCTAGTTCATTTTGGATATAGTAAACAAAACCTTGGGTAAAATCCTTGGCTTCTTTTAATTTGTTTTGCCGGTCATCAGTGGTAAGTTCTGGCCAGTTCAAATAAAAATCATTCCCACAATTGGGCCAATTTATCATGTATTTATTGTTTGGAAGTTTACCGTAGTTCAGCATTTGTTCACAACTGGAAACGCCACCGAACATTTCACCACTTTCTCGGTTGCAAGCACATTCATATGCTTGAGGATTGTAATCGTTCGGCTTTTTTACTAATCCTTTTTTTTCTGGAGTATCGCCTTTATCCTCTAAAATAAGCACATAAGTCAGGTCTTGGACAATTTGGTTTGCACTATCGGGCGCTTCATTTTCTCCAGTATCTGATTTTGCATCCATACCCAACCTGAAATCCGCCCCTACTAAGGGGAGCAATTCACCAATTTCAGTAGCATCGATAAGAATTTTAGCAGTTGTAACATACGTTTTGCCTTTCTGCTGGTAACTAACCGACCAGCCGTCGTCTAGCTTTTCAATACTTGTGTACTTGGCGTTAAAGGCAATGGTCAAATTTGGAAATTCGGTCATTTTCTGCAATATTTTGTTTCCTTTGGAAGGCTCAAATAGCGTATGACTTACCCAGCCCGTTGCCAAGGCTTCTGCTCCGCCATAATGGTCACGGAGCTTTTGTCTAAACTCGCCCCAAATTCCCGATGGCAGTTGGTGATTACCATCAATTGCCGATACACCTGCCGACGTCAACATTCCGCCTAACCATGGAGTGGCTTCTATTATTTGAACTTTAGCCCCCATTTTAGCTGCTTGTATACCCGCAGATGTGCCGCCTGCACCGCCGCCGATGATTACAATATCAATTTGATTTTGCGCAACGCCTAAAGTCGAGAATAAAAGAGTAATTAAAACCAGATGTATTGTTTTCATATAGCTGTATTCTTCAAAGTTTTCCAAACTTCCAATAAGGCTCTTGGAACGTGAAAACACCCTTTCCATTTTCCGCCCTTAAGGTCTAGCAACACTTTCCCTTCCCTATTCAGATAGCCAAACCATTCACCTCCATTTTTAGTATCTCTAAAATGTTCCCAAGTATAGTCATGAACTTTCTTAAACCAGTTGGCTGCCTTCGGGTTTTGGTTATAGGCATACGTTTTTGCGAGCGCTACCAGTGTTTCCAAGTGTACCCACCATAGTTTCTGGTCGTGTTCCAACTGTTGGGTCGGGTAACCCTTTACGTCCATAAAATAAAAAATACCTCCGTGCTCATCGTCCCAACCGTGTTCTAATTGCTGAAACATGATTTTTTCCGCTTTTTCAATTAATGCTTTGTCATTTTTACGAATTCCAAGGTTCATAACAAACCACATGGCTTCAATGGCGTGCCCCGGATTTAAGAGACGACCCTCGAAACAATCTATGAACTCCCCCATATCCGAAACGTTTTCAAGAACTAAACCGCTCGTTTCATCATAGAAGGTATTCATGACCAAATCAATTACAGAATCGGTGATTTCTGTGACGCTATCAGAGCCTAATAGTGGTTCTAGCTCTAAAGACAGATTGCACAAAATCATGGGTAAGGCAAAATTCTGAAGATTGCGAGTGCCAGGGACAGCTTTATTGTAATTGCCTTTTGGATTGTGCTGTCTCTTTAGAATATTTGCAAAGGTGTTCGTTGAAATTTTCTTATACCGCTCTTCAGGTGCAATTTCATACAATTTTCCAAATGCCATTGCTGCAAAACAATCGGAAAAGATATTATAGGGTTGGACCAAAGGCCGACCGCTTTGATTTAAGGAAAAATACCAATTACCCTTTTGGTCCCGACCGTGCTTTTCAAGAAAATCAGCTCCAGAGACGGCCATTTCTTTCCAAGATTCCTTTTTTTGAACGGACTTGTATAAAGTCGAAAACATCCAAACTTGCCTTGCTTGTAACCAAATAAATTTATCCGTATCGTACACTTCCCCATTTTGGGTAAGGCAAGTAAAGAATCCTCCACAATCCTTGTCCAACGAATATTTTTCCCAGAAGGGGATGACCTCGTTTAAAAGCTCGTCCTTGTAAATTTCTGCGTATGCGTTCAAAATGTATCTTTATGTTATAAAAGGTTTTCCAGTCTTTGGTTATATCCCTGGCGTTATTTCTTCCTCTCGTTCCTAAACAGAGCCAAGACGGTAGCGATTCCTTTTAGCTATATAGAAAAATGTTCCATATATCTGTTATACAAATGCCCTGCCTGCTTGTAAGCCGATTGCGGACTCATAAAATGTGAGAACTCAAAAGTGATCGCTTTTGTGCAACTTGCTCTTTTTGCAGCTTTCAGCTTCAGTAATAATTTTTCCCATTTTATGGGAAGGAATTTAATGGGCATATCGCGATCAAAGGATTCCGAGTTCGTCCAACATTCCAGTTTATATTTATCGGCCAAGGTTTTGTTTAACCTTAAATAATCCTCTAAATCATCGTATCTCACATGACCGTCCTGGAAAGCTACGATATCTACGCTGTTCTTAATTCCTCTGAATATTTCATCCCATTCCTCTTCATGTTCTTTGAGTGATACACTTGCTTCTTTCGTAAGCTGATCTGAGCTTGTCGAAACTGCTTTTTTCCCATCTATCCACGGTGATATCAAAACAGGCAATCCGTTGCTCACAGCTTTACATTTGTCTCCTAATTTGACAATGGAAGTTATTGCTCCTTTTGTTCTTCGGCTCAGTTCCAAGCTTAAATACCAACCTCCGAAACTTTTATAATGTCCGTAAGTTCTATAGACTTCTTCCACAACATGAAGATTTAAGTCTACTTCTTGGTGCATATCTCCGGTTTCCCAATAGACACCGCTATCGTAAGTTCCAAAATAAAAGGTCATACCATATTTTTCAGCAAGTTCAAGGTACAATTTGACCAAATCTAAAGGAGGTCTGAAACAGTTGCGTTGTTTTATAAGATAAGAAGATGGATAGGTCAAAAATTGTTGATATCCGCAGCGTATCAAAATCACGGTATCAATCCCCATTTTTTTCATGAGGGCAAAGTCCATGTCCCATTCTTTTGCGCCCCAATTTTGATGGGGAATGTCATGGCTGATTTCGTCTATAAATGTTCCTGTTATCTTCATACTATACCTTCTCCAAATTATCCCACCAATATCTTTTCAATAAGACGCTTGTCAATATCAAGACCGCACTCCAAATAACCATTTCTGTATTCTGCCGAAGCATAAAATATAAGGGGATGACCACTTGAGCCATTTGCCAAATGATTCCGATTACGATATTAAAGGCATCTCTTTTAAAATCTATGTTAGGCCTAAAGTTCGGATTTTCCGTCATAACTTCTGATTTAATTGGCCCCCAAAATCCCCATGGCTTCGTCTTCTGATAAAAAGATTTGACCTGTTCACGATTAGGCAATGGTTCAAGAAATGTACCGACGATACATCCTATCAATGCAAAGAAGAAAATAATAGGGAACACAAAAATATCGACATACTCCGGAAAAAAAATGAACTTGACAGTCGACCCTATCAATCCAAAAAGCATTCCCCAGAAATAACCATTTCCTGAAAATCGCCACCAAATCCATTTGAGGATATTGGCCGCAACATAACCACCATAAAGGGAAGAACTTAGCCAAAGGATTAGAGAGTTGAGCGAACCAGCGTTGAAGCCAAAAGCAATACCTACCATTACCAATGCCAATGATGATAGGATGCTTAATTGTACTAATTTCTTGTCAGGAGCCCCGGGGTTTATATATTTTTTGTAAATGTCATTGACAATATAGGCGGGAGCAGAGTTTACGAACGCGGCAAAAGTCCCCATGAAAGCCGCGAGAAAACCGGCAAGCATCAAGCCTTTTAGCCCCACAGGCAAAAATTTATTGATGGCCATGGGAAGCACTTGTTCAAAATCTATATTATCGCCCATTGCGGCCATTTCAGGGCCTAAATAAACTAAGGCAAGTACGGCAAAGCCGATAATCATGAAATACCTTGGAACATATAAAACACAAATGGTCAAAAAACTCATTTTGGCCGCTTCGGCCGGGGTTTTAGTGGCTAAAATACGTTGCATGTCATAACTGGGAACAGGTCCCGCTATGGAAGCAAAGACGCCCTTAAGCACCATGAGCATGAAGAGTATTCCGAAAAGGTCAAATCCGTCTGAGGCAATTTTATTATTCACCTGTGGGAAGGTGGTATTGCTCCAATCCAAGTCCAGATTCCACCCAAACCAAAGTTTGTCCCAAGTTTTTGGAACAACCGCAGCAATCTGCTCAGCCGAGACCATAGTATAGGCAACGATTCCCACCCCAACGCAGGCAATGGTCATGATGACAAACTGCATGACCTCCGTGGCCACAACACTGTGCATGCCCCCTTTTACCGTGTACAAAGAGGTGAGCCCGCAAATGAGAAGCGCATAACTTCTGGCAGAAGAAATTTGATATCCGAAAAAATCAAAACCAAAATCCCAAGGTAGAATGGCCGTACAATACTTTCCAATGCCTTCAAAAAAATACGCGATAAAACCAAGGACACTAATGACCGCAAAAATGACGATAATAATATGTGATAACTTGGCCCCTTTACCGTCACCAAAGCGAAAAGTAATCCATTCTGCTCCGGTCATAACATTGGAGCGGCGCATCCAAATAGCCAGATAGACAAATACGAAAACCTGGTTCCATACTGGCCAAAGCCAAGGAAGCCAAGCACTTTTTAATCCATAAACAAAAAGGATTCCTACGCTCCACATGGTACCCGAAATATCGAACATGCCAGAGGCGTTGCTGAGTCCTAAGTAATACCAGGGAAGCTCATTACCACCCAAGAAATAGGAGTTAAGATTTTTGGAAGATTTTTTGGAAAGATAAAAACCTAAGGCCAAGACGCCTATCACATAGGCTAGTACAATTCCAATATCCCATAGGGAAAGTGTCATGTATTGGTTTACATTGGTTCGTTACCCCTAAAATAGGAAATGTTTGGATTGCCCAGGTTTTAAGCTAATTAATAAATCGAAGTGGACGCATCCATTTTACACTTTTAAAATGAAAAATTTATACTTTTTAGTATTGTGCAATACTACATAGAATTGAAAATAAAGGATGAATCAAAGTTTCAGCGCCATATGCTTCACATAATAATATTTCAAGACCTATGAAGGCAATTACTGCTTTAAAAGTTTAGTTTCAAAATACTTTGCACAAAAAATAGCGGTTCATAAATTTTACTTTGTTGAGTTAGTCATGTTCATTTGACTTCTAGGCTCCAATATTTTATCAATGGTATAAACAATTCCATTAGAACCTCTAATACTTTTTGAACTCACTGTAGCTAAAGTTCCACTTTCATCCAATATTTTAAGCTTGTTATTTTCTAAGCGGAGCGCAAGAAATCCTCCATGTAGTGTTTTTAGACGCATTGGTTTTCCTCCAATTTTTAAACTTGAAATTAATGTTTCTACATCGGTTTCACTTTCAACAAAATGATATTTTAGAATACTCGGGAGTCTATATAAACTGTCGGGAGCTGTAAGATCGTTAATTGCGTATTTACTAGGGCCAAATGCCTCATCAGTAGGCACAAAAACTATGATATTGTTCATCTCCTTGATTTCATCAAAAAATGAGGCTGCATTTACTAGCTTCAGAAAACTGTTATAAACGGGAGACTGGTCTAAAATCTGCATTACAGAACGTTCAAAATCTAAGGAGGTTGAGTATACAGAACCCTTTGTTTCTAACTTTGATTTAGTAGCGTTATCCCCACAGGAAATCACCAATACGCTTAAACTTAATATTCCGGAAAGTATAACCACACCCTTTTTCATATTTGTCTTTTTCATATTTTATGTCGTATAACTGTTTTATTCTAATTATTGTTTAATATTTTTTTTATAAAGTTAAACAAAATACCTTATCTTTAAAAAGTACAAGAAAATTTTTACCGGAGGTATTGCTATTTTGACCGTTGCAATAGGTAAAATGGGTACTGAGTTTGAAATATGAATATATTAAAATGATAAGCGATTGTAAATATTATAATCTTTACCAATTGATGTACAATGCTTAAGTATCGTTAAGAAACAAAAAATTAAAACTAAATTGATTTAGAATATGAGTGCAATAGCAAAGAATAACAGAATTATTACTATTATATATGATTCAAATACATCTATAGGGAAACAAGCTTTAGCTTATTTACAGGCTACTAAAAAGGAAATAAAGGCTTTTGACATTTCTAAAGCTTCTTTGACAGGAACGCAATGGGCGGAAGTAGCCAAAGGGCTTGATAAGATGATGGGCGAGATTGTTCAAAAAAATCATGGTGATTTCAAAAAGAAATTCGGTTCAAATTCGGTCGATTTTGATTTTAACGATTGGGTACGTATTCTTCAAAATGAATCAAATATTTTGAAACAACCTATACTGGTCGTCAATAAGCATTTTTTTCAGATTACAAGTCCATCTGAAATAATGCATTTTCTTGAAGCGCAGAGCGCAGCTATTAAAAAGCCATATAATAAAGAAAAGTGAGTTCGAAGAAATTTATATTTCCAACCTGCCTTTAATACGCTTATCTATTTTGCGCTTTTTAATCGTGACGCGCTTCATCCAATCCATTAGGTTTTTGTCTTTATTGGCTTTATATATCTCGTTTAAACCTAAAACAATTTTTTTTGCCTCTCGCGAAGCACTTACCCTATCACTTGTGCTCATGTGAGACATTTTCCTTTTTTCAAACTCGCATGCCTTTTCTATCCAATCCATGATTTTAATTTTGTTCATTAAATATACTAAAATATTAAACAAAAAGTCTTAAATTTAAGGCAATACTTTAATCGAGCTAGTAAGAAAATCTATGGAATCAATAATTAATTCATAATTCGTTTTAGTTATTTACTACCCAAATTCCATTTATGTGTTAGAAACATTGGAAACTCAATTATAGGACAGCTATTCTGAGCATTTCTGGCTGTTAGTAATATGAATAGATATTTCTAAAGTTTAAACTCTTTACAGGAACATGATATATTTAGAAAATTTATTCACCACACTATATGCTGCACTTCTATCCGAAAATACGCGTGAGAAAATAGAAAAAACGATTCTATCCATTGCCCTTTTTAGTTTTTTTGTCCATTTAATACTAATCTATTTAGTAAAAATGGATATTATCCCAAATTTTAATGAATCCGAGTTACTGCAGAATCCTATATCTTCTATTTACACGCCTTTTTCTTTCATTTTAGTTTATGAAGTTTATTTATTAATTTTTTATCTACCTAAATCATTTACCACGTATATAACAAAGCAATATGAAATAATTACGCTTATTATCATCCGTAAATTATTCAACGACCTTTCAGCCTTGGAACTAACATCTAATTGGTTCGAAATAAAAGGGGACTTGCAATTCACTTATGACCTAATAGCATCATTACTACTTTTTTATCTCATTTTTTTGTTTGAAAGGCAAGGGAAGAAAAAATTAAATAATAAGTTGGAGGATAAACCTATTATTGAACGCTTTATAAAAAGTAAAAAAATCATAGCGGTAATTTTAGTGCCGTTATTCCTGATTATGGCGGTATATACGTTCATGAATTGGTCTTTTGCCGTTTCTATGGCATCCGATGAGATACTTGAGTTTAATAGTATAAATAATCTCTTTTTTGACCAGTTCTTTACGATTTTGATTTTAGTGGATGTTATATTATTGTTGATATCATTTTTTTATACTAATCAATTTCACAAAATAATAAGGAATTCAGGATTTGTCATCTCTACAATTTTAATTCGTTTGTCCTTTGGAGTTAGTGGCTTAACAAGCACTGTCCTTATAGTCGTTGCCGTACTATTTGGCTTAACTATAATTGTAATTCATAACAAGTACGAAAATGAATCCTTGGCCAGCAACGTGTAGTGTTGTGCATAATCTAATGGACACTAAAATATTATGTTTAACTATGTGTTGAGATTTGCGGCAAAACTAAAGTTGTGACCCTATTTTGCAACCGTATGGGATTGTCCAATAAATTTTTTTGTAAAATAAATAAAGGTGTCTACAAGAAATCAAAGTTTAAAAAGTCATCGTACGTTATTCAGTTTTTTTAATTAGCTCAAAAATTTGAACATGAAAGTAGCCGTATTCAGTACAAAATCTTATGACCAAAAATATTTTGAAAAGCACGCAGGGATGCACAATCATAAATTTTCGTTTTTTGAAACCGCTTTAAAAAAAGATACTGTAGGTCTTACCGAAGGTTTTAATTGCGTTTGTGCGTTCGTGAATGACCAAATCGATAAAGTGGTAATGCAAGCCCTTGCAAAGAATGGAATTAAACTTATTGCATTGCGCTGTGCTGGATATAATAACGTAGACCTTAAAGCGGCAAAGAAGAATGGAATAACCATAGTTCGTGTTCCAGCATATTCACCAGAAGCTGTTGCAGAACATGCACTTGCTTTAATTTTAACCCTTAACAGAAAAACACATAAAGCCTATAATAGAGTGAGAGAGGGAAATTTTTCTTTGAATAATCTTATCGGCTTTAATCTTTCAGGTAAAACAGTGGGTGTTATTGGAACAGGT
The DNA here is from genome assembly GCF_027474845.2 of Maribacter aestuarii. Lineage (NCBI taxonomy): Bacteria > Pseudomonadati > Bacteroidota > Flavobacteriia > Flavobacteriales > Flavobacteriaceae > Maribacter > Maribacter aestuarii. The sequence continues at coordinate 2,085,901 of NZ_CP107031.2, forward strand.
AAAATTGGGGCAAAATGTAGTAGAATACTTGTGGGTTTTGGATGTAGGGTTATTGCTTTTGATATTATCAAATCTAAAGAATTAATTGATTTAGGAGTTGAATATTTACCGTTGGATGAAGTATTTAAAGAAGCGGATATTTTGTCCTTGCACTGTCCATTGAACCAGGACACAAAACATATGATCAATGGGCGTAGTATTGGATTAATGAAAAATGGTGTAATGATTATAAATACTAGTAGAGGTGCTCTTATAGATACAGTTGATGTTATAAAAGGCCTTACAGAAAAGAAAGTAGGTTTCTTGGGTATCGATGTCTATGAACAAGAAGAGAATCTATTTTTTGAAGATTTATCGGAACATATTATCCAAGATGATTTAATCTTAAGATTGAATAGTTTCCCGAACGTTCTTATTACCTCTCATCAAGCTTATTTCACAACAGAAGCAATGGATGAGATAACCACAACCACCCTAGAAAATATTACAGCTTTTGAAAAAAACAACGAACTGAAAAATGAAATAAAATAAATGCTCAAAATAAGGTTCCTAACCAGCCATGAAATACTTTATTGATTATTAGCAACTCCAAGGAAAAAAGGGGCTTTTAAACAATAAAACTCATAAGAAATGAAATAGGGGTAAGGCTTATCTGGTACTTATACAGATTTCGAAGCATTTACTCTGCAGTCTAAGCCAAGTCATTACCTTTTTTAAAATTTGTAGCCTCGGCAAGAATCGAACTTGCATCTAAAGTTTAGGAAACTTCTATTCTATCCATTGAACTACGAGGCCGATAAGATGGGCAAAAATAGAATATTTGATCAATTAACCCTAAAAAACATTTTAACCTTTATTTGTTCTTTGATGGCCTCATACTCCAAATCTCGTACATGGGCTCCCCTTTACTATTCTTTCCGGTATGATGCCAGTCATCGCCTTTAATTTCATAATTGAATTCCAGACTTGCACCTACGCGCGAGTTATCTCTTGAAAAGTATTCTATATTTTCGGTGTAGACCCCATCTTCCGCAGTATAGGATCCACCACCCGTACCAGAAAACTTCATGGTCTCGGTCTGGTAGGCTATCCATTGAAAACGATTGTCCATCAGGAATTTTAAGGTCTTCCTGGGGTTTTCTTCTCCCCTTCTTTCTTGACCCGTATCCGGACCTCTGGTCGCAAAGAGCCAGGCCCCGTCCAAATCTTGTTCAGTAGATTCCATACGAAAAAAGGTGAGTTGTGGGTCGGTTTTCAGTATGAGTTCTTCATCTTGTTGGGAAAAAGGAATGGTAAGTTTCTTTACCCCATCGCTTTCGTAATTGGAATTAAACTCTAAGTCTACATGTAGCACCCCATCCTTTATTTGATAAAATCCGCCATGGGTTTCTTTAAAGTCGGCCGGTGCCATTTTATACACCGAGTGGATCAAATATTCATCACTTAGTTTAAGTTCATGACGAACATTGTCTACTTCGGTAACGTATACTCCTGGCTGTATTTGAGAATTAATAATTCCAATTCCATAAACGAAAAATAGGGGGATGGTAAAAATGTTTAATTTTTTCAATTTCATTATAAAGTATTTAGTAATAAATATAAAAATTAAAACCTTACAAATGAACAGGTTATAGCATCTTTAAAATAGTATAAAAGCTTTGTAAAACTATTTTTTGCATTTCGTCGTAATTTGATTTCTAAAACCAGGTTTTTTCAAATATTTTGTTTTCTTTTGCGCTCCAAATTTGAGAATTTTATTTTTACTTTTGGATATGGCTTTTAGCTGAACATCATGCCAAATGTTTTTATGTTCGGACTATTGGGAATTAGGAAGTCAAACCCCATAGTAGTCTATCAGATAGGTCGCCGAATTTTAAAGCTAACTTCCAATTTTGTTACTACCATCGTGGAAAGCCAACACGATTATTTCTTTATACCTACAACCCAACGGGAGTTTCAAATTTGATTTTAGGTTTAGTTGTGTTACTTGACGCAATACATCTTGCAAATACCTTAAATTTTTCTACATTGAAATTTTACGATAATCCGTTTACATGAATACAAAATATATAGATTTAATAGATCAAACCTATTTTTTTCCTCAAGAAGAGTTTACACTTAAAGAAGACAATCTTCAGTTTCATGGCATTCCACTTAAAGAATTGGTTGCCGAATACGGTAGTCCTTTAAAGTTTACCTATTTGCCAAAAATCTCTGAAAATATTAAAAGGGCAAAAAATTGGTTTGCAAATGCTATTGAAAAGAATGATTATAAGGGTAAATACAACTATTGCTATTGTACTAAAAGCTCCCATTTTCAGCATGTAATGCACGAAGCGTTGAAGAACGATATACATATGGAGACCTCTTCCGCTTTTGACATCAATATTATTGAAAAGCTAAAGGCCGATGGTAAATTAAAGGATGACGCTTACATCATTTGCAATGGTTTTAAGCGCTCCCAGTATATTGAAAATATTGCGAGGTTGATAAATAACGGACATAGAAACTGTATTCCGATTATTGATAACTACGAGGAAATAGACCTTTTGTCCGAAAGTATTAATGATACCTTTAAAATTGGTATACGCATCGCATCTGAAGAAGAGCCAACTTTTGAATTTTACACCTCCAGATTAGGTATCGGATATAAAAATATTGTCCCGTTTTATGAAAACCAGATAAAGGACAATGATAAGGTAGAACTAAAAATGCTCCACTTTTTCATTAATACCGGCATCCGGGACAATGCTTACTACTGGAACGAATTGGTGAAATGTTTAAAGGTTTATGTCCGATTGAAAAAAATATGTCCGTCTTTGGATAGTTTGAATATCGGTGGGGGATTTCCTATTAAGAATTCACTGGCCTTTGAGTACGATTATCAGTATATGATCGATGAGATCTTGAATCAAATCAATATTACTTGTTCCGAGGCCGATGTGCCCGTACCTCATATATTTACAGAATTTGGTAGCTTTACCGTAGGTGAAAGCGGTGGGGCCATTTATGAGATATTGTATCAAAAGCAACAGAACGATAGGGAAAAATGGAATATGATCGATTCTTCCTTTATCACGACCCTACCGGATACTTGGGCCATCAATAAGCGTTTTATCATGTTGCCCATAAACAGATGGAACGATGAATACGAGCGAGTGCTATTGGGCGGCCTAACGTGCGATAGTGATGACTATTACAATAGTGAGCAGAACATGAACGCCATATATTTACCCAAGTATAAAAAAGACAAGCCATTATATATAGGGTTTTTTAATACAGGTGCCTATCAGGAGACTATAGGTGGTTACGGTGGTTTACAGCATTGCCTTATTCCGCAGCCAAAGCATATTTTAATAGATAAGGATGCGAATGGTAACATAACGACCCAGCTTTTTAACCCACAGCAGAAGGCGGAGGATTTATTAAAGATTCTCGGGTATGGCGAAACAGAAATAAAGAAAGAAAAGAGAGAAAAAGTTAAGGACGGGGTTATAGACTGATCATACAAATTCCTTCTTTTGGATGCATTTTCCCTAAAAAACCATATATATTTAAACTGAGAAATTAATTTTTATAAAAATGAGCACAAAGAATTACGCGGGAATTCCCGATAAATTCGCGCAGTTAGAAACTGCGAAGGTTATTTTAATCCCTGTTCCCTACGACGGCACCAGTACTTGGGGTAAAGGTGCGGACAAAGGTCCAAGGGCATTTTTGGACGCATCCGAAAATATGGAGCTTTATGACATCGAGACGGATAGTGAGGTTTACGAACAAGGTATTTATTTAGCGGATGCGATAACGGAGGATAGCTCACCAGAGGCAATGGTCAAAAGTGTGCATAAGGTCACAAAAGACTTTATAAAGCGCAATAAATTTGTAACCCTTCTTGGCGGGGAACATTCGGTTTCTATCGGGACCATTCGTGCGTTCAATGAGTGTTTTGATAATTTGACCGTGTTGCATATTGATGCCCATGCGGATTTGCGCGAGTCTTACGAGGGTACAAAATTCAACCATGCCTGTGCCGTGCATGAGGCAAGCCAGACTACCAATTTGGTCCAAGTTGGTATTCGTTCCATGGATGCTATTGAAAAGACCTATATGGATGAAGAAAAAACCTTTTTCGCCCATGACATGGCCAATGATGAATATTGGATGGATAAAGTAATTGAAGCCCTAACGGACAATGTTTTCATAACTTTTGATTTGGACGCACTTGACCCATCCATTATGCCTTCTACTGGAACCCCTGAACCGGGCGGACTTTTTTGGTACGAGACTTTGGAGTTTTTAAAGCAGGTATTTGAAGAGAAGAATGTGGTAGGTTTTGATATGGTGGAGCTATGTCCCAATCCAGCCGATAAATCTTCTGACTTCTTGGCTGCCAAATTATACTATAAAATGTTGAGCTATAAGTTTATGGGACAGGATGTGGATGATAATTATGATAACACGTATGATATAGAATATAAAGGCGGTTCTACAAATTCAAAATTCGAGGATGACGAAGACTAAGGGGGCAATCTCCAATTTTATTGAAAAATACTATTTACACTTTAATGCGGCAGCCCTAGTAGATGCTGCCAAAGGCTATGAAGAGCAGCTGAACAATGGCGCCAAAATGTTGGTGTCCTTAGCTGGAGCTATGTCCACCGCAGAATTAGGTAAGATATTCGCCGAAATGATACGTCAGGACAAAGTACAGATCATTTCCTGTACCGGGGCTAACTTAGAAGAGGATATAATGAACTTGGTGGCACATTCGCATTACAAAAGAGTACCAAATTATCGAGATCTTACGCCTCAAGAAGAGTGGGACTTGTTGGAAAAAGGCTTGAACAGGGTTACGGACACGTGTATTCCGGAGGAAGAGGCTTTCCGTAGAATACAGGAACATATCGTAAAAATTTGGAAAGATGCCGAAGCCAAAGGAGAACGGTATCTACCGCACGAGTACATGTACAAACTGTTACTTTCCGGGGTATTGGAGCAATATTACGAAATTGATTTAAAGGATTCTTGGATGTACGCCGCTGCCGAAAAAAATCTCCCAATTATCTGTCCCGGATGGGAAGATAGCACCATGGGTAATATTTTTGCCTCGTATGTTTTGAAGGATGAACTTAAGGCCAGTACCATGAAATCGGGTATAGAATATATGACCTTTTTAGCTGATTGGTACACGGACAACTCTCAAAACGGTATAGGGTTTTTTCAAATTGGTGGAGGAATCGCTGGAGATTTCCCTATTTGTGTAGTTCCTATGTTGTATCAGGATATGGAGCGGACGGATACACCTTTCTGGAGTTATTTCTGTCAAATAAGTGATAGTACTACCAGTTACGGTTCCTATTCGGGTGCCGTACCCAATGAAAAAGATTACCTGGGGGAAATTGGACATTGATACCCCAAAATATATAATTGAAAGTGATGCGACAATTGTTGCTCCCCTAATTTTTGCTTACCTTTTGGACTTATAAATATGGACAAGAACGCACATTTGAAAAGAGTCATCGTAGACTTTAAAAAGCTTACTCCAGAAGTATTGAAACTTTTGGTAGAACGTTATCCCGATGGGTATGATGACCGCAATATCATCACCTTTAAGAATGGCCAAGGCGAACGTATTGAAGCCGTTGAGGTACTCACTCAAGACACTAAATACCTGGTTAAGATCAGTGCCAAACTGGAATATACCATGGAAAACTACGATGAGGATGACTACGAGGATTTTGAGGACGATGATCCAGAGGCAGTAGTGGAACCCGACCCGGAAGATATGGTGGACGGGGATGAAGACTAAATTTTACCGCGCCCTGGCATTTCTAAATCTACTTTAAACTTATTCCATCCCTTTAGGTGAACTGGTGCGTATTGTTCGTTGCCTTTCATAACCAACTTAATGCTATCATACTATTTCAAAAATGAAAATAGAAGAAATTGAAAATATTGAATTAAAGTTCTTGAGTCTTGATGATTATCAAGAACTTAAAATTGCCATGCTCGCCGCGTATATTAATATGCCCTGGGCTTATTGGAAGGAGGAGCATATCAAATCACTCATAGAAAAATTCCCGGAAGGCCAGGTCGTTATAAAAATAAACGGACAATTGGCAGGTGTTGCCCTATCAATAATCGTAGACTATGATGCTTATGATGATGAACATACCTACGAGCAGATTACCGGTAATTATTCCTTTAACACTCATAATAACGATGGGGATGTTCTCTACGGTATAGAAGTCTTTATCAAGCCACAGTTTCGTGGGCTACGATTGGGACGTAGATTGTACGATTATCGTAAAGAGCTCTGCGAAAAACTGAACCTGAAAAGTATAGTTTTTGGGGGACGCATGCCCAATTATCACGAATATGCAGATGAACTAACTCCAAAAGAGTACATTGCCAAAGTACGCCGCAAAGAAATTCAGGACCCTGTATTAAACTTTCAGATCAGTAACGATTTTCACCCTGCCAAAGTCATGAAGGGCTATCTGGAAGGCGATGCGGAATCGAATGATTTTGCGATTTTGATGGAGTGGGACAATATTTATTACCAAAAACCATCTAAAAAAGCGGCCACCAAAAAAACGATAATCCGTCTGGGTTTGATTCAATGGCAAATGCGGCCCTATAAGGATTTAGATGAACTGTTACAGCAAGCGGAGTATTTTGTAGATGCGGTAAGTGGTTACCGATCGGATTTTGCACTCTTCCCTGAATTTTTTAATGCTCCCTTAATGGCTAAGGACAATCATTTGTCCACGCCAGATGCAATTCGGGAACTGGCAAAACATACGGAAGCCATCGTTCAAAAATTTTCGGAATTTTCCATATCCTACAACATCAATATCATCACCGGGAGTATGCCGGAAATGATTGAGGGACGGCTTTATAACGTTGGCTACCTGTGTAGAAGGGATGGGAGTATGGAGCGTTATGAAAAATTACATGTTACTCCGGACGAAGCTAAAGTATGGGGAATGCAGGGCGGACATCAGTTAAAAGCTTTTGATACCGACTGCGGTAAAATCGGAATCCTCATCTGTTATGATTCTGAATTTCCGGAATTGAGTCGAATTTTGGCAGACGAAGGAATGGATATTCTTTTTATTCCATTTTTGACTGATACACAGAACGGCTATTCCAGAGTGCGGAACTGTGCTCAGGCAAGAGCCATAGAGAACGAGTGTTATGTGGCCATTGCTGGGAGTGTTGGAAATTTACCTAACGTCCAGAACATGGATATCCAATTTGCACAATCCATGGTATTTACACCTTGTGATTTTTCGTTTCCGACAAATGGTATAAAAGCGGAAGCTACACCCAACACAGAGATGATTTTAATTGCCGATGTGGATATCGATTTGCTACGGGAGTTGAACCAATTCGGTGCCGTGCGGAATCTAAAGGATAGGCGTACCGATATTTTTGAACTTAGAAAAAGATAAAGGATTTGGATTTAAAGATTATAGGGAGTGAAGAATGGTGTGTCTTTGAGGAATTAGGCATTCCTGCCATTAAAGCGCGTGTAGATTCCGGGGCAAAAACCTCATCTATTCAGGCAACTAATCTTAAAGTATTCAACAAAGGAGCTAAGGAATGGGTAAAATTTGAAGTTAATCCTTTACCGGAAAATAGAAGTATCGGAATTTCCTGTGAAGCGCAGCTGGTAGACCGCCGTATGGTTAAAAGCTCATCCGGCATTTCTGAAGAACGATTAGTGGTAAAGACCCCGGTGACCATAGGTGATCATACTTTTGATATAGAGCTGACCTTGGCCAACCGGGATACAATGGAGTTCCGCATGCTTTTAGGGCGTGAAGCACTTAACGAACGGTTTATTGTAAATCCGGCAATCAACTATGCCGTGCAGGAATTTGTTGAAGAGGAGATTGAAGAGAAGTACCAACCTTATTTTAAGGAAAAAACAGGCCTGAAAATTGGGCTATTAGCTAGCAATCCTAATTTATACAGTAACAAACGCATTATGGAAGCGGCAGAGGCCAGGGGGCATGAAATCGTTTTTTTGAACGTTGAACTGGCGTACATGAAACTAGATGCTCGTTCCCCAGAAATACGCTACCGTGGTGGAAATATCTTAAAGGATTTCGATGCTGTAATACCGCGTATAAAACCATCGGTTACCTTTTATGGATGTGCCCTTATACGTCAGTTCAAGAACTTGGGGGTTTACTGTCAAAATTCAGCGGAATCCATAACCCAATCCAGGGACAAACTTTTTGCGTCGCAGCTCTTTTCCAATTATGACATTCATATCCCGATTACCGGATTTGCCAAGTCACCTATGGATACTAAAGACTTGATAAAAATGGTTAATGGCGCCCCGTTGATCATAAAGCTACTGGAAAGCACACAAGGTAAAGGTGTGGTTTTAGCGGAGACCAATAAGGCGGCAGAAAGTGTTATCAACGCCTTTAAAAGTGTTAATACAAATATTTTGGTACAGGAATTCATAAAAGAAGCCAACGGGCAGGATATCCGCTGCTTTGTGGTCAATGGGAAGGTTGTTGCCTCAATGCAGCGCCAAGCGGCAAAGGGAGAATTTAGGGCCAACATTCATCAAGGAGGAAAAGCCTCTAGGATAAAAATTACGACGGAGGAACGTAAATTGGCACAAAAGGCTGCCAAAGTCCTGAACTTGGCCGTGGCTGGCGTGGACATTATCCGTTCCAATAAAGGACCTTTGTTATTAGAAGTCAATTCCTCTCCTGGTCTGGAAGGTATTGAAAATGCTACGGGAAAAGATATTGCCAATGAAATGATCCTGGCCATAGAGAAAAAATTGAAGTTTACTCAGGGATAGTTCCTCGTTTATCATCAGGCCCAAAATAGTAGATATCTACAAATAATCCCTTTATCCATAGGAAATATGAATATGTTATGAAGAATTCTTTGGTTGTATTGATAATAGGACTAACGTCAACGCTCGTCGGAGCGCAATTCATCAAAAACGAATCTATTAACGCACAAATAGGATTTGGATTGAGTTCCCCTTATAATAGTGTGGATGAAATTGTCGATGACGGTTTGTTCCTTCAAGGTGAATATGTTCTAGGAATCGCTTCCTGGTTTGAACTGAGACCCTATGCTGGTATGATTTTAACAAGTTCCAATGGAGATGATATTAATGGTAATCCAACCGTGGAAAAGGCAGAAACCAAAGCTTTTTTAATTGGAGGGAAAGGAAGAATTAGTGCTCCAATTCCTTGGGTTGCCCCGTATGTGGAGATTGGAATTGGTGCATCGATTGGAAAATTTGAAACCTTTACGGCGTTTGATGACATTAATAAAAGTGGATTTATTTACCACATACCATTTGCCTTCGGATTGGAAGTAGGACGAAAAAATAATATTGATTTGGGTTTGGCTTACTATTTTCAACCGAGTGTCCAACAATATGCCGGAGCATTTGCATTAGGCATTTCAATTCCTATAAAAGGATAGATAAGATGACATGGCGTCATATTTCCTGCAAAATGCCCGATTCCAATAAAGCTAGATTGAATCTAACTATATAATTTAACCTTAGCCTTTCAAATTTTTCAACATCTCTTTTGTAGTTTCCCTCAAATCGTATTCAGCTTTCCAGTTCCAGTCTTCTTGGGCGTTAGAGTCGTCTATACTACTGGGCCATGAGTCTGCAATTTTTTGTCTAAAATCAGGTTCGTACGAAATTTTGAAATCTGGAATATTTCTGCTAATCTCTTCTGCGATGTCTTTTGGTGTAAAACTCATCCCGGAAAGGTTATAAGAAGAGCGCACTTTTATGTCATCTGCACGGGATTCCATAATCTGTAGGGTAGCCCTAATGGCATCATCCATAAACATCATCGGCAAGGCCGTATCTTCTTTTAAAAAACAGGTATAGGAGGTCTTGGACAAGGCCTTGTGGTAGATTTCAACTGCATAATCGGTAGTGCCACCTCCTGGCATGGTTTTCCAACTGATCAAACCGGGATAACGGATGCTTCTGACATCTACTCCAAACTTGTTATGGTAATATTCACACCAGCGCTCTCCGGACTGTTTACTTATGCCGTAGACGGTGCTGGGTTCCATAATAGTGTTTTGTGGCGTATTTTCCTTGGGCGTATTGGGGCCAAAAACCGCAATACTAGATGGCCAAAAAATCTTATCTATTTTCTTTTCTTTTCCTAGGTTAAGAACATTAAAAGGGAGTTCATGTTTAGGTTCCAAGCCCGCATGGGAAATTTTTCCGCTGTAGCACTTAGCATGGCCGCCATTAAATATACCTCGTTAATTTCATAATAGGCTACCACCTCCTCCAGCGCATCATAATCGGTCGCGTCCAAAATTTCAAAAGGTCCCGAGGCCATCATTTCCTCACTTCCTTCCCGGATATCGCTTGCGATGACATTATTAGATCCGTATTTCTCTCGCAAGGCAAAGGTTAGCTCTGTACCTATTTGTCCACACGCTCCAATAATCAAAATATATTTCTCCATTAAAAAGAAGTTAAATGAATTCTGCCATAAAGATACCCTTTCCTAAAATTTGTACATTCGCCACATGTCAAAAATGTTTGTTTTTCTGATGCTATCACTGCTTTTAATGGCCTGCAAAGATACACCGGCTGCTACTGCGGATTCGCAGGGTATAGGTTGGACATTGGACTCGAGTGAATTGCCTAGAAAAAGTGCGGTGAACGGCAAAGCTGCTGCAATTCTTAATAAATGGAAGGAGTTCAGTATGTTCGAAACAACGTTCGACCGATTATACACGAGTGAGAATAGGGAAGATTTAATATTGGTTACGGAGGATTTGGTGGAAAAACAAAAAGTGCTGGAAGCATCCGTATATCCTTCGGAGTTTGATATCCCGCAAATAAAGGGAAGGCAAAAAGTCTTGAAGACCTACATTTTAAAAACAAAGGGAGATTTAGAATATCGTCTAAATCCAGAGGACTCCTTAAAGGAGGTGATACAGGCATTTAATGCTTTAAGGGAACAATTTAACGTAGTGGTAAACAATACTTTGCCAGAGGACCTAATCAAAAATGAGAAAAGCTAAATTTTTACTGTTATTTTGGAGCATAGCTTGCATTGCACAGGAGCAACCGCAACAAGAAATTAATGCGGTATTAGACACTTGGCACAACGCTGCGGCCGAAGCAAACTTTGATACCTATTTTAGTTTGATGTCGGACGATGCGGTCTTCATTGGAACGGACGCCACGGAAAACTGGGACCTAACCGAGTTCAAAGCCTATTCCAAGCCACATTTTGATAAGGGTAAGGCCTGGAATTTCACTCTGGTGGAGCGCAATGTTTATGTAAATACTTCCGAAAATTTTGCTTGGTTCGATGAGCTACTGAATACGCAAATGAAGATTTGTCGTGGCTCTGGCATACTCAAAAAAGTAGATGGAAAATGGAAAATTGGGCATTATGTGCTGTCCATAGCCGTACCCAATGAACATGTTTCGGAACTTATCGAGATTAAAAAGGAAAGGGACAATATCCTTCTGGAAAATCTAAATCATAAAAAAACGGGCAATTAGCCCGTTTTCAGTTTCTTATAATTTTTTAGCATACTATTGCTTTGGTTCGGCAGGTGCCTCTTTTCTAGACTCCAGTGCCTGCTTGCTTAAACTTGCCAAATTAAAGTTGGGGTCCATTTTTAAGGCTTCATCTATAATAGCAATCGCTGCGTCAATATTTGTTTTGTCCATATTGAACTGTACTAATCCTTTGAGGTGCATAAAAGCTGCTTTCAACGAAACTTCATAGGGTTGTTGGCGTTCGTAAAATGCATATTTCATTTCATCGGTGGCATTGGCTATACCGTACTCAATGTGGGTCAATGCTCCGGCGTTGTCCCCGGTCTGAATCTTTAAATCCGCCAATTCGTAGGCTAAATAGGCATTGGGTTCCCTCGTATTTAAAACCTCAAATTGCTCCAAAGCTCTTTTTGGCTGGTTTAAAGCCTTTAGGGAAATTGCCTTTACCTGTACGGCAAGATCGGAATCGGTAGCCAATTTTTCAATACCAATGGTATTTAAGGCTTGTAGATGCTGATTGTCGTTGGCATAGATATATGCCAAGGTGTCCATTCTTTCTTTGGATGGGGATAACACATTAAGATGGGTGAGTGCGTTTATGACGCCATCGATATCACCCTGTAGGCGCATCTGATTGTAGAAAGCTTCATAGTGCTTTTGTAATTCGGTAGTGGTCTGCGCAGTTCCATAAAAACAGGTACATACGAAAAGCGCAAAAATTAATTTTTTCATCGTTTAGTTATTTTTTGGTGCGCTAAACTATTAAAATATTCCATATAACCCTGTTAAGGAAAGCCTTAAATCCTTTAAAAAGGAAAAGACGCCCGAGAGCGTCTTTTCAAAAAAGGGTAATTTTTATTGCAATATGCTAGGCGAGGGAGTATTTACTCTCCTGAGGCGTAAAGCTGTTTAAAAGCTGCGCATAGAACCCAATGCTCCTATCGTCTTTTTCAATACAGGACCTTAAGAATTTCTTTAAATTGTGGAACAATAAATTGGTATGTAGCGTTGGCAAATACGTGTTTACTTCTTTTGGGTTGTAAACTTTATCGTCCATAACAATATCCATCTCAATTCGATGTCTGTGATAATCAATACTTACCTCCGTGGCATTGTAATACTTTTTAAGTAGAGCGATATGTAATTGCTCATATTTTTTTGATCTCTGCGCGTTTTTACAACTTAGGGAGATAAGATTTTCTAATTCCATCAAAATCCTCTCCCTCAACTTAGACTTTTTCATAACTTTTTGATTTTAATGATTACTTAAAGGTATGTATTTCATCGATAAGTACTTAAAAATCAGTAGTATATTAACAGTGGGAGAGCTGTTTTTGTTGTGAAAATAGCAGAAGTTGTGGTCAATTAAGAGCGAATAGGGGTGAAAAGAACTTTATTTTTAATAAGAAATAACTTACAAGTATCAATTTTTTTGTCGGATTCACCTTCATCATCTTTATACTGCGGAGGTGCCAAGCCTCTCTTTTTAGCTTCTTCTGTATAATAATCCTTCTTTAGAGGATGATCAGGAAATACCCCATTTATTATCTGGTTCCATTGCTCACCTTTTATGATGGTGCTAATTAAATTGATGCAGTCATTCAAATGAATTAGGTTTACCGGTGCATTGCCACCTTTTACATTTTTCTTTCCGGACAACATGGTTACCGGGTGTCTATCGGGACCGATAAGACCTCCAAAACGAATAATAGTACATTGTAGATTTTCATCTTCTTTGAATAAACGTTCGCAGTCAAGAAGTTGCTTTCCGGATTCCGTCACAGGTTTCGGTGTTGTTTCCTCGTTTACTTCACCTTTAATATCACCATACACTGAGGTGCTACTTACAAAAATCACTTTTTCGATAGGGGATTGTTTAGTCGCCTTATGAAGTAACCCCATCTTTTTCACATAACTTTCCTTTGGTCCTTTACCACGGAAACCGGGCGGAACATTGATAATAAGTACATGTAGATTTTTCAAAAAATCGGAAATAGGCCCTCGTATGTTTTCCTCTGAAAGTGATACCTGATAGGGAACAATCCCCGCGTTTCTTAAGATTTCGAGTTTGTTTTTGGAAGTTGTAGTACCCTTTACGGAGTAACCTTGACCCACCAAATTTTTTGCTAAGGGAAGGCCTAACCATCCACAGCCTAGGACCCCTACTGATTTAGTCAAAGCTCAGTTTTTGAATGGTGAGAATCGCATCATTTAGAACAAAGGGCATCGGGATGTTATCCTTTGGGCGTTTGGGAACCGAAAATAAGGGATTATCCAGTAAATCGTTGGATGCCTCATATACAACGAGCTCTAAAGAGGAATCCTTAGGCACTTCCAAAAGGAGTTCAGTAAATTCGTTATCACTGATATAATGAGTAATTAATTTTCCTCCTCTTCTATTTTTAAGGAAATAATCGGACAATTCTATACCATTAACGGTGGCCTTTTTTATAGGTGTCTCGTTACTGAATATTTCCAACCTGTTAACGTTGCGCTGTGGGGTGATACAGAGTCTTAATCTTCTGGTTTCCTTAACTACGGTATCGGTCAGGATTTCTACTTTAGGCGGGGCTATTTTCTTTAATGGAGCTTCCGCCGAATAAGTAAAACCGGAACTATATTTGCTGCTTATAGTGTTTTCGGTCAATTTTTCAGGTGTACTCCTTTCTTTCACAATGTACTGCTTGGTCCATTCCGAGGGCTCATTTTCATAAGTGGCCCATTTGGCCTCGTTGGCATCTGCATCCATAACATACAGTAGACTGGTGGGTTTGGGTGTATCTTCTCCAAAACCTGAATTTAGTTGTGCGGAAACCAAAAAACCTATAAAAAGTAAAAAACACAGTGTCGCCAATGCGCCTTTATTGCGGTAGTTCGTAATAACCGGTAGCAGTAGAAAAAAGAGCAAGGTCGCAAAAACAGTTGCGGCCACCATCATTTTTAACCCAAGGCCAACGGGAAACATTTGAATAAAGGGCGAATAAATAAAAATAGCGGGGAGTCCTAGAAAAACTAACAGGAACGGGTTTGGTTTTTTCTGATTGATAAGGATATAAAAAGCGACGAGAACCGCGTATACCGGTATTATGAAGAATGCAGCTCCTTGAAGATACTGTGCAACGGCTCCACATATAATCAACCAAATGAGTATGGGGGCAACCAACAGATTTGGATTTTTAACCACCCTGAATTTATGATACACGTAGAAGCAAACGGCGACCGAGAAAAAGGCAAAGGCAAAAATATAGGCGTGTCCGTTATAGCTAAATCCATGGAGCATATCCTTATAGGAGGGATAGACCCATTTAAGCACTTTCCAACTGTAAAACCCTACGAAACCGTTTATCGCCAAGGCAATGAAAACCGGTACGAATCCCTTAAAGACATCTTTGGCATTTAAGACATTTTTTCTGAACCCCTGAATGAGGATAATCACAAAAAGTAGACAAGCCAGACCGAACATGGGCCAAATCCATTCAAACGGATAGGTGATAATTTTGAAGAAAGGAATATTAAAATAAACGTTATCGCTGAGGCTTTTCATCGTTGATAAATCGGCCTCGCTAAAATGATTTAGTAATGGCATTAAATAGCTCCCTTGATGTGCCAGTGTATTTCGGTCTAATCTATCCGCGGTGTCCATTGCCGTATGATAATCAAAATGGTCATCTATAAAGGCTAAGTTGAAGCCCTCTATATCGGCGTCTTCCCTAAAAACGGTTAGATCCGTATCGTTGGGGAGCATCTTGTAGATACTATACGCCAGGGAGTTTGCGACGGGATACCTCGGATTGGCTTTTATGAATTCTTGAATAAGATTGGCGTTGCCCCTATTGGTCTCCATGAGCATATAGGATGCACCGCCACTTCCTCTCGCTTCAAAATTGAGGACCAAACCTACATCCTTTGACCAAGGATGTTCCTTAACAAAAAGGTCTGCCCCGTTAAGTCCCAACTCTTCCGCATCCGTAATCAGGATAATAATATCATTTTTTGGCTGCTTCCCGTTAGCTAAAAAAGCCCTTAGACCTTCAAGTATGGTGGCAACGCCGCTTCCCGCGTCGCTCGCACCGAAAGAAGAGTGGGGACTGCTATCATAATGGGATAATAACAATAAAGCTTTTCCGTTTTCCTTCCCTTCAATACGGGCCAAAATATTGGTGGCCTTGCTTAAATTGGCCCAGTCCCCTGCGGTATAGCCTTCCTGTACGCTAGTTGTGAGCCCCAATTTTTCCAGCTCAGCTATAATATACGATCGCACTTTCGAATGTCCTGGAAAGCCGACGCCATGGGGTTCTTTAGAGATGTTCTTAACGTGGGCCATGGCCCTATCTGTGGCAAATGAAGTTTCAGGGGCACTTATATCCGGA
Source organism: Maribacter aestuarii (assembly GCF_027474845.2). Taxonomy (NCBI): domain Bacteria; kingdom Pseudomonadati; phylum Bacteroidota; class Flavobacteriia; order Flavobacteriales; family Flavobacteriaceae; genus Maribacter; species Maribacter aestuarii. The sequence continues at coordinate 2,101,822 of NZ_CP107031.2, forward strand.
TTGTATTGGGGCATTAAAGCCTTGAAACTCCAATAAATTGCCAGAACAAGAAGTAGCAGGGTGAGTACGGTGGTCGTTTTTTTCATTGGTTCAGGTTCTGGCCTAAAATTAGGAAATATTAAGGGCTATTCCCCGTACATCGGGTTTTTTTAAGATATCCAGTATTTTTTTCTATCTTTAGTAATTAACCTCCAAAATAAATAGTTATGGGAATCAAAAGTTTTCAGGGCATACGAAAGGCGATAAAGAAGGAATTTAAAGCTCCAATATTGGTTTCCGATTACATGACGACCAAATTGATAACTTTTAGTCCGGAACAGTCTATTTTAGAAGTGATGGAGAAGTTTGCTAAACATCACATTTCCGGAGGACCCGTCTTGGATAGTAATGGGTTTTTGGTAGGAATAATTTCGGAAGCGGATTGTATGAAGCAAATTTCCGAAAGTCGTTATTTTAACCAACCTATACTGGATAAAAGTGTGGAGAAGTTTATGACAAAAAATGTGGAGACCATTCCTCATGACATTTCAATTTTCGATGCGGCCGGTATTTTTGCTCAGCACAATAGAAGACGATTACCCGTAATGAAAAACGATATTCTTGTTGGCCAAATAAGTCGTAAGGATATTGTAGTGGCTGCCTTAAAATTAAGTGGGCATAATTGGAAATAGGTTTTTAGTCCCAGAAGGGGCTATTCATAGTAATAAAAGATAATGCTTCCCAAAGGGGGAGCATTTTTTGTTTGTTGAACTAGAGCTCACACTATAATTCTTAGGGATTTTATTCGAAAGAAGTTTTTAATTATGGGGTCAAGAGGATGTTATTCCCGCTTCACTATCATGTAGTAATCATTATCCAAGGGCAAATAGCCTAAATCGTACACGAAATAATAGGTCGTCCCTTTTTTGGTGGTGTACAGGTTGGTAATAAAATCAAAATCAAAACCCTTGTCCAATAACCTGGTCCTGGTAGTCCTAGTTTTTCCTTGGGTAAGTTTAAAACTGTCCAAGATGCGGTAATTTTTGCGCAAGCGATTATTAATGTTGCGCATCAGGTTCTTACTGTCTTTATTTACCTTATTGTTGTAAGCATTTCTGCAATAATCATTACAGAATTTTTTATCTACTCTGCCTATAATTTCAGTCCCGCACTCCAAGCATTTTTTCTTCATTTATTGCCTTTTGTAGTTGAACTTAATTTCCTCTGCCGAACCATCGTTTTGATGGATCAGGCCGTAAATATTGATTTCGTTAGGCCCAACCTTCTCAAAAGTGAAGCCATCAAAATAGAGTCGGTCTTCGGCCACTTTTATCAACCTAAAACGCTGCACTTCATCTTTCTCCTCCCAACCTTTCAGGTCCTTGTCAAAATGTTTCAGTTCAAAAACCAAGGTGTTATCCACTTCCCGAATATGACCTATTTCATAAAAATTGATTTCTCCCTTGGCAATCAGTCTAAAAACGAACATCATTACCCCTGCAGCTGGCGGACTCCATATTTCCTCGGTAACTCCCCCAAAGGCTTCGCCTTTCCAATGACCCGTCATCCATTCCATCTGAGAAATTGAAGCATCGGCGGAAACGGTATCCTCCAAAAAGGTCATCGTGTTTTGGCCTTGTAGTCCGAAACCTATGAGTAATACGATCAAAAGCAGATTTTTCATAATCATTTGTTTACAACAAGTTACAAATTATCCGTTTACAAACGGTTAGTACTAGTTTGGCCTATTTAATTAATTTTTAATCAAACAGGTTGACTCAGTCAATCCAAAATTTTAAGCTCATACTTTCTTAATAAATTTGGTAATGCTTTTGAGGTAAAGATTGCCTCTTTTAACCGATTTTTCTCCGGGTCTATATTAAAATTTTGAGCAGAGGAAAAATCTACGCCCTCCAAAATACTGTTATGGAAAATGGCCCGCTCCAAATCGCATTTTTCAAATTTGGCGTTCCTTAAATCGGTTTCCGTAAAATCGACCTCAATGAGTTTACAATTGAAAAAATGTTCCTTCTTTAGGGAAAGTCCAACGAAGGAACTAAAATTTAACATGCACTGCTTAAAGGCGAAATCCATCAAAAAATCATTGGATTCCTCAAATTTTAACCCCATCATTTTGCAATGGTCAAACAGCACATCGTTGAACTGGTTATGGGCAATATTGGTATTACTTAGATTGCACTCTAGAAACTTACATTCCATAAAGTTTTGGTTGTCCAGATAGCCATTGGAAAAATCGCAGTTCTCAAAAGTGCAGTTTTCATACTCACCTTTGGGCAACCGCTCCTTTACAAAATTTGCCCCTTCAAACAATTGATCGGATATGAAGCCCGGCATACGCTAAATTTTACTTTAAAAATGAGTTATTCCTTCGTCATGATTATTGCCGGTATTCCCAATTCATCGTACAAGTCATTGAATGCTTTCATTTCCGTATTGATGATTGCATCATGCTCTTTTTTGAAAGTACTCCATTGTCCCAAAAGATCTTGCAGGCGCTGTTTTGCACCTTCGGTTACCTTGGGCTCCGCTACATCTACATATCCTCTTAAATTCAATAATTGCGCATTAAGCCTGTTGGTAAAATTAATGACATCCTGAAAAGTTTTTTGTTTGGGTTGTATTAAGTTTTCTTCCCATTTCGTAATTCTTTTTACCAAAGAATCTCCTTTTTCCAGTAAAGCTTCGGCTTGCTCGTTATCCTTCAGTAAATCGGAATATTGTTTTAACTGAGCTTTAGCGGAGCGCATGGCGTTTACGGAAGTATGTATTTCTGTTACCGCATTTTCAATCTTGTTCAATACTTCTTGCTGTTCTTCATAATCCGCCATAGTTCCTTTAACTTTTGGATTAGGTAAAATCGTGACCATGGTCTCCGAACTATTATCCTCCATGGTTAGCCTTAGTGTGTAGGTGCCCGGTGCAATATTGGAACCTTGGTCGCCCCCCAATACAAAAACCTTGTCGACCGTTGGAAGGTTATCCTTCCTAAAATCCCACGTAAATCGGTTATAACCCTTCTTGGAAGGAAGCACTTGAGCTTTGGACGGGCCACCTGGCCAAGTCTTAAAGTCCTTTGGCTTTTGGTTGGTGATGGTCCGGATTATGTTCCCGTTTTGTAACACCTCTAATTTGAGCTCTGTGCTGTCCAGTTTTTGTTCTAAATAATAGTCGAACGTGACCCCACTGGGTGGGTTGGAGCCCAATCCGGGAATCGGTTTTTCACTAGAGCCTCCAAAGAACAGATAAGTATCCTTGGGCTTGAATAAAGTTACTTTACTCTTTGGGGTCATTATATTCTGAATCGTTGCGATATCATCCAAAATCCAAAATGCACGTCCTGCCGTTGCGGCGACCAAATCGTTGTCTTGGATGGTTAAGTCATTTATCGGCACAACCGGAAGATTAAGTTGAAACGGTTGCCAGTTTTGTCCATCGTCCAATGAGATGAACAATCCGGTTTCCGTACCGGCATAGAGCAATCCTTTTTGCTTTCTATCCTCCCGTACCACCCTTGTAAAGGTATGGTCTCCTGTAATTCCATTGGTGATTTTGGTCCATGTGGCACCATAATCGGTCGTTTTAAAAATATAGGAGTTCAGGTCCATGGATTTATAGCGCATGACGACAACGTATGCGGTTGCGGGATTATGGGGAGAGACCTCGATACTATTAATAATCCCATCCTGGATTCCCGTAGGGGTGACGTTAGACCAGTTTTGGCCTCCATCTTTTGTGATGTGTAGCAAACCATCATCCGTACCCGCCCATAGAACACCTTCCTCGTGCTGCGATTCTACCAAATAGGTTATGGTATTGTAGTTTTCACCACCGGCAGCTTCGTTGGTATAGGGCCCACCACCCGGACCATGTTTCTCTTCTTCGTTTCGCGTTAAATCCGGACTTACGGTAGTCCAGCTATATCCTTCATCCGTGGACTTAAAAACCACGTTCCCGGCATGATAAATGGTTTTTCGGTTATGGGGCGATGTAATAATAGGTGCGTTCCAATTGTAGCGATATTTCGAATCCTTAGGCGCTACGCTCAAGCCCAGTTCCGGATATTGTTTTATGGGTTTAGACTCCTTGGTCTTGGCGTCCCACTTATCAATATTTCCCTGATAGGTGCCGCCATAAATAAGCTCTGGATTGTCGGGGTCAAAAGCTAAAAACGCGCTCTCCCCACCAGCTACGGGGTACCAATCCTTCCAATCTATTCCTTGGTCGTTGGTACGGGATGCAATGGCAACGGTGGAGTTGTCCTGTTGCCCTCCATAGACGTTGTAGGGAACAAGATTATCGGTAATAACACGGTAAAATTGTGCCGTATTTTGATTTTCCTGAGTGCTCCAGCTCTTCCCTTCATTATTGGAAACATTGGAGCCCCCGTCATTGGAATTGATCATCACCTGATTGTTATCAGGGTGAATCCATAAATGATGGTTGTCACCATGTGGTGTAGGTAATGGGGTAAAGGATTTTCCCCCATCGATAGATTTAGTCACAGGTGCATTTAGCACGTAAACGATATTCTCATCCTGGGTATCCGCCAAAATCTCCATGTAGTACCAAGACCGTGCGATGTTAATGCGGTCCTTGTTCACTTGCGTCCATTTTTTTCCTGCATCATCGGAACGGTAAACGCCTCCTTTTTCACCCTCGGCCTCGATGACCGCAAAAACGCGTTCCGGGTTGGCTCTTGAGACTGAAATACCGGCTTTTCCAAATTCCTTGGGCAGGTCTTCTTTTAACCGCTTCCAAGTAGTTCCGCCGTCGACTGACTTATAAATACCTGAATTTTTCCCTCCAGATTCCATAATCCACGGATAGCGCCTGTGCTCCCACATGGCCGCATAAAGAATTAACGGGTTTTTCATGTCCATGGATAAATCGGATGCCCCGGTGGTATTATCTATGAACAAAACATTCTCCCAAGTAGTCCCACCATCAAGAGATCGGTAGATACCGCGTTGAGCACTTGGTCCGTATTGGGCACCCTGTGCAGCGACGAAAAGGATATCGGGGTTGGTGGGATGAATGACCACATCAGAGATATGGCGCGTTTCATCAAGACCTATATGGGACCATGTTTTACCGGCATCGGTAGATTTGTAAACACCGTCACCCATGGAGGTCATCACTCCGCGAGCGGCATGTTCGCCCATACCGGCAACGACGATGTTTGGATTGCTCTCCGAAACCGCAATGGAACCCACCGTACCAGTTTTTAGAAAGCCGTCTGAAATATTTTTCCAACTGATGCCATCGTCGGTAGTTTTCCAAATGCCACCACCTACAGTTCCCATATAATAAGTCATGGGCTGCCCAACTACACCCGAGGAAGCGACACTTCGCCCGCCTCTAAACGGACCAATATTGCGCCATTTCAACCCTTGAAATAAGGAATCCTCAATTTTTACTAAAGGGGCGGGGTTTTTGGTTTTTCTACGTTGTGAGACTGTGGCGAAAGGAATTAGTAAAGCAAAAAGAAGTAGTAAGCGTATGGTTTTCATGAATTGGTCTATTTGTGGTTCGCAATTATCTTAAATTTATTGATTTGTTTGGGCGAAACTGAGAACAGTTTGGTAATTACCAATCTCGCCCTACCATGTTTGACAGTGTTCCTAATCTTGCCCTCCTTTTCTTTCTGGGCTTCTTGTTTCTGGCCATGTCAACGGTTCTCCGGTCCAGCGGCTTTTGCCAATTAGCGTAGCTTTTTCCCTGGATGTTTTTTCAGGGTCTTCACAAGCCATATAGGTAAGAATCGCGGTTAAGATGGCATTGTTCCGCACGTCGTCGAACACAATTTTATCATAGGTATCTAAATTGGTATGCCACGTATAGTTCCAGTAACTCCAACTCAACGAACTCAGTGAAAATGCTGGTGCTCCTGCCGCCACAAAAGATGCGTAATCAGAACCGCCACCCCCAGGGGTGCCGGGAAAGTTAGTTTCAATGTGTTTTGTAATATCCTCGGGAACCGCTTCCAACCAGCGACCTAAATAATCGTAGGCATGCAAGAACCCTTGTCCGGATAAATTGACTACGCGTCCGGTTCCATTATCCTGATTGAACAAAGCTTGGAGCCCTTCAACAATTTTTGGGTTGTCCTCTACAAAAGCCCTAGATCCATTAAGTCCCTGCTCCTCGCTTCCCCAATGTCCAATGAGAATGGTGCGCTTTGGATTGGGATATACCTTTTTAAGTATCCTGGCAGCCTCCAACATGGTAATGGTTCCCGTCCCATTATCTGTTGCTCCTGTTGCCCCGTCCCACGAGTCAAAATGTGCGGAGAGAATTACATATTCATCCGGGAACTCCGTCCCCGGAATCGTCGCAATCGTATTGAACGTTGGTACCTCTCCTAAATCCTTTGACTCCGCAACTATTTTTATTTTTGGATTAGCGCCCTTTTCCACCATACGGTACAGCATGCCATAATCTTCTAAGGATATATCTACCACTGGAATTTTTTCGGTGCCGGCACTGAATATTTTGTTGGCACCAAAACCCTCGGACCATCGGGACTGTGCAATTCCTGCTGCTCCCGCTTTTTCTAAAGCTTCGTTAATATTACGACTGGTATAGCCTGTGTTGTTAAGGTTTTCGCGCCATTTCTTTTCAAGTCCCTCCCGCTCGCTTTTCATTTTCTCAAAAGATTCGGGGGTGGCAAATTCCTCCCAATTATAGTCGGGTCGCCCTGTAGGCTGCAACATACTTACCATTACAATTTTATCCTTTACGTTGGGAAGCCAATTGACGAAGGCCATTGAATCGGAAACCATGGGTAGTGTGATTAATTCGGCCGTTATTCCTTTTTTGCCTGTGCTCGGATTCCATGCCAACTGGGTCGCATGTAATGAAGTTATTCTGGGCGAGACCATGTCTACATGGGTAATTCCCCGTTCCCAACCCCGCCAAGTTCCCCATTGCTGATTCTCCGCAGAAATGCCCCATTTTTTATAGGTATTTACGGCCCAATTATGCGCCGTTTTCATTTGTGGTGTGCCTACCAATCTTGGGCCATTCACATCCATGAGTTCATAGGCGAGTTGTTCCAACTGGGAGTTTTCATTGGCCTCTTTTTCTATAGCGGCCACAATATCCTCTGTAGTTTGTGTAAATCCAACGGTAATAAATAACAAGCAAGCGAAGGCGAGTATTCCTTTTTTCATTTTTATATATTCTTCGGTTATTAAAGTAACTAATATACTGATTAAAGCGGGGAAGTTTGTTATTTTACAGCCATTACCCATTTTGTTTGGCAAGATAGTCCGGTAGACTTTTTTGTATCAAATATTCCCATCCGGCCTGACCACTTTCCCTTTTAAATTCTGGAAGATCCGCGGGAAACGCTTCAATTACATAACTTTTAAGGGTAAGTTCCGTCACATCGCTTTTCTCCGTCAATTCAAAAGTAGAATAGCCCTCTCCTGAGTATTCTTCAAAATTCCAGCTATAGCCAATCAATTTATGGGGTATAACTTCTTTGATTTTCCAGATGTGGGTAAAATCTCTTCCCTCATTTTGAACAAGAAACCGTGTTTCGAAACTGACTTCTAGTCTAAAATCGGGAATATTTGGAAAATACCATTGTCGCATTTGTTCCAATTCTGTAATAGCTTTCCATACAGTTTTGATAGGTGCTTTTAAAAGTTGCGTAACGATTATCGGGTCTGTATTTTTCATACGGAAATTAGTTAAGATTTTTATCTAAAGACAGTATGGTGTGCAATAAGACATTGGCTCCGTTCGCCATATCTTCAGCCGATGTGAATTCTTTTGGGGAATGGCTTATGCCACTTTTGCTGGGGACAAATATCATTCCTGTGGGTGCAATCAAGGCCATGTCCTGGGCATCATGACCGGCACCACTAGGCATATATTTAAAACTCAATCCTAGTTTTTTTGAGGTTTCCGCTATTTCTTGCTGAATCAAGTCGTTCATAATGGCGGGATCTGCCGTGGTATCCAGAGGGGCGAAGGTGATTTTGACATCGGATTCCTTGGCGATAGCATTGCCCCGTTCTTTAATTGCCGAGTATACTTTTTCGATAACCTCTGAGGATAAATCCCGTATCTCTAAACTAGTGATTACTTTTCCTGGTATCACATTAGGTGCTCCAGGCGCTGCCTGAATACGACCAACTGTAGCCACTTGCGCACCCTCAAAACTATTGGCGACTTCATTTACTGCGATAATAAATCTAGAAGCGGCTAAAAGCGCATCCTTTCTAGCATTCATAGGGGTGGTGCCCGCATGGTTCGCAAAACCGTTAAATTCTACGTCCCACCATTTAAGGCCAACGATACCTTCTACGATGCCGATGTCTATATTTTCCTTTTCCAAGGTTCCGCCTTGTTCAATATGAAGTTCCAGAAAAGCTGCAATGTCTCCTTCTTTGCGGGCCACTTCGGTAATCTTGGTAGTATCCCCACCTAAGCGTATGATACCTTCGCCCATAGTGTACCCACTAGAATTTTTAATCGCTAAGGCCTCCTTTCCTAAATGTCCGGCGATGGCCCTGCTCCCCATTACGCCCCCTTCCTCGTTGGAGAAAATGATGACTTCCAAGGGATGTTTCGTAACGATATCATTCTCATTTAGGGTCTCAATGACTTCCAATGCGGCCATGGAACCTACACAGCCATCATAATTTCCACCGTTGGGGACACGGTCAATATGGGAGCCAAAAGAAATGGGGGCTGCATTTTTATCGCTTCCGAAGCGCTTGGCTATTACATTGCCCGCGTAATCTACAGTCGTGGCGAGGCCCATGCCCTTTAGTTGCGAAATCACCCATTGTTGCGCGGCCACATCGGCATCACTGAAAGCAACACGTTCGGTTTCTCCATTCTCCTGAAGTCCGAATTTTGCTAAATCCATAATTCGCTTTTCCAGTCGATTCTGATCGACTTTAACCTGGGACTGAAGTAGTAAAGAGTTTGTTGAAAATACAACTAGAAAAAGGGCGAAGGATAAAAATTTCATAAGTGTTAGTAATTTTGAGTTAGTTGGTCCCGATTGAAAATACAGTTACCGTTAGGTTGCTCACCTCTAAGGATGTTTAACGTATTCTCCACCGTCATAACACACATTTGAGTATAGGTGGTGGCCGTTAAACTCCCAACATGGGCGGTGATATAGGTGCTGGGGTGTTTTATGAGCGATTCATTTTCTTCAGGGGGTTCGGTAGCCAAGACATCGGCTGCAAAGCCTCCCAACTTCTTGTTCGATAGGGCATCGTTTAAGGCTTTTTGGTCAATTATTTTTCCCCTTGCCGTATTGATGAGCAGTGCCGTCGACTTCATTTTGGCCAGTGCCTCGGTATTGATTAAGTTTTCGGTTTCCGGGGTTAAAGGCAAATGAAGACTGATGCAATCCGATGTTCTCAAAACGGTATCCAAGGATTCGAAAGGGTAGGGGACATTCTCTTTTTGAGCACTCCAGTAAATTACGTTCATGCCCAAAGCATCGGCAATTTTAGCCACTTTTTTTCCGATGTTGCCAAGGCCTAGAATACCCAAGGTCTTTCCATGTACCTCATCGCCTACGTAAGTGCCCCGCTCTTGCCAACGACCTTCCTTAACCATGGTAATGGCATTGTACAGATTTCGTTGCAACAGTAGAAGCAAGGATATGGTGTGTTCTGCAATGGTATTGGCATTGGAGTTTGGAGCGTTCACTACTTTAATGCCTCGTTGTGATGCTTCCGTTACATCAATATTATCGAGACCGACCCCACATCTGGAAATCACTTTTAAATATGGAATTTTGGCCATTAAACTACTTCTCACCTGACCTTTGCCGCGGGTAATTATGGCATCGATCTCATGAGCATTAAGTTGGGATTGAAGCGTTTGTTCATCATAACCGGTACGGACGCTAATGTCCTTGGCATCCTCTAAAAGTTGCATGGCTTCTTCGGCAATTGTCTCTAAGAGCAGAACGGTATAGGCCATCTATTTTTTATGGTATAAGGTAGCATCCTTGGACTTGTAACCCCTAAAATCGTTTCTGCCAGAGACATAAATTCCCGGTTTAAATAGTTCGTCTTCAAAAATCTTAGGATCAATATGTGTACCCGGTTCGGAAGACAGTTCTACTAAATTTCCCGAAGGGTCACGTACGAACATTTGTATGGCCCCATCGGGCAATTGGCGCACATTCCCCCAAGGCTCAATGTCAATAACACCTAATTCTTTCATCCGGAAGAAAATCGTATTGATATCGTCCACTTGAACACAAATATGCCCACGGAAGGAATAGGCATCTTCCCACTCCGTTAAGTGTAATTGCTGTTCTTCGTTAAATTTGAAAAAGGCCGTCGGGTAATCGAATAAGAATGCAGGGATGGGTTCTAGGCCCAGTTCGTATTCGTAAAATTTACAAGCTTCCTCAAGGTTGCTTACCACAAGGGCCACATGGTTTATTTTCACTGCTCTTGCCATAATCTACTGTTTAAATTCGTTTACAAAATCCCAATTTGGGGTTAGGCCCAGGCCAGGTCTTTCCGGTTCGGAAAGCATCCCGTTGGCATCTACGGTTATTTGCTCTTCGACCAGATCATACATCATCGGATTACCGCCCAAGGAGAACTCAATAACGTTAGCGGAGGGCGAAGCAAAGGCTACCGATACCCCCGCCATGAACGAAAAGGCAGATCCCCAACAATGTGGGGCCAGTTCCAGTTGGTACGTATGTGCCAACTGCGAAACGCGCATCGCCTCTGTAATTCCACCAATTATGGCACAATCCGGTTGCACAACGTCCAAGGCCCGCTCGGCGATCATATCACGAACATCAAAAGCGGTATATTCACTTTCCCCGGCTGCTATAGGAATATGGGTACTCGCCCTAACTTCTGCAGTTCCGGTTCTATTATCCGGACTGATGGGTTCTTCGAACCAATAGAGATTGCAATTAGCCACGCCCCTACAAAATTGTTTGGCTTCCGGTACACTAAAAGTACCATGGGCATCGGTCATCAACTTGATATGGTCTGGCAAAGCTTCCCGTGCGGCCTGTACTCTCTTTACACTTTCTTGAACGGTTTCGTCCATGACCCCGACACGCATTTTTACGCCGGAAAATCCTTTTGAGGTATAGCCTAGTAATTGTTCGCCAATGGCATCCGCTTTGGCCCAACCACCACTGGCATACGCGGGCATTTTTTCCCTGCAGCTACCACCCAACAGTTCTACGATTGGCACCCCAAGCGCTTTTCCTTTTAGGTCCCAAAGAGCGGTGTCGACCCCGCTCATAGCGGATATCGTTAAACCGCGCCTTCCCAAAATAGGAAATTTGCGTCCTCTGGACAGGGAATAATGGTCGCGCGTACCGTTATAGATATGTTCCCAGATGCGCGTGATATGCCGTGCATCCTTACCCAGTAATATAGGTTTGATTTCATTCTCGATACAACTTACAATGCTTGCACAGGAACCCGAGGAACCTACCGCAGCTTTCGCTTCCCCAAAACCTTTGAGTCCGGAATCTGTTGTGATGACCACAAGCGTCATATCAAAATTGGTCAGGAGGCCATAATCCGAGAAATGCTGTTTCTCCTTTGGGATAGGACACCGGAGCCAAAAGGCCTCTACATTCGTAATCTGCATCTATAAATAAGGTTTTAAGGTGTCCATTGATTTTTGGGTCAGCATGGTGTAGAATTCTTCAGTAACTGCAGAACTACCGTGATCTTGTAGAAATTTCAATTGTTCATCACTTAACCCTACCGGTGCCTCGTCAATCGAATTCGGATAGGGATTGGCAGGGGTACGGTCCATAGGCGCACAAAACTCCACAGATAAAACTTCGTCGTAATTTATTTCTTTAAGGGTGGACATGATACGGTTCCAATCCAAATGTCCCATACCTGGTGCCATGCGATTATTGTCCGCCACATGAAAGTTAACGAGTCGGTCGCCAATATTTTTGATGGTAGTGAACATATCCTCTTCCTCAATATTCATATGAAAAGTGTCCAGGCACACCCCACAATTGGGACCTACGGCTTCTGCCAAAGCAAGTGCCTGCGCCCCACGATTGATAAAGTACGTTTCAAAACGATTAATAGGTTCAATACCTATTTTTAAACCGTTGGCTTCGGTATAGGCATATACTTCTTTGATGCCCTCCACGGCCCATTCCCATTCCTCCTCTGGGCGTGCATCAGGGATGATTTTACCGACCGTTGCGGGAACCAATGAAATGACGGAACCACCCAATTCCTTAACCATTTTGGCGAGGTCCAGAACGTATTGAACGGACATCCGGCGCTGCCCCTTATCCTTGGCCAACATATTGCGTTCTTCGAGCATCAACGTAACGGAGCCCCAGCATTGAATGCCATAGGAATCCATCTGTGCTTTTACAGCTTTGGTGTCATAACTTTCTGGAGTGCCTTGGATTTCGAGATGGGAGTAGCCCATGCCGGCAATCCGGGATAGGGTGCTTTCCAAGGATTCCGCCCGCATCCAATTGTGTATCGCTAATTTCATTAGTGGTAGGTGGTTTTATGCTTACAGTTAGTAAGATAATCGAAAAAAACGGAATTTCCTTTTGCTCTAGGACGTACAGATGAGTTTGATTGAACTCAACCTTTAAATCCCGAGGAATTGTGAGATCCGTCACAATAAGGTTTGTTATTGGATGCTCCACAACGACAAAAGGCGGTCGGGCCATCCTTTTCCTTTTCATTGCCGGATATATCCTTAATACGGAGTTTTCCCTTTACGAGCAGCGGGCCATTCTCGGACACTGTTACTTCTACCATTTTACCATCCAATCGGAATTCTTCCTCTCCGTTCATCGTATAGGTCAATGCCCCGGATGGACATTTCTTAATCTGTGCCTTCAAGTTTGCGGTACTTGCATTTTCTGGGTTAATCCAAGGTTTCTCTTCGGGTTTGTAAACTTCCGGTAAGGCTTTGATGCATTCCTTGGCGTGAATGCATTTGGCGGGTTGCCATATCACCGTCAGTTCGCCATTGGAGTATTCCTTTCTGATGTCTTTTTTCATGGGATTCTATTCAATATTAATACCCTTCATTACTAATCTTTTCCACTCCGGATGTCTTTTAAGGTAGAGGGCCACAAATGGGCATAAGGGCACCAAGGTTAATCCTTTTTCCTCTATATCTTCGAGGGCTTTTAACACTAAGGCGGAACCTATTCCTTTTCCTTTAAGGGCTTGGGGTACTTCCGTATGGGTAAGGTAAATTTTGTCTTTTGCTTTAATGTATTCAATTCTGGCGGTCACAACTTCAATATGGGCTTCATATTGTTTGGCGGAGGGATTGTCCTGAACGTCTAATGCTATACTCATGGGTGTTTTTTTAAATAAAGTTTTAAGATAAGGAAAAGAAATTTTCGAAGGGAAATAGGCCTCATATAAATTGTTTTTCAAAAATTTAATATTTTATGTACAACATAATAAATTAATATTCAATATAATAAACATTTTTAAACGACTACAAATGATTACAAACGAAAGTAAATAATTTATAACCGAATAACTTTGGAAGTCGGTTTTATGTTTGCAGTGTCAAGTCAAGGAGGCTTGATAGTATTAACTGTTTAACGATAAAACAAATTATTATGAACGCACTTAAAAACAAAGTACAGTTGATTGGAAACTTGGGTCAGGACCCAGAAATTGTAAACCTTGACGGGGGAACTAAATTGGCAAAATTTTCCATAGCTACATCGGATAGCTACAAAAACGCCAAGGGTGAAAAAGTTGAGGATACCCAGTGGCACAATGTCGTGGCCTGGGGTAAAACAGCCGAAATCGTAGAGAACTTTTTAACCAAGGGGAAACAGGTTGCCGTAGAGGGGAAATTAACACACCGATCCTACGAAACCAAAGAAGGGGAGAAGCGATATATTACCGAGGTACGATGCAATGAGCTCTTGATGCTTGGGAAATAGTTAAGTATCAAATAAAATAAAGACCCCATACTCCGAAAAGGTGTATGGGGTTTTTTTGTTTTGATTATTCCCGTTGCAGATATAAAAAGCCCTGCATGTTAAGCTCTTCATTGTTTAGATGCACCAGATAATAATAAATGCCCTGTGGTAATCCGGCATCCCTATTCAAGGATGGAATATTAATGCCTGACATGCCCGTAAATTCATTGGTATAGTTTTCTACTTCAAACACTTTTAAACCGTTACGATCAAAAACCATAAGCTTGTTCTGCCGGTAATTTTCGAGTTCAGGGATATATAGGAAATCGTTGAGCCCATCATCGTTCGGTGTCAATATATAATTATATCTTTTGTTCGCAAGCGGGGCCGTTCTTTCCACTGAACCAAAAGTCAGGACTTCGTATTCGTCTGGGATAAAATCTTCTGAGGTTACCCACCCTTCGTATATAGTTCCGGTAATTTCCGATGCTCCAAGGTCCACCCACTCCTTCTGTATTTTATGATAGCCTATTACGGTAATGTTTTGGGTTATGGAGCTTAAGGCCAATAGCGAACTTCTATTGTCCCAAATTAAGCTGACCGAAACCGGCGAACTACCCCGAAGCTTCCAGAATTCATTCTGGCTTATGGCAAGTATGTCACTACCCGAATTTCTATTATCGGAATATTGGGCAAGTGGATTCTCAAAGAAGTAAGCACATTTAAAGACCGTGTTATCTGCGCTAGTTTTTAAGGCTAATGGGCGGAAATAGAACGCATCTCCAACTGGAAATATGTAGGATTCGTTGACCGTGCTTTGTGCAAAGCCGTTTATCTTAGAAAAATTAGATTCTCCTTGATAGGTCGCTCGATTGCCAAGTTCCAGAAAATTATATTCTTGGTCCCTATCGGTTGCGATATTCCCATAAATGAAATTCATGTGGTTGCTTACGCTAATCGGTAATTCTAGGAAAACGCCTTCCTCATTGGCAATTTCTAAATCATATATATTCGGAATAAAGGACCCGGAAAACGAATACGAAGTAGTCCCATAAAAGCCTACCAGACCAGATGATGCAAACAAGCTTCCGTCATTTTCAACTGCGGAATAAAAACCCAATTGGGCGTTTTCGTGGATTTCCAAGTCGCCGAAATTGCGAACTTCTTGTCCACACAAAAGTGAGGATAACAGAACCATTAAAAGCGTAAAATATTTATTGTTCATCAATCATTTTATTCTAGGACAGTAAATGAAAAATCATGGTTGGAGCTAGCAGGCATGCCTAACGTATAATTTCTCATATTTACCTCAAAGTAAGTAGTTGTTTGAGCATTTACGTAAAGGGAAATATTGTCGGTAGATGTTTTGTGTACGGTTAATTGAACTACATAATTTGAACTTGCCCTAGATTCACTAAATTCTATTCTATACTTACCGGTACTTATAACAACTATGTTTGTAATACCAAAGGAAGAATTAACAACTCCTGTTGAAGAATCAAACTTGCCATAGGCTTTAATAGGATTGTAAGAATACGCGCCGCCATCTGTTCCCACGGAGATACCGTTATTGGTATTGGCACTTATAACGTTCACGGATTGTGAAGCTCCATCTTCGCTATTATGAGTAATTACACCTGTACTTATATTCTGTGCAATTGATGTTTTGGTTTCGGTAATGCTTCCACCCGAATTGCTTAGGGTTATGGTGTTTCCAGATTTTGATAAGACTTGGATTTCGTTGGATGCGTCAGCATCATCATCATCCACATTTAAGACAATCGTATTACCCTCGGAGATAGAAATGTTTCCCGGTGAATTGTTTGTGCTTAGCGTTTGGTCATCCGTTGCGGGATTTCCCTGTGGTCCTTGATCGCCTTTGTCACCCTTGTCTCCTTTCGGACCATTGGGCCCGTTATCACCTTTGTCCCCTTTACAATCCAACGAATTAAAATTACCATCTCCATTGGTATCTTCCGAGGGGTCATTGGTGCCATTTTCGTTGGTATCCCAACAGTTCATTCCATTAGCGCCATTTCCTCCATTACCTCCATTGCATACATATTCTGTGACATCTATTTCACTAGCTTCAAGCGTACCGTTGCTGTTGTCATCCAGTCCACTATCAACACGGATACCTCCATTGGTGCAGTTAGCACCAATAGGCTCATCTGTGCTTACTATTAAGCTGTTATTGCCATCTTCTCCATTGGTTCCATCATTACCTGAAGGACCCTCAGGTCCAGTTTCACCCTGTATTCCCTGCGGACCTGTATCGCCAGTATCTCCTTTTGCGCCTTGAATCCCTTGCGGTCCTTGCGGACCAGTTTCCCCCTGAATTCCCTGTGGTCCTGTTGCCCCAGTATCGCCAGTATCACCCTTTTCCCCCTGTGGACCTGTTGCGCCCTGAGGTCCAGTTTCTCCCTGGATGCCCTGAGGCCCTGTTTCTCCGGTATCTCCTTTTTCTCCCTGTATTCCCTGTGGCCCAGTTTCCCCTTGGATTCCTTGTGGACCTGTTGCCCCAATATCGCCAGTATCACCCTTTTCTCCCTGAGAACCTATTGCACCCTGAGGTCCAGTATCTCCGGTATCTCCTTTTTCTCCCTGTATTCCCTGTGGCCCAGTTTCCCCTTGAATCCCTTGCGGTCCTTGAGGACCAGTTTCACCTTGAATTCCCTGTGGTCCTGTTGCCCCAGTATCGCCAGTATCACCCTTTTCCCCCTGTGGACCTGTTGCGCCCTGAGGTCCAGTTTCACCCTGAATTCCTTGTGGCCCAGTTTCTCCGGTATCTCCTTTTGCACCTGGTATTCCTTGAGGTCCAGCTTCGCCCTGCACTCCCTGTGGGCCCGTATCTCCGGTTTCTCCTTGAATCCCTTGGGGTCCTGCTGCTCCGGTATCTCCAGTGTCCCCTTTTTCACCCTGAATTCCTTGCGGTCCTTGAAGTCCGGTTTCCCCTTGAATGCCTTGAAGTCCTTGTGGACCAGTATTTCCGGTCTCCCCTTGAATCCCTTGCGGTCCTTGCGGACCAGTTTCTCCCTGTATTCCCTGTGGTCCTGTTTCACCTTGTATTCCTTGCGGACCTGTTGGGCCTGTGTCTCCTGTATCACCTTTTTCACCTTGTATTCCCTGTGGTCCAGTTTCTCCCTGAACTCCTTGGGGTCCTGTGGCACCTGTATCGCCAGTTTCACCTTTTTCACCTTGTGGTCCGGTTAAATCACTAGAGGTGAAATCAGATCCATCTGCATAATTGATGGTGAAGGTTCCATCGTTATTATCGACAAAGGAAAACATACCGGAATTGGAGTCGCACAAGCTTACCCAGTTCGTACCGGTATAAGAATGAACACAGCCGGTATCGGTATTAAAGACCATCCCTCCGGATAATGGGGTCAAAGAAAGCATTTGGGTGGTAGTCACCCTGGTAAGTACCAATACTTTGGTTGTACTTTCCAATTCTAGTAGCGAAGTGTCATGTATGGTGCTGACATCATCACCTATCTTAACTTGACCATAGGTAAAGGATCCTACGAAAAAAGCTAAAACAGTATAAAAGATTGTAAATTTTGAGAATGGCATATGACCCAATTATGAGCTAAATATGGTCTGAAATGCATAATCCTAAGAATTTTTGTTGTAAAAGTGTAGGAAAAGTATGTAAAGTTAGTAGGAAAAGATGTTTAAAAATTTCAGTTCCTGCTTCTTGTTAATTTCAAAAGGCTCATAATCAAATCCTTTTATCGATTACTTTTATAGGTTTTTGGCCCAATTTGGACGCCTGAAGTATTTGAATTTCTTTCAACGTGGTCAGTTCAATTTTAGGAGAGATACGGAGTTTGGACCTAAAATGATTCTTAATATCGCTCAAAAGTTGATTGGACAAACTTATGGAGGCTATCTTAATTTTTATTTCCTCCGTGCCAATTTCGTTGTGGTAAATTTCAATAATATGGTTCAGAACTTCGCTAAAATCATTTAACAAATTATCCATTGCCGGAGGATATAAGGTCGTGGGTAGTAACATAAGTATTTCTATTAAGTATAAGGAATGATTTTATTCGTTTGGATTAATTGAAACCGTTATTCGCTGTTTATCAGTTATTTCGTATTATTATGGAAAGGATTCCTCAAGTTTAATTGCTACTTCATACATTTGACACATGTCATTAATTCAGAAAATTAAGCAGTTGGAGCGGGTTAATACTCTTTCAAAGCACGAGCAGTTGGTTCAAGGAATAATGGAAACTATAGATGCTGGAGATTTGAAAATCGGAGATCAGTTACCGTCTATAAATGCCATGGTCGCGGAATTAGGTTTTGCTAGAAAGACTATTGTTAAGGCCTATGAAGAACTTAAGGATAGGGGACTTGTAGAATCTAAGCGATTAAAAGGGTACTTCATCATAAGTCAGGAAACCAAAGTAAAGTTAAAAGTGGCCTTACTGCTATTCGCTTTCAAAAATTTTCAGGAGGAGTTCTATAATACTTTTCGTAAGGAACTTGGAAAACGATTTCAGATCGATGTATTCTTCCATCACAACAATGTTTCGGTTTTTGAAACCATTTTCAATAATATTAGCGGTAAATATGGTATGTATGTGGTTGCTCCGATACCGGATATTTCCATTAAACCATTATTGCTTAGTATTGAACCCTCTAAATTATTAATTATAGACCGTTACTTCTCGTTGCCTGAGACCTATTCCTATATTTCACAAGTTTTTGAGGACAGCATGTACAGTAGGCTTGTGGAGCTATTACCTAAAATAAAGAGTTATAAAAAGATGTTGTTGATAGCGTCAGAGGATAGTTACTATCCGCAAGGGACTTTAAAAGCTTTCCAAAGGTTTTTGGATGATTTTGACGTGAAAGGTAGTATTCAGCATAGTTATGTTAGGGGCACTTTAAGGAAGAGAAACCTTTACTTTTTTATAGGAGATAGTTTTCTTTGGGAGGTTTTAAAAGATTGCAGAAGCAATGAATACATTGTTGGGAATGACGTGGGTATATTATCTTGTGATGACCATATTGTTAAAGAAATTGTATTTGGTGGTATCACCACTATTTCTACGGATTTTAGGGAGATGGCTGTAAAAGCGGCTAATTACGTGAAAAATCCTGTTCTCACCCAAGAAATAATGGCCATTGATCTTATAAAAAGAAACTCGCTCTAAAACTTTAGACTATTTAATACAAATTCTCCGACGTTCCTTCCTTGTTCCACTCCCAATTCTATGGCCGGTTTATAATGTATTCCGCCATAAAATCTACTGATGGCAGCCTCTTGGGAAGCTTCAAGAAAGGAATTATAGGTTCTAGTAGGCAATCCATAAGGTACCTCTGTAGAATCTGTGAATTTATAGTTCTCTCCAATCAATTTGGTTAAGACTGTAGCGGCGGCGGTTGAGGCAACACTATGACCGGATGTGTGTTCAGGAAAAGCAGGGGTCTGTAATAAAGGTTCCCAATTTGGATCAATGTAGTTATTGATGAAGGTTTCTGGTCTTGTAAGACTACTTTTATATTTTTGATCCCAACAGCTAATAAAGGCATCTGCAATTGCAATGCTGGTTTGCGCTAAAATGGCGTGTTCTTCGACTATGCTTTTATTTTCAGCTTCCAAAACCTGTGCTGCAATATGAATCCAATGTCCACCAGGGGATATCTGTTGTTGAAAATACATGACATGACCTTTTGTAGTGGATATGTTTGGATTGCAATCCCAGAATTTGGCAATTTCCAATTGTTCCGGCCGTACTTCCAGAACAGCTTGATAAACTGCTCTAGCCTCGTTGAAAAATTGTGAGTCTTCATCAATTTCAAATTCTGTTGGGAGACCAGGATCAAACTGACCAGCGGAATCCAAGACAAAAGGTTTTATGGTATTCCAATGAGGTTCTATAGCCTCCATGTAATCTGGTGGGGTAGGGCGCCACCTACCCGGGTCATCGCTTACGCTATATCTAGGTAATGCAGTTCTCCTTAGGTACCCATCTTCGCTTGCTCTTGCCAATACACTTTCTGCAATTGACTTGCCCAGCTCAACCGAGTTATCGTGGATATCCTTATCAATACCAATTTCTTGAACTTCAGAAATCAAATCCATTTGTAATTTTTCCATTCGCTCTAAATCAAAGACTAACTTCTTCGCAACCTCCGTAAATGCAATCAAAGAAGTCAAGGGATAATAATAGGTTCTATTAGGGTCCGGTGTGGGTATGGAATCCAGATGGTTAAGTTGACCGGCCAAACTTAATTTTTGAGGCTCCATAAAACGGATGCCTTCGTAGGCCGCAATATTACTGTAAGCATAAATTCTACTGGCAACGGGTGGAGTAAAAATATCGGCTACGATTACATCGGTCAGCTTACGGTTATAAAGCATTATCCCATCCTCAAAATAGGCGTCCAATGCTGCCTGGTTATGAGGCGCCTTGCAAGCAAAAGCAAAGAGTATGCAGAGCAATCCTGTAATCGATTTCTTCATTTGGAGTAAATTATTTTTTTATCCCCTTTATAATTGATGGCCTGTATTTCCTTTATATTGTTAGTTATCGTTAGCCTTCTTGAACTTTGTGATAAATAACCTGTGCCACGGGAAAATTCTTGCTTTCTTTTTTCACCGTTTTCATATAATATGTCCACGTAGATCACATCGTCTCCTAATCGCACAGTTCTTGAATAATTATTTAGGGCAAAAGTTTTCAACGGACCGTTATTGTTTGCTGAAATAATTAAGGTTCTACCTGAATCATTTTTGAGTTTAGCAAGCCCGCTACCATCAAAATTATTAAGAAAACCACTTTCTTCTAGCGATAAATTGTTAAAAGTGCCATCTCCATTTCCCATCAGAATACTACCCAATAGGGCATCATAACGTCCGGTGGCTACTTCAGTGCCATAAGAATTTCCGGTTAGGGCAATATCTAGATTGCCGTCTTCATTAAAATCTTCTACAAGAATCCCTTCAATAGGTGCTAATTGCACTTCCAATGGCAACCCTTTCAACTTAAAGCTCCCATCACCTAAATTTTCCATATAAGAACTTTTGAACAAATGGCTCTTTACAATATACGCCTGTTCAATTTCTTCAGGAAGAAAGGATTCTTTAAAGGGTGTCTTTGCATAAGATTCATAGGTCTTGAAACGTGACCTCATAGCGTTGATTTGACTTATGATTTCATCCCTAGAATGTGCTAAATAGTTTTTCCCTTCTATGTAATAACACATAACCGGATCTATCCTTCCGTCTTTATCATAGTCGCTTGCATAAATGCAAAGCGGTTCATCTGCAGTTGCCTTAAATTTTGTATTTAGTCCAAGGTTCCCTAGGATATAATCTATATCCCCATCATTATCAAAATCTCCTCCGGAGATACTGTTCCACCACCCTTCCGTATGTTCTAATCCTTTGGGATTTTGCACATGTTTCAGAGTTCCGTTGTCATTATGGAACAAAGTAATTGGCATAAACTCGCCCACAACGATTAAATCCAACCATCCATCATTATCGTAATCCGTCCAGTTTGCAGCCGTAACCATGGTCAAATTATCCCAGCCGTCTATTCTGTTCCCTACATGCACAAAAATTGGTTCTTCCCCTTTTACTGTTCTATTTTCCAATAGAAAGCTTTGTACGGGGAGAGGATATTTACCTGGACTTATTCTTCCACCAACAAAAAGGTCTAAATCACCATCTTTGTCAAAATCGGAAGCCGTTACCAGAGAACCACTTATGCTGGGCAGCAGCATAATTTTTGGTTGAGTAAAATTTCCTTTGCCGTCATTCATATACAGTCTGTCTTGATAGACGGAAGTGTCGGGTGCGATTAGTACGCCACCGCTAACCACATATAAATCTTGGTCTCCGTCATTATCTGCGTCAAAAAACAGACTGCCCATATCTTCCTTCTCAAGGTCAAATCCTAATTCCTTCACCGTAAAATTTCCATTTGCTTCTTGCGTATATATTTGACCCGACTGCTGGGTAGCTCCACCTACAAAGAAGTCATCCAACCCATCATTGTTAATATCGGAAACGGAAATACCTGGGCCATTACGGGAGTGCATATGTGGAAGTATGGGTTGCAGTTTAAAGTCTACCATATCATCTTCCTGATGTTTAAAAGAAATCCCCAAACTGTCCGTCACATCACTGAACAGAACTTCTTTAGATTTCATTTTCTCTACTGGTGAGATTATTATCCCAGCATCTTTTTGAGAAACCATTATAGTTTGGTTGGCTCTAACATTATTCAGGATTTGTATGGAATCATCTGGCCATTGAATTTTTATACGCTCGATAATGGAATCTTTACCCAACCCGAAATGTGCTGTCGGCTCCACACTGGATTCATAGCCCCTGCTTAAATAATGTTGGTAGTGTTGTGTATTATTTCTTGAACTTAACTCTATTTTGGTCCCGATACCGTTGTGATTTCCAGGTTTACCTTTGAGTTTGATTTTTAAAAAATGATTCTTCTTCGCATTGTTTTGATAAACAAATGCTTTTTGGTTGACATTATTGACTAAAAGATCCAAATCTCCATCATTGTCCAAGTCCGCATAGGCGGCTCCATTGGAACAACTGGCATCTACTATTCCCCAATTTTCAGATACTTTTTTGAAGGTAATTCCACCTTCATTTTTATAAGCATAGTTTACAAGTTTAGCAGGCGGTAAATGGGTAATTGATTCTAATTTTTGTTGAATTTTTACTTCCCTTTCCCCCAAAGGATTATCGTAAATACCCTGATAATGAATGTAGTCCAGATTTCCTAAATCTCTTAAAAAACCATTCGTAATGTACATATCCTTGTATCCATCATTATCATAATCCGCCAAGAGTGCGCTCCAACTCCAGTCTGTACTACTTACTCCGGCCAAGTTCCCTATTTCGCTAAATTTGCCTTCACCTTGATTAAGCTGTAAAGTGTTTCTGCTGTACTGCGGGTCATAACCTGCCTCTAACATCAATTGAAACCGATCATATCCGGTTGAGGAGATTATTAATTTTTGTCTTTCGTTGTCTTCCGGACGCATATCCAAGACCATTATGTCAGGCTTGCCATTGTTGTCTATATCGGCAATATCATTGCCCATTCCGGCATAGGAGGTATGGTTTATGTGCTTAGAGATCTCATCTTTAAACGTGCCATCTTTTTGATTAATATACATGATATCATTTCCTATAAAATCGTTGGAGACGTAAATATCCGGCCAATTATCATCATTGATATCTGAGATGCCAACTCCCAGACCATAGCCCTCGACTAAGATGCCAGCTTCCATAGATACATCCGTGAACGTACCGTTGCCGTTATTCTCATAGAGCCGGTCGTTGCTTATAGATTCTCCGTTCAGTTTTCTTGGAAGGCTCGTATTTACTTGGTACTCGTAGGCCGCCGGGTTAACTAAAAGATACATATCCAAATCATTGTCCTTGTCATAATCAAAAAAAGCAGCATGCATGGATTGCCTGGTATCGGCAAGGCCATATTCTGCGGCTTTTTCTGTGAAAGTTATCTGCCCGGAACCCTCTGATGGACCATTGTTAATATAGAGCATGTTAGCACGATTTTTGACATCACCTCCGCCAGATACACAGACGTAGATATCCAGAAAACCATCTTGATTTATATCGACCATGACCGCTCCAGTTCCCCATTTGTTATCCATGAGACCTGCCTCTCTGGTCACCTCTCCAAACTGCATATCCCCCTTATTCAGATACAGACGACCCGAAACCATATTCCCGCTAAAATATACATCTACAAGTCCGTCGTTGTTAACATCGCCAACTGCTACACCAGCACCGGTATAAATGTTCATAAATCCAAAAACGTTTACACTATCATTTTCCTGAATTTTGTTGTTGAAATCAATTCCGGTCTGAGAAGCGTCCAAAAGTGTAAATTGCCTAGACTCTTGTTTGTTGCAAGATGCTAAACCAGTCAAAACAATGAAGATGCAGATGTGTAAAATCGATTTTTTCATTTTACTGCAAGAATTTCAGTTTCATTTCCCGAACTGTCTCCTATGATGACTGATTTTGCCGTAGACGGAATTAAAAGAGATCGACTAGAGCTGGAGAGATAGCCCGACCCATAGTGAAATTCTATTTTTTGTTTTTTGTCATTTTCTAGCGTAATAACTGCATAGATGTCATAAGGCATAGGTCTATAAACATTATTGTCAGGCCTTAAAAATGTATGTGTTTTTAACATCCCGTCATTGACTCCGGTTATGATCAATTCTTTACCGCTGGTAATGAGATTGGCAAGTCCTTTAGCGTCTTCCTGAATGTAAAATCCACTTTCTCTTACATCAGAATTCGTAAAATTCCCCTTTCCATCTCCTATCATTAACCATCCAATGGAAGCATCGTACCGGCCGGCAAAAACTTCTCCACTATAAAAATTACCAACAGCTAGGATGTCTAAATTCCCATCTTTCGTGTAATCGCCTACAAGCGTACCGTAGATAGGTGCCGTTTGTGCAAACAGTGGCAGGGGTGTCAACGCAAATTTTCCACCGCCTAAATTTTGCAGGTAGCTGCTTTCAAAGGTTTCGCTTTTAAGAATGTAGGCATCACTAATCTCATCTTTTAAAAAAGACTCCTCAAAAGTGGCATTGGCATAATCTGAATAGGTCTTGAACCGACCTCTCATGGCATTAATCTGATCAATAAGATCATTACGGGAGTGCGCAATGTAATTTTTTCCATCAACGTAATAACACATGACAGGGTCTATTTGACCATTTTTATCGTAATCTTTGGCATAAATACATAGGGGTTCTTGTGGGCTTGTTCTATACCGACTGTTCAAACCTAGATTGCCCAGAATGTAATCTGTATCACCATCATTATCAAAATCACCTCCTGATATGCTATTCCACCAACCTGAAGTATGATTCAGACCCGTCTCTTCTGTAACTTCTCTTAATTCGCCCTTAATATTGTGAAATATACGTACGGGCATAAATTCCCCCACAACAATTAAATCTTGCCATGTATCGTTGTCATAATCTGTCCACAAAGCTGAAGTAACCATGCCCAACTCAGAAAAAATACTTTGTACATGTTGGGGGTCTTCTATAAACACAAGTTCTCCAGAAGCAGAATTATTTTGGAGCAATACGTTTTTAGTTTGTAATGGATATTCACCGGGACGAACTCTTCCGCCAACGAACAGGTCTAAATCCCCATCCTTATCATAATCGCAAGCAGAAACTACCGATCCGCTTACAAAATTAGTTGGTAATGCTCCCTCGATTTTGCTGAAATTACCTTTACCGTCGTTCTCATACAATCTGTCTTGATAATACTGATGGTTCACCCCAAACGAAGAACCACCACTAACTACATATAAATCTTGGTCCCCGTCATTGTCCGCATCAAAAAAGAGACTGCCCATATCCTCAGATTTAAAATCTTTTAGGATTTGTTGGTCGAAGCTGCCCGCGGAATTTTGAATGAACAAGGCTCCTTCCTGTCCGGCCGCGCCACCTATATAAAAGTCCTCTCTTTTGTCACCATTAACGTCCGCAACCGAAATACCGGGACCGTTCCTTGAATGCATATGGGGTAAGAGCGCTTGGACTCTATAATCCACAAAATCATCCTCTTCATGCTTAAAATCTATTCCTAAACTATCCGTTTGAAAAAACAAAGGCACAGAATCAGCATTGTATGTAATTTTGATAGCTTTTTCAATACTCTCCTCTTGTTTTAATACAATCTCTTTATTCGTTTCCAAATCATATAATTCCTGAATTCTTCCATCCGGCCACCTTACCTTCAAACTATCTATTATAGTCTCCGTTCCTAAACCGAAATGAAGTGATGATTCCACAGTGGATAAATAACCTCTAAAAGGAGTAAGGTATTGTTTTTGGGATACTCCGTTGTAATAAATGACAACTTCACTTCCAATTCCTTCCCGGTTAGGCTTGTCACCTTGAAATTTTACACGCAAGTAGTGGTTAGTATCGTTTAGCTTCGTAGTATTTTCAAATAATCCTGCAGGGTCATCTATATTGTTGACGACCAAGTCCAAGTCCCCATCATTATCCAAGTCCCCGTAGGCCATACCATTGGAGTAAGTCGGCTCTGTAAAACCAGCTTCTTTAGAAATATCTTTAAATTGAAGGTTGCCCTTATTTTTGAAGAAATAATTCGTTTTTTTTATACCCTCCAATTTATTCAGGGCTGCAAGCCTCTCTTTTTTATTGGCCTCTTCGGTACCCATTGTTAAGGCTTGATTGCCGTAAACCATGAAATCTAAGTTGGTAATATCTTGCCTATATCCATTCGTTATACAAAGATCTTTTAACCCATCATGATCAAAATCTGCCAATAGCGCGCTCCAACTCCATTCGGTAGCGGAGATGCCGGACAGCTGGCCTACTTCGCTAAATGAACCGTTTCCGTTATTAATTTGTAAGGTATTTCTAATGTATTGCGGTTGATATCCGTTTGCCAAACCGCTTTGGAATTCGTCGTAATTGTTGCCCATCATGGTCAGCTTCCAACGCTTGTTATCGGGAGGCAACATATCCAATACGACTACATCCATTAATCCGTCGTTATTTATATCTTGAATATCGTTCCCCATACCATTGAATGTCAAATGTTTGAAGTAATCGGCAATCTGGTTCTGAAAAGTTCCATCCTTTTGATTGATATAGAGAAGGTCATCCGTTAAAAAATCATTAGAAACATAAATATCCGGCCAACCGTCCGTATTCATGTCACATATCTCAACACCTAATCCAAAACCCTCAATTAGGATACCTGCTTCCTTGGAAATATCCGTAAAGGTTTCATCACCATTGTTCCTAAACAGCTTATCCATAGATGGGGCTTTTCCGCTTCTGTCCTTTGGGCGAGAAGTATTCCTATTAAAATCCACCAAGGCGTTGCTCAGTAAATAGAGGTCCAGGTCACCATCTCTATCATAATCAAAGAAATTGGCTTGTACAGAGTAACTATCATCCGCCAGACCCCAGGACTCAGCTTTCTCCTCAAATATTAATTGGCCATCAATAACTCCTTGATTAATAAACAACAAATTTTTACGTGCTTGTGAACTGGAGCCGCGCGGACCACCCCTGGACACATAGATATCCTTTTTGCCATCTTGATTTATGTCCACGACCGCAACGCCGTTGGACCAATTAGCCGAACCGGTTCGGGAGGATTGTGTTATATCTTTAAATTCCCAGTTGCCAAGGTTCCTGTACAGTTTATTACTTACCATATTTCCGGTAAAATAGATATCCTGTAGCCCATCATTGTCAAAATCGGCAACTGCTACCCCTGCACCATTGTACATGTATTCAAAATCCAATACGACCAAATCTCCATCTAGGTCCAGGTTGTTGGCAAAGGTTATACCGGTCTCTTTTTTAGATTTTTTTTCAAATAGGGTAGCATCTCTTTCTGAACATGAAAAAAAGAAAAAGTTCGATAAAATTAGTAGCGCGAGCAGATAGATTTTCTCTTTTTGGAGCATAGAACTAATATACTGACTATGGGTTAAACAAAAGGAATCCAATCTGAAAAATTGATTGGATTCCTTGTAAGCCGTTTGAAATACGGAATTTATAAGAATGGATGTGTTTAGTATCCTGGATTTTGAGTTAAAAGCCCGTTAGAACGATCTACCTCAGATTGTGGAAAAGGGAATACGCGATAATTATCGTTCCAAGTTGAGCCAAAGATAGTTGGTCCAAGGTCCCATCTTACGATGTCGAACCAACGATGAGGTTCGAATGCCAGTTCTACCCTTTTTTCCTGCATCATGGCCATTAGTAAATCACCATCAGCCGCTGTAGTAGGAGCAAGGCCAGCTCTGTCCCTAATATCATCTATTTGAGTTCTTGCAACTCCTAAATCTCCACCACCTCTAATTAAAGCTTCTGCGTAGAGCAGCTTTAATTCGGCAAATCTGAACCATCTTTCATTATTAAAATCTGCTTGTTGATTAGGTGCATGGTTTGCCGGAACTGTATTTGTTTCACCACGATACTTTTTCAAAGTTAGGTTCGTAGAGGACCATTCTGTATCATATGGCAACGAAGTAAACGTTGTAAAATACATATCGCCTTCTTCATAGAGTATAGTTTGTTTTCTGCTGTCGCCATCCTCAAAGGCATCGAGTAAATCCTGAGTAGGTGCCCACCAGCCCAGTTTACCACCAGGGGCTCCATTTCCTGCATCCCAATACCAACCTCTGCCGGTTCCTTGTGATGCTTTAAAATTTTCTGAATGTGTATCATCAAATACCCAGAGATTATCGTCAGATTGGGGGCCACCATACTGCACTTCGAAAATGGACTCGGAATTGTTTTCGTTTTCAAATGAAAATACATTTTCGTAGTTTGGAACAAGGCTATATGGGCCACTGTCCACAACCCTACCTAATGCCGTAATCGCAGGACCCCAGTCTTCCTTGAAAACATTTACTTTTCCAATAAACGAAGTTGCGGCCCAGGATGTCGCCCTTCCTGTATTCCCTGAGTCCCAAGACTCGGGAAGTCCCGCTTCCGCAGCTGCAAAATCACTTAGAATTGCTGTATAAAGCTCATCTTGGGTAGCGTTCGGCAAAGCCAAGTTATTTATGTCGGTAAGCACCTCTAATGCAATGGGAGGCGTGCCAAAGAGTTTAAGTGCTTGGAAATGAAACCATCCCCTTAAGAATTTTGCTTCGGCTTCCAATACCGATTTGTCTTCTTCCGTTAATTCATTATCGCCATCCAAATTGCTGAGCACTAGGTTTGTTCGATATATACCTTCGTAAATTTGAGTGTATACGGCCGCATATGGAGTATCTGCCGCTCTTAGCTGCAAATTATCGATATCTATGGAAATCTGATCTCCAGCTGCCGTGACAGGATCAGCTGTAACGTCATCTGTAATCACCATGGACAATTTCCAAAATTCACCTCTTTCGGAGAGTGTTTCGGTACTTGTTCCCCAAAAATCCTGAATGGAAGAATAGGCGGCAAAAATTGCGCCGTCGAAATCACCTCTGGTATTATAGAAGGAATCAATGGTTATACTATCCAAAGGTTGTAAATCTAATTCATCAGTGCACGAGAATATTGTCATCGTACATAAGGCGACAAGAAATAAAATTTTACTTTTCATAATTTCTCTTTTATATTTTAAAATAACAATTTTTTAATTAAAGCTTACGGACCAACCTAATTGAACTATCCTTGGCAAGGGAGCCTGTCCGTCATCTTGCCCTGTGGCAAGTGGATTATTACCCTTTTGGAAACTTTGAGCCCGTCCAACTTCCGGATCAAATCCGGAATAGCCGGTAAAAGTCGCTAAGTTCTGTACGCTAAGGTAAAACCGCATATTGGATACAAAATCCCCAGTCCAGCTTTGTAGCTTATCTTGAGGTAACGTGTACCCCAATTGGATATTCTGAATCCTTAGATAATCTGCATCTTCTATAAAACGATCAGAAACCCTGTTGTTTCCATTTGGATCCCCAGCTGCCAATCTTGGATTTGAACTTGAGTTTGTCGAACCTTCACCGTTCCATCTATTTAAAACTGAGGTACTAAAGTTATTGGTTCCCGTCAAACCTTCCAAGGCGATTCTGGATGAATTAAAAATTTGTCTGTCTCCTACACCTCTCAGCAACATGGAAAAATCGAAACCTTTATATGCAGCCTGAAAATTAACCCCGTAGAAAAATCCTGGATACGGACTGCCTAAAATGGTTCTGTCATTGGCATCTACTACGCCATCACCATTAACATCAACAAAACGGATATCACCTGGAGACGGAGTTCCATTTGCATCAGGTAAAGCCGCTGCAACTTCGGCGGCGTTTTGGTAGAGCCCATCGGTTTTATATCCAAAAAAGTGCCCAAGGCTTTCACCTACTATTGTTCTATGTGAACCAGCGCCACCGACGCCTGAAATAATTTGTTCTACGGGACCTAAACTTTGTACAACGTTTTTTACTGTTGTTAGGTTACCACCTATACCGTATTCAAAATCACCAATTCTATTCTTGTAGTTCAATGCCAATTCTATACCAGAGTTGGTTATCTCACCCGCGTTGGTCGGAGCTGGTAAGAAAAACCCGCTGGCGAAGGGTAATGGAAGTTGTACTAATGCATCTTGATTGGTTTTTTTGTAATAATCAAACACCCCTGTAATCTTACCCTTTAGCAAACTAAAGTCCAGACCAATATCAATTTGTTTGGAAGTTTCCCAACCAATTGATTGGTTAGCGAAGGTTGTTGGAGCGGGACCTACTACTGTGCCTTGACCATCGCCTATTACATAGAAAATATTATTGTTAAGCGTGGTCAAATAAGGAAAAGTATTGGCTGTCCCATCGCCCAAGTTTTGGTTTCCAAGTTCGCCGTATCCAACTCTTAGTTTTAAGTCATCTATGAAATCGTAATCACTCATAAAATCCTCCTGTGAAATACGCCAACCTACTGATATAGATGGAAAAACATCATCCCTGAAACCATCAGCAAATTTAGAGGTTGCATCCCTACGAACATTGACAGTTGCTAAATACTTTCCTTGGTAATTATAGGTTATACGACCTATAATACCCTGTAAAGTCCATAAATCAGCTTCGTTCGCCCCGGCTACGGCCGTACCACTAGCGGCAAAATTATCATTAAAAAGATTCCTTCCCTGTAGTCTAACTTTATTAAATCTAAATTTTGTTTGTTCAACCCCAATCAATGCTCCAATATTATGGTCTCCAAAAGTTTTGTCATATGAAAGTGTTGCACCCGTGGTTAGGGTAAATTCAATTGGTCTCGATTGCACTAATAAAGATTGCCTTTCTGAGTTTCCATCCAATGTAGTTGCTGCTTGGAAGAAATCACCGGAGCCTACATTATAATCAATTCCTATAGAAGGTCTTAATTTTAAGTCGTCTATGATTTCCAGTTCTCCGTAAAAATGCCCCAATACTTTTCTGTTCTGAATGGTAGTACTGTTTATTCGTTCATCAGTTAGTAAGACATAATTTGAGCCACTTGCCCCTCCTAAAGTGCTTGGATTTGCTAGATTATAGCCGAAGGGTCCATCACCGAATACTTCAAAATAAGGAGCGTTCAAAGCCGCATTGAAACCGGCGTTCAATGCGCCTTCGCTCTGCGTTAATCTATCGCTCTGGCTAATTTGCAAAGATTCACCGAATTTTAGTCTTTTACCTACCCTAAATTCCGAATTCGCCCTTAAGGAATATCGTTTAAATGACTGTGCTCTCTGAATACCTTCATTGTCCAAAATAGATCCGGAAATATAATACGTTCCATTTTCACCACCTCCACTAACACCAACATTGTGGTTTTGTACAAAGCCATTCTGAAAAATAGCATCTTGCCAGTCTACGGTTGGCTGACCACTAAATTGTGAAAAATCCCTACCAAGCTCACTTTGTATATCTATAAATTGTTGAACATTAAGCACATCTAATTGATCTCTCGCAGAGGCAACGGATGCGTATCCGTCATAGGTCACTTTAGGGTCTCCGGCAGAACCTTTCTTAGTAGTTATGATTATAACACCATTTGCGCCTCTTGCACCATATATAGCAGCTGAAGCCGCATCTTTTAAAACATCTATTGTTTCAATATCACTGGGATTAATACTGGCTAATGGGTTCGAATCTGTAGTCGATGAAGTGTTTACGGTAATGTTGTTGGTGCCAACTAACGGAACACCGTCAATAACATAAAGCGGATTGGCATCTGCACTCAAGGTTCCAACACCACGTATATTAACACTAACGGGAGCGCCCGGATCACCACTACGGTTCGTTATGTTAACACCCGATATGGTACCCGCCAATATCTGGTCTGGACTTACAATAGGCTGTTTGATAATTTCCGCAGCGCCTATTGAACCCACGGCTCCAGTTAAATCCGCTTTTCTTTGGGTGCCGTAACCGACCACGACGACCTCGCTCAAAGCTTCGGTGTCCTCTTGCAGGGTCACGTTAATTGTTGTCCTACCGTTAATGGCAACTTCTTGTCTGGCATAGCCTACGTAAGAAAAAACCAAGGTGCCATTGGAATCTTGCACGTCAATGGTATAGTTGCCATCAAAATCGGCGACCGTTCCATTGGTCGTTCCCTTGACCACCACACTAGCACCGGAAAGGGGTCCAACATTGTCACTTATAGTACCTGAAACGGTAATTTGGGCGATTGCTGAACTTGCTGTAAGAAATGAAAGGAAAACAAATAGGATTGTAATAATTTTCCATCCACTTTGCTTTTTAAGATTGTGTTCCATAATCGGTTAGTTTAAGTTAGTTATTCTCGTAAGAGCTATGTACAATAAAGAAACGTACTGTTTCAAAACTGTATTATGATACTCTATGCTACAAACAAATGTATGCATTAAATCTACTCATAGGTTGATTAAAAATAAAAAAAAATCTCTATTCTTTAATTTAATGGTAGTTAAATTGTTGGTCTTTTAATTATATTGTTAATTAAACACAGTATTCATATATAATACTTGCGAATATTTAATGTCATTAGTAATTCACAACGGGTTTTTAATTATTTTTACAAAAATAGCATAGTATATAATAATTAAGTTGAGTTAGTTGTTTTCTATCCTAGAATTTGAAAGCCGAGTAAAAACATTTGCTTGGCTTTTGTTAATTTTAAATTATTAGTTTGAATGGATTTAGGTATTTTTTCTTTGATTTGTTTTTTATGAACATAATATTAGCCATATGGCAGTAAGTTTTGAGGTGGAAAATGGATGGAATGTTCAGATAGTAAACGATAATCCAAATATTGAAACTAAAATTACCGAGGTTCACCATGAAAAGGGAGTCACTATCCTTGATTTTAAGATAATAGGACAATTATTCGTTCCTTGTGAGACGATTAGTTTGAAATGGAAAGTACCTGGGATAAACGTAAAGGGAATTTGGAAACCAACGGCTGATTTCAACAAAAGGATACAGGCAGATTGGGAATTGCTACAAATGGAATCAAGAATATCCATAAATGCTCCTGTAATTTGTCTTTTCGGAAGCCAGGATGAAAATATTTTCACTTTCTCGTGCTCCAATGCCATTGATAGACTTGAAATGAACGCAAGTTTACGAGAGGAGGATAATTTGATTTACTGTAATATCACTTTTTTTTCGGAGCAGCATTATCCTTTAGACGGGTTCAATGCCCAATTAAGATTAGATTCAAGAAGTGTCCATTTTTCCGAAAGTATCAGGGATGTCTCCAGATGGTGGGAATCTTTTAAAAACCTTCAGCCCGCCTATGTTCCGGAGATAGCGAAAAAACCGGTTTATTCTACATGGTACCAATTTCACCAAAATTTAGAGCCAGAATTACTATTAAAGGAATGTAAACTGGCTAAAGAAATGGGATACGAGGTAATTATTCTAGATGATGGATGGCAGACAAAGGATTCTAACCGAGGGTACGATTTTACGGGAGATTGGCGCCCGGAACGTATTCCAGAAATGGGAGAATTTGTCAAAACAATCCACGACCTAGGAATGAAGGTAGCACTATGGTACTCGGTTCCTTTTTGTGGGAAAAAATCTAAGGCCTATGAGAAATTCAAAGGAAAATTTTTAACCGAAGAGCACAGATGGGCACCTGTTTTTGATCCTAGATATCCAGAGGTACGGGAACACCTTATCAATATATACACCAGTGCTGTTAGGGATTGGAACCTGGATGGCTTTAAATTGGATTTCATTGATGATTTTCACTGGTATGAAAACACTTCCGGTAGAATCGAAGGCATGGACTACGATTCCATAAATACGGCAGTTGACAGACTACTTGCAGATACTAAAAATGCCCTAAAGGAAATAAATCCAGAAGTAATCATAGAGTTCAGACAAAAATATACGGGTCCGGCGATGCGTAAATACGGGAACATGTTCCGGGCTTTTGACTGTCCGGGAGATGCCACTATGAACAGAGTGCGTATTACCGATATACGAATGTTGGCCGGCAACACTGCGGTACATTCGGATATGATTACTTGGCATCCAAATGAGCCCTTGGAGATTGCTGCGTTGCAAATGGTGAATACTCTATTTGGAGTTCCACAATTATCGATACTACTCAATAAGGCGAGACCATCTTACATCAAAATGATCAATTTTTGGACAACATACTGGAAAACCTATGCCGATGTTTTAGTCAATGGATATTTTATGCCTTCAAGACCACTTGCCAATTATCCGCTGCTCGAGGTCTCCGATTCGGTTTATCATATCATTGGGGTTTATGAGGATTATGTTGTGCCTATTAAAAATGATAGGTCAAAGATTCATATTATCAACGGTAAAACAACCCAAAGTGTAGTCCTGAAAATTTTACAGGATATGGGGACTTATCAATGTGAAATTTTTGATTGTCAGGGTAAACCTAGAAGTAATGAAAAAATAGAATATAGGAAGGGGTTACTGGAGATTTCAATTCCACCTTGCGGAATTATGATAGCAAAAAAATAACTAAGAGCAGGATATGACGGAAAGAGAGAAAATGATCAAGGGTCTTATGTACGATCCTAGTGATAAAGAATTAGTATCTGGCAGATTAAAAGCTCGTTTACTTTTGAGAAAAATTGCAGAAATACCTGAGGATAAGGAACGGCAACGTAAGCACTTTTTTAAAGAATTGTTGGGTAAAACAGGTCAAAAATTTTACATAGAAAACCCTTTTACATGCGATTATGGCTCCAATATTTATTGGGGTGAAAATTCGTATGCTAATTTTGGATGTATTATATTAGACGCCGCCCCTGTGTACATTGGGGAAAATGTCATGATGGCCCCATCGGTAAAATTGTTGACTGCAACCCATCCAATTGAATTCAAAGAACGAAATTCGGGACTGGAATTTGCAAAAAGCATAACGATTGGGGATAATGTTTGGATTGGCGGCGGAGCCATCATAAATCCAGGAGTAACCATTGGGAAAAATAGTGTTATAGGATCAGGAAGCGTGGTCACTAAAGATATACCCGAGAATGTTGTGGCGGCTGGAAATCCATGTAAAGTTTTGAAAGAAATCGACAATTAAAAATAACCACCAACTAACTTTAAATTATAATCTATGCTTTCGATAATTACTTTCATTGGGTTCACGCTTTTGGTTGCAGGAGTAGCATGGTATGCTACAAAAGGAACGGATGAAAGTTCCGCAGATGGTTTTTATCTTGGAGGTAGAAGTTTAGGGGCTGTTACGATCGCAGGATCTTTATTGTTAACTAACCTATCCGCAGAACAAATTGTGGGACTTAACGGGCAGGCCTTTTCAGAAGGTATTTTGGTCATGGCCTGGGAAACCCTAGCGGCAATTTCTATGGTGATTACCGCGGTCTGGTTACTCCCAAAGTATATGAACAAGGGTATTACCACCATACCCGAATTTATACAAGAACGTTTTGACGAAAACACAAAGGCCATACTCTCCGTTCTGTTTTTGATAGCTTTTGGAATTGTCCTGTTGCCAACTATTCTATATGCTGGTTCTAAGGCATTTATTACAATGTTCGAACTTCCAGAGCTACTCGGTATCTCAGAAACCACTTCCTATTGGATTTGTGTTTGGAGTATCGGATCAATCGGTATCGTATACGCAATTTTCGGAGGCCTAAAAGCCGTCGCCGTTTCCGATTTAATTAATGCAATAGGTCTGCTTATTGGTGGATTGCTCATCCCGATTTTTGGCTTGGCCCTTGTGGGAGACGGTAGTTTAGTCGATGGGCTAAGCACCCTCTGGACGGAAAATCAAGATAAGTTTGACGTAATAGGAGACACCACTTCGTCCATTCCCTTCGGTACGGTTTTCACAGGAATGATGATTGCGCAAATGTATTATTGGGGGACCAATCAAGCTATTTTACAGCGTGTATTTGGAGCTAAAAGCCTGGCCGAAGGTCAAAAGGGAATGATGCTTGCAGCATTTGTCAAATTTTTAATACCGGTAATCGTCGTGCTTCCGGGAATCATTGCTTGGCATCTGTTTGGAAGCGAGCTTAACGATGCCGACGCTGCCTACCCAGAGCTGGTACGCCGTGTTTTGCCAGCCAGCCTATTGGGCTTCTTTGCTGCCGTTTTATTTGGTGCCGTACTGAGTTCGTTCAATAGTTTACTGAACAGTAGTGCTACCCTCTTCGGATTTGATCTCTACAAGAAATTCTTTAATCACGGAGCCTCGGAACACAAAGCGGTAAAAGCTGGAAAATTCTTCGGGTTTGGATTGGCATTAGTATCCATGTCGATAGCCCCATTTATTCGCTATGCCCCAGATGGTCTATTCTCTTACATTCAGCAGGCTTTGGGAAGTTTAAGTGTCCCAATTTTAGCTGTAGTAGCTATTGGGATATTGACCAAGAAAGTTCCGGCAATAGGTGCCAAAATTGTGTTGATCGGGGGTGTGTTGATGTATCTCGTAAGTTTGCTGTACCTAGGGCCAAAAATGATTGGTTCCGCGCTTGCCGAAGCAGAGGCAAACGGTATTACTGATGCCGGTCAACTAGCAATTATAGAGGCGGAGGCCTATCCTCATTTTTTACACATCATGGGAATATTGTTCGTCATCAATGTGGTAATCATGCTTATAATAGGAGCCATTAAGCCGAAAACGGAAATCTATGTGCCCCAAACAACGGAGGTAATCGACACAACTCCCTGGAAATATGCTTGGATAGCAGGCGCTTTGGTTACGGCCTTGGTACTTAGCACCTATATTATTTTCTAAAAAATTAGAAACGAATGTTCAGGCCCACTTGACCTGGACCAAAGTTGAGATTCCAACTGACCATTTTTTGCTGGTTGTTATATTTTTCATCGTATTTCCTGTCCAGGTATCGGTCTATCGATTCCACGGTTGCGACACTAATTGCTAAGGCAAAAACGAAATCACTTAACCAGTGTTGGCCGTCCCATATTCTGGATAAACCCGGAATCGCCCCAACGGTGTAAATCCCTGCTTTTACCCATGGATTTTTAAATTGCTTTGCTATAGCATAGGCATTGGTAAATGCTAAAAGTGCATGTCCTGAGGGAAAGGAATGAAAATTCCTGCTTGAGTTGAAAGGATCAAAAGTGTCTTTGCCCAAGTTTGCTAATGGCCTAGCCCTTCCTACCACAGATTTTAAGACCTGTTGTAAAAGTCCCGCGGAAGTAGCTGATGATATCAATAATACCCCAGTACGGCGTAATTTTTCATTTTTCGTTATCAAACCTGCAAGATATACCCCGGAAGTGGCTATATAATTATTTTCCGGGCTACCGTAAAGTTCGCCGTAATCCCTTAACCAGGAAGGAACGCTTTCCCTATTGTTTCTAATAAATCTGGAAGTATTATCGTCAGCTAGATATACCAGGCCGGTTCCGCCAACCACTGCTCCGAAATGGGCCCATTGCTTGCCCTGCCAATGAAAAGGACGGGCATAGGAATAACCTACTCCAGTAAATACGTTGCCTATATCATAAGTAAACATTTCCCATCGGGTATCGGGATTTTTAATGCTTAAGCTGTCTTGGGAATAAATAGTCTGGAAACTTCCGAGAAGTAGTAGGTGTACTAGGAGATATCTTTTCATGTCATAAAATTAATATTACTTCTGTGGAAAATGGATTCGTTTCGAAGAAATAATAGCTCATTTTGAAACCATTATTGGTGAGAAATATCAAAAATAAACTTCGTTGGCTTCTCGAAAAGTATTTGCGTGTGCATCCACGATCACTTTTATTTCTGGTGAATAGCCACCGC
This sequence comes from Maribacter aestuarii, assembly GCF_027474845.2. NCBI lineage: Bacteria > Pseudomonadati > Bacteroidota > Flavobacteriia > Flavobacteriales > Flavobacteriaceae > Maribacter > Maribacter aestuarii. The sequence goes on from NZ_CP107031.2 coordinate 2,139,512, forward strand.
CCATACTACATTGAACCGGTATTTGTAATTTATGGCAAGTGTCCAAAACAAACCTATCGCGTTGCCTACACCCTTCTACGGTCAGCCCTAAAGTTCCCAATTTATCAGTAGCGATGACGTCCACGCCACATAGGTAGAAGATGAAGTCGGGCTTTTCCGTAGCTATGAGCTTGGGCAAAGTTTCTTTAAGGATGGATAAATAGGTATCGTCACCCGTCCCTTTTACTAGAGGAATATCCATATCGGATTTTTCTTTTTTAAAAGGGTAGTTGCCGGCTCCGTGCATAGAAAAAGTGAAGACCGAAGCGTCTTTTTGAAATATCTCTGCAGTTCCGTTGCCTTGATGTACGTCCAAATCTACTATTAAAATCTTTTTGGCAAGACCGTTCTTCTGAAGGTATCGTGCGCCAATCGCCTGATCGTTCAGCATGCAGAATGCTTCACCCCTGTTAGTGTAGGCATGGTGGGTGCCACCAGCAATGTTCATGGCAATTCCGTTTTCAAGGGCGAATTCGCAGCCTTTCATAGTACCATCGGCTATGATACGTTCGCGTTCCACGAGAACCTCGGATAAAGGGAATCCGATTTTACGGGCTTCCCTGTGAGGAATTTTCATATTCAACAAATCGTAATAATATTCAGGATCGTGGACGGCAACGATGTACTTGTCGTTGGGTAGTTCAGGTTCAAAAAAATTATCGGCCGTACAGGTACCTTCGTGCAATAATTGCTTGGGTAGCAATTCGTATTTCAGCATGGGAAATCGATGGCCTTCCGGTAAGGGATGCTTGTAAATGGGATGGAAGGCAATTTTTAGCATAGGATGATTATGACCCTAGGGTTTTAAGTCGCTAGGGTGTTCCAATTAACTAATTGTATTTCCGTTATCAACATCTTCCTCATCGGGATTAACGAAGACTAATTTTCCGTCTGTGTTCTCGGTCATCAAAATCATGCCTTCGCTTTCTACACCCCTAAGTGCACGAGGTGCCAAGTTAATTAAGACAGTAACTTTTTTACCAATGACTTCTTCTGGACTAAAACTCTCTGCGATACCTGAAACTATAGTTCTTTTATCAAGCCCGGTGTCCACTTTGAGGACCAATAATTTCTTGGTCTTGGCCATTTTCTCGGCTTCTACGATGGTTCCGACCCGCATATCCAATTTAGTAAAATCATCAAAACTTATGGTGTCTTTTTGTGGTTCCAGAGATACGTCCATTTTTGCGTTGTCTTTTTTTGTGGCTGCAAGTTTATCCAATTGTGCTTGAATTTCCGAGTCTTCTATTTTTCTGAAAAGTAGTGACGCTTCGTTAATTTGATGTCCGGAAGGGAGCAGGGTCTCTTTTTGAGAAACATCTTGCCATTTGTTCTCGATACGATTCTCCAAGGTCGAATCACTCGAACTGACATTTAAGATATCTTTTAGTTTGCTTGAAGTAAAAGGTAAAAAGGGTTCGCTCAATACCGCTAAGCCAGTGGCAATCTGTAAAGCAACGAACATGATTGTCTTTACCCGTTCCTCATCTTCTTTAACGACTTTCCAGGGCTCTTCATCCGCCAAATACTTGTTCCCCAAGCGGGCAAGATTCATCAATTCCTGTCCTGCTTCCCTAAAACGGTAACGCTCTATAGAACTCGAAATGATTTCTGGGAAGTTTTTAAGGGCCGTCAAGGTTTCCGAGTCAACGTTTGTTAGACTATTGGGACTAGGAACTATTCCACCATAATACTTATGTGTCAATACCACCACGCGATTGATGAAATTTCCTAAGATGGCAACCAACTCGTTATTGTTTCTTGCTTGAAAATCTTTCCAGGTAAAATCGTTATCCTTTGTTTCTGGAGCATTTGCGGTTAAGGTATAACGAAGTACGTCCTGCATATTTGGAAATTCCTCCAAGTATTCATGGAGCCAGACCGCCCAGTTTTTGGAGGTCGACAATTTGTTGCCTTCCAAATTCAAAAATTCATTGGCAGGTACGTTGTCCGGAAGTATAAAATCTCCATGGGCTTTTAAGATTGCCGGAAAAATAATACAGTGAAAAACGATATTATCCTTGCCTATAAAGTGTACGAGCTTAGTATCATTTGATTTCCAATAGGGTTCCCAATCTTTTTCTTCACGTTCGGCCCATTCTTTTGTGGAAGAAATATAACCGATGGGAGCATCAAACCATACGTAAAGTACTTTGCCTTCCCCTCCCTTAACAGGTACTGGAATACCCCAATCCAAATCTCTAGTAACCGCCCTTGGTTCCAGCCCGCCGTCTATCCAAGATTTGCATTGCCCATAAACGTTGGATTTCCAATCGTTTTTATGCCCTTCTAATATCCATTCCCGTAGAAAATTTTCATAACGGTCTAAGGGTAAGAACCAATGTTTAGTCTCTTTGGTGGTTGGGATACTTCCGGTTATGGTAGATTTAGGATTTATGAGGTCGGTAGCATTTAACGAGGACCCACAATTTTCACATTGGTCGCCGTAGGCTTCCTCATTTCCACATTTGGGGCAGGTTCCGATGACAAAGCGATCGGCCAAAAACTGTTGGGCATCCTCGTCATATAATTGCGCAGTGGTTTCTTCAATGAAGTCACCATTCTCATATAGTTTAATAAAAAAGTCCGATGCGGTCTTATGGTGTACGGGAGCAGACGTTCTTGAATAATTATCAAAAGTGATTCCAAAATCAATAAAAGACTGCTTAATAATTCCGTGATACTTATCAATGACATCCTTGGGCGTAATGCCTTCTTTCTTGGCCTTCATTGAAATAGCCACACCGTGCTCATCGCTTCCGCACACAAAGGCGACGTCCTTACCTACCAATCTTAAATAGCGTGCATATATATCTGCCGGTACGTACACCCCGGCCAAGTGACCAATGTGTATAGGACCATTTGTATAAGGTAATGCGGCTGTAATGGTATACCGGTTAGGAACTTCTATTTTGGTAGACATGTATTCGAATTAGGCCACAAAAATAAAGATTTTTATACCTAAGAATTGCGTGTTGCCCTAAAAATAAAACCTTCGGCATATCTAATAGATACCGCCGAAGGCCAAGTTGCATAGTGGGGAAACAGATTAAGCTACCATAACTGACTTACTCATTTTCTGATTCTGTACACTTATACGATAAATGTACTTGCCAGTAGATAGGTGCTTGGGCATGCGCTCTCGTATGTTTATTTCTGTGGAGCCCTCTAGCATCATCTCGTTAAAGACGGTGCCCACATTTTGTCCAAGAATGTTATATAATTGGATGTCTACTTGGGCCGTGAACGGCATTTCCAAGTAAATGTGGGGTGTACTATCCGTAGGATAGAACGGTTTGTGAACTATAGCATTCAGTAAATCTGGGTCAAATGGCGCTGGATCCATCCCTTCGCCGTCTGGTGGTGTTGGTGGGGTGACATCTCCATCACTGTAAACAATGTCCGGAAAGTCAACACCACTACAGTTAAATCCAAGATTTACAGGGGCGTAAGGGTGATCCAACAAATGTTGTTCCACTAGGGGTATATCTACGCACAACCATTCTGCAAGGACGGTTGCGTACAAATCTCTAAAATCCATGGTATATTCCAGGTTTCCACGACCATCCGGGTTGTCCAAAGTTGGGTGATCTCCAACGAAGGCACTTCCGTTTAGTCCAGAACCAAAGAATAGGGTGGGTGCCGCTTTACCGTGATCGGTACCATTGGAACCGTTTTCAAATATTCTTCTACCGAACTCGGAAAAAGTCATACTCAAAACCTGATTATCCTGTTGTGTACAGGCCAAATCCTCATAAAAACTATTGATACCTATGGATAGATTGGACATAAGTCGCTCATGGGCCAGAGGTTGGTTACCATGTGTATCAAAACCACCCATGGAAATCATGTAGACCTTGGTCCCTAAATTTCCTTTTATAAGCTTGGAAATGACGGATAGTTGTCTTGCAAAGCCGTTATCTTGATACTCTACACCACATCCTAATGCGTCACCGCGTTCGTATGCTTCATGAATCAAGCCGGAATATTCATAGGTCGTGTTGGCAACTCCTCTTAAAAATTTCAATTGGTCACCGTACATACAATCGTTAAAAAGAGAATCGTCCAAACCGTATACAACTCCGGATTCGGCAATTTCTTCCAATTGATTGATATTAGAAGTCACGAAAGCATAATTGGTCTCCTCTCCCTGAAACACTAAACTACCAAACTGACCAATTTGAATGGCCGCAGGGGCCGCTGGTGGATTGACTAAGTAATCTGGATAGATGTTTTCAAAATGCCTACCCATCCAGCCTGTATTCAAACCACTAAAGCCGGTCGTAGCCAAATCGGTGTTTGCGAAGATATCTGACCCCGTAAAATGGGAAAGACTTTGACCTTCATATCCAACCCCGTGCACAGCTTTGAACTGACCTTCTCCCCACATGGGTTCTAAAGCACTCATGTAGGAAGGAACTCCAAATTCATCGGTAAGTTTTAAGACTTTACTTTCCGGAATATAGATATTAGGTCTTGCATTGGCATAACTATCGTATTGCTCAATAGGGATTACCGTACTTAGACCGTCGTTACCTCCGGATAAGCGTATCAATATCAAAATATTATCGGTTTCAGCTGCCGCAATACCCGCAGATAATGGGGAAGGGGCAGAGGCCGTGAGCATATTGGCGCCCAACATCATAGAGCCAGAACCGGCTATACCCAATGCCTGTAAAAAGGAACGACGGCTCCAATATTGGTGTTCGTGATCGTGACCATCGTGTTGAAGGCCTTTATGAGGAGAATTGTGATTTATATCGCACATAATCGTAGGTATTATTTTAGTTGAAATTCAGGTTGTCTTGCCAAATATTGTAGTAGTAAGTAGACTTGGAAGGGAGCTGCCGGCCATGTAGCCAGGGTCCATGATTCTTGATTTCCTCCTTCATAGTATACGTCTTCGACATCACTTCTGAAGATGTCGTAAGCCTTTTGATATTCCCCATCGTCCAAAAGACCTTTGGGTAGGATAAAATCAATGATTAGTCTAGAAACTTCATCAGGATTGTTACTGGTGAGTCCAACATTTCCGGAGATAGAAAGGCCCAAAGACCGGAACTGTTCGTTGTTTGCCTGATAAAATGCTTCCAACATACTTTCAATCGTCAACCAGCGGCCAATAATGAAGTTCGTATTGATCCACGTTCTATCGCGTTGCCAACCGGCAACGTCAACCGGGTCAAATAATTCCTGGCTCAGTAATCTGCTATAGTTCAGCATTTCGCTTACGGTAGTATCCGTGTAGGCAAAGCTGGTTTCCTTCAACGTATTAAAATAAAAGTCCATTGGACTTTTAATGATCACCCCAATGGCCTCATCATCAAAAAAGTGTTCACTCTTGAACAATTGCCTTAGGACAGGAGCTATTTCAAAGTCATTGGCTAAAAAAGTAGCTGCCAAACCATCGATAATGACCTGTGCATTATTGGCTTCGTCCTTTGAATCCGGGTGAACAAAAAACTCGTATAATTTCCTACAGATAAATTCTGCAATTTCATTTGGTCGTTGCTGGAACAAAATGGTAATGACATCATCGTAACCCCAGTTCCCCGTTTGACCAAGAATGGTCTTTGTGCCGGCATCATGTCGGTCTGCCCTAAACGTTACCGGTGTACAACCTACTTCGCCACGTTCCACATAACCTGTGAGCGCGCGTGCGGTTTCAATCACATCCTCTTCCGTATAACCATTTCCTTCTCCCAGCGTGAAAAGCTCGTAGAGTTCTCTAGCATAATTTTCGTTTGGATTGTTACCATTATTGAATACCCCATCCAAATAGTAAAGCATTGCACTGGTCAAACCAATTTCGCTGGTAAAATCTCTGAAATTACCGATGGCGTTTCGTTGTAAACAATTAATGTAGTAGTACAAGAACGAATTACAGTCGTAAACATCCAATTCTGTAACGAAGTGGTTGCTCCAAAAGAAGCTTAACCGATCTCGGAGGTTGTTGTTTAATAAACCATTGGCATAAGCCAGTCGAAACTCGCTCTGTTGCTGGTTTCTTAATTGTCTTCGGGCATCATCGTCTGCCGGATAGTTGGCATTGGTCCAGTCAGCCCAAGTAGGGGCCGCAAGTGGAGGCATGTTGATGGCTTGGTCTACCAAGGCATCAACCAGCGTACCTGCATTCTGACCAACTGCCTGGTTAATGGTGTCAACGGATGCACTAAATCCTAATCTTCTATACAAATGCGAAGCTCTAAGTTGATCTAGTGGAGCATTATAAGGCGCAAGAGTAGAAGTATTACAATTAATGAAATATTCCATAGTCTAAAAGGCGTTAGTATATTACGTTCATAGAGTTGGGGCTTCTATTTAACGTCACGAAATTTGGCTTAGTATACTAATCCGTGTACTTTCGTCAACTGACATTCGAAAGTAAGCGCAAATTTCTAAAAAGCCGTTCACTTGCCTATATTTTCGATGAACTGCACTATATCTGGCTAATTTTATGGGCAAACACAATGAATTTGGTAAGGAGGGTGAGCAAATTGCGGTGGATTATCTATTAAAACAGGGATATAAAATTACCTATAGGAATTATAGGTATTTAAAAGCAGAAATTGATATTATCGCACAAAAAGAGAAAATTTTGGCCATTGTTGAGGTACGTTCCCGTAGCTCTAACTTTATAGAAAATATTGCCGATACTATAACGCCCAAGAAAATAAAATTGTTGGTCATGGCTGCGGACCATTATGTGACCGAGGCAAATCTTGACGTTGAAGTCCGCTTCGATATTATTACTATTCTAAAGAACAAACAAAGTTTTGAAATGGAACATTTAGAAAATGCCTTCTTTCATTTCTGATTATTCTACTAAATCAAAAAATTGAATTTTTAAGACAATTTGTTTTATTTGTAACATGTTGTTATATTTGAATATAATATATCAATCATGAAAACAATCTCATCCATTGTAGAGCAGTACATAAGAAAAAAACCATTTTTGCAAAGTGCTTTGGCGCAAGGTATCATCAACCTTACATCGTTGTCAAGAATAGTAAAACCGGAAATTGAAGAGGAACTGGGTAAGGACATCCGTAACGGGGCTATCGTTATGGCCTTGAAACGTCTTTCGGACGATTTGGAATTCCGCGCTACCCATAAGATTATAAAGGTTCTCAAAAATATTGGGGAAATTACCGTAAGGTCTTCGCTCACTGATTATACCTTTTTAGCATCGGACGATATTTTGGTAAAACAAGCTAAGCTGCTGGAAGAAATAAATAATAAACAAGATGTGTTCTATACATCTTCCCGTGGTGTTAACGAAATCAATATTGTCATCAGCAATGTTATGGACAAAACGGTCGAGAAGTTGTTCAAGGATGAAAGGTGTACTCAAAAGGCAGAAGAATTATCTTCAATTACCGTTAAACTGCCAGCCGAGAATGTATCGGTTCCGGGAATCTACTATTTCATATTTCAAAGATTGGCATGGGAGGGAATCGTACTTTATGAGGTTATCTCTACGACCAATGAATTCACCATTTTGGTCAACGATGATCAGGTAGATATCGCTTTTAAGACCATCAAAGATTTGAAGACGCTTTAAAATTATTCCTTCTTTCTAAGAAATTCTATCAGCTCTTTATCACTTTCTGGTTGTGCGATAAATCTTTTTTCCGAGTCCAGGATAAAATATGTAGGTGTTTTGTCAATAGCGAAAACCTTGGCGTAATCGCTTTCCCATTTCCCAAGAGCAATGGCATGTTCAAAGTTCGGTAAACGGGCTACTTCCTTTTTCCATTTGATGTCATCAACCTCTAAACCAACGCCTAAAACCGCTACATTCTTGAAATTTTCAAGTTCTTTATGAAGTTGTGGAACCTCTTTTAAACAATGGGAGCAGGTGCTGCTCCAAAATACAAGTACATAATTTTCCGCTCCTTGCAAATCTGACAAAGAATAGGTTTTTCCATTTTTTTCCCAGGTAATTTCAGGGGATTTAGTGCCCAACCGTAATCTTGATGTAGTTTCTATCTCATCGATTATTGTTGTGTTTCCGTTTTCCAGGGCTAAGACTTTCAAATAGTTTTCATAAATCAAATCGCCTACAGTAGAGAGGGAATTATCTTGTGCCATGTTCCAGAGTTTATGAAAAACGGCTAGTTTATATTCTTCAGGTGTAGATGAAATTTTTTGATGTACGACCGCTATGTTTTCATTAATCGCTTTTTCCAATTCAACTTTGGTAGAAATACTCGGTGAAAGAGCAGAAAACACGTAGTTCGTAATTTTATCGGTTAGAAAACCCGAACTCTGTAAAATGCGATTGTCCACATCCAAATGTTCAAAGTAAGACGATTTTTTGTTTTGAAGTAAAGTTTCCAAGGGCACCTGACTTTCGGGAACGTAATTTCTGTTTGAACTTATGAATTGATGCGCAATAGACTCCGGAGCAATAGCTTCATATCTGTTTTGGACATTCCTAAGCTGATCAGTAATCTCATTGAATTCATTTTGAGATATTCTTCCGGTCGAGTAATAATCCAACAATTCATTTTGTGCACTATTTATTTCATCTAAATAATTCGTGTACAACAAATTTTCCTCGGATTTGATAAAATTGATGCCCTGATCTAAATCGAAATTGAATTCGATATCCTCTTTTTTATTATAAATAACATCGATAAAGTACTCATCTTGGGGAACGGCATAGACTAACCGATACATTCCTGGTTGAGCTGTAACCGGTAGTTTTAAATTAAAATAACCTTCGCTGACCTCGGTATCCGCTATATAGTTTTGCCCTGTTGGAGTTAATTTATAAGCGATTAGCCATTTGAAATCCTTCGTGGGTGTCAAATTTCCAGAAATGGAATATTGGCTAAAACCAATGTTCATCACAAATATCAAGAAGAGGAAGAATATTTTTTTCATAATAACGATAGCACAAAGACAAAACCAAAAATTCGAACCAATCTAATTTGATGTAGCTTCATATACTTTCTGTCCGCCCACAAAAGTTTTCAATACTTTAATATCTTTTATCTGATTTGGATTTTCCCCTAAAATATTCTTGTCTAGAACCACAAAATCGGCCAGTTTACCTGGCTCCAGTGTCCCTTTTATGGCTTCTTCAAAGGATGCGAAAGCACCATTCTTGGTGTAAGCCAGTAGGGCTTCCTCTACAGTAATTTTTTGTTCGGGCACCCATCCATCCGGATTTTTACCGTCTAGCGTACGTCGTGTTGTCGCAGCATAGATTCCTTCCAAAGGAGTGGCAGGAGCCACAGGCCAATCACTACCAAATGCAAGTACCGTTCCCGCATTTAACAAATCCCTAAAGGCGTAGGTGGTCTTTATGCGTTCAGGGCCTATTAATTTTTCCGCCCACCGGCCATCATCTACAGCATGATATGGCTGCATGCTGGCGATAATGTTTAAATCGGAAAGTCTTCGGACATCTTTGGCTGTAATGTGTTGTACATGCTCCATTCGAAATCGTCGATCTTTCACTCCTTCTTCATTGGTTACTTTTTCAAAAATATCTAATAGTTCATGGATGGCCCTATCACCAATGGCATGAACCAAAACCTGTAAGTCCTTCTTGTCCGCCATAGCAATCCATTCGTAAAGATTTTCTTCTGAATTGATCAAAAATCCGTTGTCGTTTGGTTTATCCGTATAAGGGGCCATGAAGGCCGCGGTATGCGAACCTAAGGAACCATCTACAAAGCCCTTTAGCCCGCCTGTTTTTAACCATTGGTCACTTTCCAAGCTACTGTCATATCTTCGGTTCCAATAATTTAGGGGATTTATTGCGTAAATCCGAATGCCTAATTTTCCATCTTCCTTTAATTTTTTGGCTACGGAATAGGTGCCCAAACTATCCACATCATGAACGGAGGTAACTCCTTGAGATAATAGGTAATTCATCGCTGCTTTTAAGGCACTTTCTTTTTCTTCAGTTGTCATGGGAGATATATTTTCCAAGACTAAGTTCATTGCATTATCCTTTAAGATGCCCGTCGGTGTGCCATCTGGATATCTTACAATTTGCCCACCTTCGATGTCAGGGGTATTTTTATCGATTCCTGAGAGTCTTAATGCTAGCGAATTTGCTAAAAGCATGTGGCCGTCCAAACGATACAAGGCTACTGGATTTTCACTCGTAACCTCATCAATCCATTCTTTCTTAGGAAGCTCTCCTCCCCAAAGGGTATGATCCCAATTTCCTTCTAGAACCCAATTGTCCGGTTGTAAAGTAGCTGTATAATCTCCAATGCGTTTGGTGAATTCTTCCGGGGTTGCGGCGTCTCGTAATTGTACACTAAGTAACGCATTGCCACCCATCATTAAATGCACATGACTATCAATAAACCCAGGTGTAATAAATGCACCCTCCATGTCCAATAGCTTCGTATTTGGCCCTTTTAATGTGAGAATATCAATATCCGCCCCAATATCTATAATGGTATCCCCAGATATTGCCATGGCCTTGGCCGTAGCTAGTTCACTATTGCCGGTCCAAATAGTAGCGTTCCAAACGATAAAATCTACCGGGGATTCCTTATCCGTACATGCCGTGAAAAGCATGGTAAATGCCAGAGCGAGCATAACAGAACAAGTTCTCCAATATGAATTTAGCATAGTTTATAAGTATTTTTTAAAAATAAGTTTTATAAACTTATATGGCGACTTACTGTTATGATTATCACAGCTTTTTGGAAGTAGAATCGGATTCATAAAGCCCATAAACTGCATCCCTAAAACTTTTATGGAGTCTTATGGGATCATATGGGAACAGTTGAACAAAAAGAACGGCTGTAAGTTCGTTTTTAGGGTCTACCCAAAAAAGTGTTGAAGCGGCACCGTCCCAGAAAAACTCACCTACCTCTCCCATATTCTCATCGGCAGATGCGGGCGGCGCCACTCTTATGGCAAAATCGATTCCAAAGCCCACCTGCCCTTTGCTAGGAAGAAAAGAGCGTTCCGTAACGCTGTCGGCCAATTGGTTGGTGGCCATAAGTTCTATGGTTTCAGGATTAAGAATAGTAGTGCTGTCCAATGTTCCTTTGTTTAAAAGCATTCGGGCAAATTTCATATAATCGTCTAGCGTAGAGGTGAGTCCCGAACCCCCGCGGGTCAATGGCCAGTGTTTAGTGTAGTTTTCGTACGTAAGGGAATCCCGTACCAATTCCCCTTCTTCTTTTCTTATGTACATGGCAGCGAAATCCTTGCGATCTTCCTCGGGAATAAAATAACGGGTATCGTTCATCCTTAATTTGTTCAAAACGTTTTTTTGAACATAGTCGGCATAGGGCATTCCAGAAATACGCTCTACCATAAAAGCTTGCACATCTACGCAAGGTCCATATTCCCATTGCTTCCCCGGGTGAAAGACCAAGGGTATAGCCCCCATTTTTTCTGCCATCTGCGACAAGGTATTCTCTCTATTCAGAGGATCGGCCTTCGCTAGGAGTTGACCTACATAGGTTGAATCCGCACTGCGTTTAAAACCTGCAGTATGGCGTGTAATATCCCTTATGGTAATCTCCCTGTTGGCATCTTCCAGTATTGGGTTCCCATTAGTATCTTCGCCCACGTAAACCTTCATGTCTGCAAATTCCGGTGCATATTTAGACAGTGGGTCATCCAAGTCAAATTTTCCATCTTCATAGAGCGTCATTAAGGCCACTCCCGTAATCGGTTTGGTCATCGAATATATTTGTACAATCGTGTTACGATCCATTTTTTTATTTGACTCCCTATCCGCATAACCGAAAGCGTTATAATAGACCTCTTTGTCTTTTTCGTATATGAGGGCTGAAACTCCGGCAACGTTCCCAGAATCTACAAAGTTTTGCAAAACGGAATCCAATCGTGCTATGGCTTGATCCGTAATAATCGTTGAACGGTCAACAGAATTCTCTTTCGGCTCACTTTTACAGGAGACAATCAGTATAAAACAATACAATATGAAGGATATGCGTTTCATGATATCTAAAATTTATAAATGGTTGGACCATAATATTTAAAGATACTTAAATATAATCCTTTATTTCGAGTCTCCTTTAGGTATAAAATGTACTGTTCCTCTTTGCTTTCTTTGTTACTCAATCCCTATGGTGGCGCAAAAATTTAGAATCAATGCTATTTCCTTTTTATGCACAAAACCATCTGATTTTGCCATGTCCTTTAGAAGTTGAAGGAAATGTCTCTTTTTTTCTGCCGGCATTTGTAGAAGAATCATTTCTCCTTGTTCTTTACTTATGGCATTTGCCTGTTGTATAAAATTACTGTCAAAATCAAAGGCGTACATGAAATGCTTAAAAGCATTGATTTCTCCGGGATGCAAATATCCATCGGCCAGGATTACAGCATACATCAATTTGACAATGGCCGATTTCTCCGCCAGTGAGAAGGATAGTGTGGGTATAGACATTTTTCTAATTGTGGGTTAGAAGGACATGAAGATACATAATTACGAAGACTAAATCCCAATCATTAGCCTTTGTACTCCTTTACCATGGCGCTTAACTTATAAAGCAGCACCACTTCCAGAATTATGGCCGGGAGTAACAATATCAAACCCAGAGGAGCAAGAACGATAGTTAAAAGAAAGAAGGCCGCCAAAATTTCCATACCTCCGGCCACATAGGCCACCGACCCAAATTGCTTTTGGGACTTGATGATGGCAATACCGAAGAGAACTCCCAATATTCCGGTAAGGATACTTTCTGCCACGAAAATGGCTTCTACGGCGATGGAGGGATAAAATAGTGAGATACCATCAAAAAGGTAAAAAAAGAATAGCGCGAAGAGCATCAAAATGGAAATGATTTTCATCAAATAATTTTTCAGCAGTCTTCCCGCTATTAAAAAACCATAAATGGTGAAGGCGTAAAAAATAAAGGACCCTATTTTTAAGGCCAGATGCCCTGTGGTACCAAAGACCAATTCATCCTCCGAAAATCGAAACCAATCTGCAATGCCTTCCGGGACACCAAAAAGAAAGTAGATAATACCGGCTATCCATGCGAACGTCAATAATTTATAAACCGAGGTTGCCTCTTTGGGAGAATCGAGGTTTAATTTTTCAGATATTTCGGCATCCTTCTCATATAATTCTTCATAATCTTGATCAAGCGCTGACAAAATTGTTTTGATCGTATAGCTCCTTGGACTTACTTCTCCATTTTCAATGCGCTGTAGGGTGCGGACATTTATATTGCACAAGTCCACCAATTCTTCTTGCGTAAATCCTTTTTGCTTGCGGAGTTCCGTGATTTTAATTCCTAATAATGGTTGTTTCATGATGTTGCATTTAACATGTTTCCACAATGATACAATCAAGATAAAACCAAACCTACGAACTTTCTGAAATTTGACCCGACATTATCACGGCATTTCCATGAAATACCGGTGCTGTGGCTGTTTTTGAAGTCTTTTTAGCAGCCGATCTTTCACTAATAATTCAGCTAACTGGTTTGAACGGCAGTTGCCTTTTTAGTCTCAAAAGGCTTCAAAGCTTTTAGGGCTTTATCAACCGAAGTGATATGTTCAAAGGTCAATAAAAGTCGGAGTCCTTTACGGGTATTTTTTTCCTTCATTTTACAGTGCTGTGGATGGCTCTGTACAAATTGAAGTACTTTGGTAAACGTTGGACTTTGATAAAAATCCGATTGTTGGTCCGCGATGAAATATCCAATAAGCTTGCCTTTTTTCATCACTATTTTCTCAAGCCCAATGTTGCTCGCTATCCATTTGATACGGACGGAATTCAACAAATCCTCTGCATTTGTAGGAAGTTCACCAAAACGATCCACGAGTTGTGCTTCAAACTTCTGGAGTTCCTCTTCATTCTTAACCTGGTTCAAATCGGTATACAAAGTCAAGCGCTCGGTGATGTTGTTAATGTAATCGTCTGGGAATAGCAGCTCAAAATCAGAATCGATTTGAGTTTCCTTCACAAAAATTTTATCGGTCTTTCCTTCTACCTCCTCATACAAGTCTTTGAACTCGTTTTCCTTGAGCTCATCAATGGCTTCCGCTAGAATTTTTTGATAGGTTTCAAATCCAATTTCATTAATAAACCCGCTCTGCTCACCTCCCAACAAATCCCCGGCACCACGAATCTCCAAATCTTTCATGGCAATGTTGAAACCACTTCCCAGCTCCGTAAATTGCTCTAGTGCCTCAATTCGTTTCCTGGCATCGGTCGTCATCACGTCATAGGGCGGGGTTATGAAATAGCAAAATGCCTTTTTATTTCCACGACCTACGCGGCCGCGCATCTGGTGTAGGTCGCTGAGTCCAAAGTTGTTCGCATTGTTTATAAAAATGGTATTGGCATTTGTAACGTCCAAGCCGCTTTCTACGATGGTCGTAGAAACGAGAACGTCAAACTCACCGTTTATAAAGCCTAGCATTAAATTTTCCAACCGTTTTCCCTCCATTTGGCCATGTCCAATACCTACTTTGGCATCAGGTACCAAACGCTGGATCATGCCCGCTACTTCTTTAATATTTTCTATTCTATTATGGATAAAGAAAATCTGTCCACCACGTTCAATTTCATAGCTGATCGCGTCCCGTATGGTTTCTTCGTTAAATCTGATTACACTACTTTCTATGGGATATCGGTTGGGTGGTGCGGTGTTGATAACGGAGAGGTCCCTAGCCGCCATAAGACTAAACTGTAACGTTCTAGGAATTGGGGTTGCCGTTAAGGTTAGTACATCTACGTTTTCTTTAATCGATTTCAATTTATCTTTTACGGCCACGCCAAATTTCTGTTCCTCGTCAACAATTAGAAGCCCCAAATCCTTAAACTTCACATTTTTGTTCACCAATTGATGCGTACCGATGATAATATCCACTTTTCCGGCTTCCAGTTTTTCCAAGGTCTCCCTACGTTCCTTTGCTGTACGGAACCGGTTTAGGTAATCTACGGAAACGGGCATATCCTTTAATCGCTCGGTAAATGTGCGGTGATGTTGGAATGCCAGAATCGTCGTGGGCACCAATACGGCAACCTGTTTGCCATTATCCACGGCTTTAAAAGCGGCACGGATGGCAACTTCGGTCTTGCCGAAGCCTACATCACCACAAATTAAACGGTCCATGGGGCGTTCGCTTTCCATGTCTTTTTTAATATCGTCCGTTGCGCTACTCTGATCTGGTGTATCCTCATAGATGAAGGAGGCTTCCAGTTCGTTCTGCAGATAGCTGTCCGGGTCATATTGAAAGCCTTTTTCCAACCGTCTTTTGGCATACACTTTTATAAGGTCAAATGCTATTTTCTTTACCCTGGATTTGGTCTTGTCCTTCGCCTTTTTCCAAGCCCCTGAACCTAATTTATAGATTTTGGGTGCTGCACCGTCCTTTCCATTAAATTTGGATATTTTGTGTAGGGAATGAATGCTCACATAGAGAATATCACGTTCCCCGTACATCAACTTAATAGCTTCTTGTTTCCTGCCCTCTACATCTATTTTTTGAAGTCCACCAAATTTTCCGATACCATGGTCTATATGGGTGACGTAGTCCCCAATTTCCAGTTTGTTCAAATCTTTTAGGGTAATAGCCTGCTTTTTGGCATACCCATTCTTTAGATGGAACTTATGGTAGCGTTCAAATATTTGATGATCCGTATAACAGACCAGTTTAAGGTCATCATCTATAAATCCTTGGTGCAAGGGAAAAACAATGGTCTTATAATGCACTTGTTGCCCGACTTCCTCAAAAATATCATGGAAGCGTTTTGCCTGTTGTTCCGATGCGCAGAAAATATAATTGGAATATCCTTTAGAGTGATTCTCGTTGAGGTTTTCTATCAATAAATCGAAC